>JBJKSM010000098.1:0-11141 GCA_046704045.1 Thermodesulfovibrionales bacterium | reverse complement strand
ATATTGCCGTATGTATAGGTGGCTTTTCGTATCGAAACCGCTATGCAGGGAGGCTGTGAGCAGCATATCCCTCCCCATGACGCGGTCATCGCATTCGGCCTGTTTTCACTGTCATAGCTTCCGATCACCATGACGGGGGCGGGGTACAAGAGCGTCTTCGGACCAAGAGATTTTTTCATAGCGACCTCCTATGTTCTTCTACAAAGTATAACAGCGGAGGGCTGTTTGTACAAAACAAGTCTTTGTGTCATAATAAAAATTGTCCGCCGGTGACGCCGGACAGCAGGATAAACGACTGCCTGAGGTGCTTCTTGTGAAAAAAAAGCTGGTATCCGTGCTCTTTTTTGCGGTTGTCCTTTTTCTGTCCTCCTGTGCGGTGAGACAGACGACGGCGGCGGCGCTTTCCGCGGCTCCTTCGCCCGCACCTCATTCATACCTTGCCGATTATTACTTCATGCTTGGATATAACGCCTACATCTCTCACAAGTGGAAGGACGCGGCGGATTATTACAGGAAGGCCCTTGAATACGATCCGTCATCGCTTTACCTGAAGACGCAGATCGGCTTTATCCTCTCGCGCACGGACGACCTGACCGGCGCAAGGGCGATCATCGAAGAGGTGCTGACGGTTAACCCCGGCTACGTGCCGGCGCTGGCGGTAATTGCCGACATCTCCATGACCGAAAAGAAGATCGACGATGCGGTTGCGGCGTTTCAAAAGATTTTGAAGGTCCAGCCGGACAATCATGACGCGGCGCTTTCGCTCGGCAGACTTTACTATGTCACCGGCAGGACCGATGAGGCGGTCAAGGTGCTGAAGGCGCTCATCGATAAGGACCCGAACGATTTGACTGCGCTCGACTACCTCAGTTCGATCTACATCGACAGGAAAGACTACGACAAGGCCGAGGAATATCTCAGGGATATCCTCGACGTCAACCCGGATGCGGATACCGTCTATTTCAAGCTCGGGATCATCGACGAACTGAGGGAGCGGCTCGGCGGCGCGGTCGAAAATTACAAGACCGCACTGAGGATCAACCCCGACAACGGCCAGGCGAGGGAGAGGCTGGCCCAGGTGTACATAAAACAGAAGTCGGTCGGAAAGGCGATCGAGGAACTTCAGCAGCTGAGCACCGAAGAGCCGGGGAATGTCGATGTGCATATGAAGATCGGGGTTCTCTATTTCGAGGAGCAGCAGTACGGGAGGGCGCTGGATGAATTCAGGTCGGCGCTGAAGGCCAAGCCGGACAATACCGCCGTCAGGTATTATGTCGCGCTCGTCCTGGAAGAGATGGAGAGGTACGATGAGGCCGTTGCCGAGCTGCAGAAGATCATCGACAGGGAGCCGAAGAACATCAATGCCTTTCTGCACCTTGCCTATATATATTCCCGGACGAACAGAAGCGACGACGCCATAAAGATATACAGGGAAATACTCGGGTTCGACAAGGATAAGCCCGAAATATACCTCTATCTCGCCGGCGAGTACATGGACAGGAAAGAATATGAAAAGGCGGAGTCTGTGATGAACGAGGCGGTGGCGCGGTTCCCGGAAAACGACGATCTTCAGTTCAACCTCGGTGTGCTGCTCGACAAGACGGGCAGGTTCGACGGGATGGTGACGCACCTGAAAAAGGCGATAGAGCTGAACCCGAAAAATGCCGACGCCATGAATTACCTCGGCTACACCTATGCTGAAAAGGGGATGCGCCTCGGCGAGGCGGAGGATCTCATCAAGCGCGCCCTGGACGTCAAGCCCGACAACGGCTTTATCCTCGACAGCCTTGCCTGGGTCTATTTCAAACAGGGTAAATACGACAAGGCGCTCGGCCTCATTCTCAAGGCTGTCGATATTACGAAGAACGACCCCGTCGTGCTCGAACATGCCGGAGATATATATAAGGCGCTGGAAGAACCTGAAAAGGCTGTCGCCTGCTGGGAGAAGTCATTGGCCTCCTGGGAAAAAGCGCAGCAGGAGCAGCAGACGGAGGAGGGGCTGAGGGAACGGGTCGAGAAAAAGATCAGAAATCTCAAAATGCAGATGAAGAACCGATGACTGCCGCGGCTGTTTCGTAAAATGAGATTCTCCCTGCGGGCCCCCGCCAAGATCAACTGGTTCCTTTCCGTCGCCGGCAGGCGGAGCGACGGGTATCACGACATCGTGAGTCCGATGCAGTGCGTGAGTCTCTTCGATGTCATCGATTTCCGGGAGAGCGACCGCATCGAACTGGAATCGCAGATGGACATCCCTCCGGAGGAGAACCTCGTCTACCGGGCCGCGGTCATGCTCAGGGAACATGCCTCCCATCAAGGGGGCGCGAGGATCACCCTCAGAAAGGAGATCCCTTCCGCTGCCGGTCTCGGCGGGGGAAGCAGCGACGCCGCCTTTACCTTTCTCGGCCTGAACAGGCTCTGGGGGCTGGGGATGAAAAAGGAAGAGCTGATGAGCCTTGCCGCTGCGCTCGGCTCCGATGTCCCCTTCTTCCTGAACGGCCCTTTTTCCCTCATCGAGGGGAGGGGCGAAAAGGTGAGTCCTCTTCCCGCCGGGAGCCCGGTCGTTCTGCTCCTGGTGAATCCGGGCATTGCGGTTTCCACGGCCTGGGCCTACGGAGCGTATAGGCCGGAGTTGACAAAAAAAGACGTTGATATTAAACTTTTCTGTCAAGCTCTTGCCGGGAAGGATTTCTCCTCCCTGGCGCAGATGATTTTTAACGATCTCGAAAAGCCGGTGCTCGGAAGATATCCGGAAGTGGCCGGGATCAAGGAAAGTCTCACTGCAAGCGGCGCCGTTGTATCATGTATGAGCGGGAGCGGTTCCACGGTTTTCGGGGTATTCCGCTCCGAAGGACAGGCTCTCGATGCGGCGGCCGGGATGGGAGGGCGCTGGTGCAGGGTCGTACAGACTCTGTGCGGCTACGACGAATGGGAAGAGGAAAAGGGATGACGGGCAGCTGTGCTTTTCAGCTTCCGCATATTGCGTTTGGGGCGTCGACAAACGGCAAGTCAGGAGATTTTGGATCTCCCATGTGGAGGTTCGAATCCTCCCGCCCCAGCCAGAACCATTAACGGTTGAAGAGTTGCAGCAGTACGGTTTTCCGGTCATTCCGGCTTGTCCGGGATCTTTTTCCGGGAAGGATTCGCGACGCGCTTTGCTTGCCGAATGACAAACAGATTGAGCTTTTTGTATACATGACACAGGAGGTTCGATGCCGAAAGGTCTAAAAATTTTTACGGGCACGGCCCACAGGGCGCTGGCGGACGAGGTGGCGGAATGCCTCGGCCTCCGGCCCGGAGACGCGACTGTTTCACGCTTCAGCGACGGAGAGATACAGGTCCGGCTGAATGAAAACGTGAGGGGTTCGGACGTCTTCGTGATACAGCCGACCTGCACGCCCGTGAACGACAACATAATGGAATTGCTGCTTATTGTCGACGCCTTGAAGAGGGCCTCGGCCGGCAGGATAACGGCGGTCATTCCCTACTACGGATATGCGCGCCAGGACAGGAAGGTCCAGCCGAGGGTGCCGATATCGGCAAAGATGGTGGCCGACCTTGTAACCGCCGCCGGGACGAGCAGGGTGCTCACCGTGGATCTCCATGCCGGCCAGATACAGGGTTTTTTCAATATCCCCGTCGATAATCTGTATGCCTCTCCCGTTCTGCTCGAGTATATAAGGAAGAAATACGACCGGGACAACCTCGTGATCGTGTCGCCGGACGCCGGCGGCGTGGAAAGGGCCCGCGCTTTTGCCAAGCACCTGAAGAGCTCCATCGCGATTGTCGACAAGCGGCGCGAGCGGGCGAACGAATGCGAAGTGATGAACGTGATCGGCGACGTGGAAGGTATGGAGGCGCTGATCCTCGATGATATGGCCGATACGGCGGGCACGATGACGCAGGCGGCCGCGGCGCTGAAAGAGAAGGGGGCGCGGAAGGTCAGTGCCGCGTGCACACACGCGGTGCTCTCCGGGGCGGCGGTCGGAAGGATAAACGATTCGGTCATAGAGGAGATGATAGTCACCAATACGATCCCCCTTGACAGCAAGCAGGAGCAGTGCAGGAAGCTGACGGTGCTGAGTATCGGTTCGCTTCTGGGACAGGCGATCAGGAGGATAAACGAGGAATCGTCGATAAGTTCGCTTTTCGTATAGATAGTCTACGACCCGTAAAGAGGAGGAAACATGGAAAGGGTAAGCATCGCTGCACAGAAGAGAGAAGCACACGGAAAGGGAGTCGCGCGCTCTCTCAGGAGAGACGGCATGGTCCCGGCTGTTCTGTATAGAGAGGGGAGGGCGCAGTCGATTACGCTCTCCAGGAAGGAACTCGCAAAGTTGATCAACTCCGCGGCCGGCGAACAGATGATGGTCGACCTGCAATTCACCGACGGAGAAAGGAAGCTTGCGCTGCTGAAGGATGTCCAGGTGGATCCAATAAGAGGGGAACTGCTCCATTCGGACTTCTTCGAAGTGTCCCTTGCGGAGAAGGTCAGGATCCCCCTCCACATCACTACTGTCGGCGAGCCGATCGGCGTCAAGAGGGACGGGGGCATTCTCCAGCATACGCTGAGGGAAGTCGAAGTGGAATGTCTTCCGGACAAGATCCCGGGGAAGGTCGAGATCGACATATCGGGCCTCGAAGTGGGACAGTCGGTCCATGTGAGCGACCTGTCCTTCGGGGAAGGGATAAAGGTCCTGACGGACACCGGCGATGTCATCGTCACGGTCATCTCGCCGGTAGTTGAAGAGGCTGCGCCTGCCGCCGCAGAGGCGGCCGCCGGTGCAGAGGCGGCCGAGCCGGAGGTGGTGAAGAAGGGCAAGAAAGAGGAAGAGGGAGAGGAAAAGAAGGAGAAATAATCGTTGTGGCTCATTGTCGGGCTCGGCAACCCCGGGGGCAAGTATGCGAAGACGAGGCACAATGTCGGATTTCAGGTCCTCGATGAGTTGGCCCGAAGGATGCGGATTGAATGGAAGGAACGGCCGGAATACAGAATGTGCAGCGGCCCTCTGGGGGCTGAAAGGGTCGTCCTCCTGGAGCCGCTTACGTACATGAACAGGAGCGGCTCCGCCGTGCGGCCGGTTGCGGAGAAGTTTTCCGTGGAGCCGGAAAACACCATCGTCGTCCATGACGACCTCGATCTTGAGGCCGGAAGGCTTAAGATCAGTAAGAACGGATCATCGGGAGGCCACAGGGGGGTGGAGTCGGTGATGCAGTGCATAGGGTCGAAGGCGTTCATCAGGGTGAAGATCGGCATCGGCCGGGATCAGGACGTTCCCCCCGAGCGATATGTCCTGATGAAATTCGGGCGCGAAGAGACGACGGTGATCGGCGATGCGATACGGAAGGCCGCAGATTCGATAGAAACGATCATCGCAGAGGGCGTCGACAGGGCGATGAACAGGTATAACAGATGAGCCCTTTCGTGGCAAGAAGGCTTGACAATATGGGGCCCATGGATTAAATTAATCAACCATGAGATACTTTGTTGCAGCTAACTGGAAGATGCACAAGACGATCGGTGAAACGAGGGAGTTCTTCTCGGCGTTTCTCCCGATGGTCAGGGACGTTAACGGCGTCGATATAGTGGTCGCTCCGCCTTTTACCGCCCTGTCCGCTGCCGCTGACGCCCTGAAGGGCGGCAACGTCCAGCTGGCCGCGCAGGACGTCTTCTGGGAGGAGAAGGGCGCTTATACCGGTGAAGTGGCCCCGGGTATGCTTGCCGATGCCGGCTGCCGGTACGTGATCGTCGGCCATTCCGAAAGGAGACAATACTTCTTCGATAATGACGTTGCCGTCAACAGGAAGATAAAAGCGGCGAAGAAGGCCGGACTGGGAGTCATCTTCTGCGTGGGAGAGTCGCTCGATGAGCGCGAATCGGGCAAGACCTTCGACGTGATCAAGCGCGAAGTGGAGGCCGGACTTGCGGAAGTCGGTTCCGGGAATCTTGTTGTCGCCTACGAACCGATATGGGCGATCGGCACCGGAAAGACAGCAACGACCGAACAGGTCCGGGAAGTTCATGCATTCATCAGAAAGATGCTCGCGAACCTCTACGGAAACGAATCCGCGGATATGCGCATCCTGTACGGCGGGAGCGTAACGCCGGATAACGTCGATGCCCTCATGGCATGCGCCGACGTAAACGGTGCGCTTGTAGGCGGAGCCGGTCTCAAGCCGGACAGCTTTGCAAGTATAGTACATTTCAATAAGGAGAAATGATGTTTACATTCATCTTGATCATTCACGTCTTGGTGTCCCTTTTTCTTATCGTCATAGTCCTTGTCCAGGGCGGCAAAGGGGCGGAACTGGGCGCAGCCTTCGGAGGCTCCAGCCAGACCCTTTTCGGAGCGCGGGGCGCGGCAACCATCTTTGGCAAGATGACTACCATTGCGGCAGTCGTCTTCATGCTTACCTCCCTGAGCCTGGCTATCATGGCGGCAAGGGGGGCATCATCCGTCGTGAGGAGCGCTCCCATGGCGACGGAGCAGCACAGGACCATGCCGCGTGTTCCCGGTCCAGTTTCCGGACCCGTACAGGGAGCCCCGGCACAACAATCTCACCAGGCCGCGCCGGCAGCTCCCGCACCGTCCAAATAGGCATGACAGACGCCTTTTGGCGGCTGATCCCTCGCGGAGTCCGTTTGGCTGTCGTCGCAGGCGATTCCGCCGGATGTCGCGGCAAAAAACGCACCGCCGCCGGAGGATTTCAAGGCCTGCCGCCCCGTTCCTCTGAAGGAACGATGGCACTGAACGCCTCCAATACCTTTTATCCCGGAGCATCCGCTTTATTTCCGTTTTTTTTCATGTGACCCGGAGCATTTCGCGGGAAATTATCCGGCCTGCCTTGCGATCGGCATGGTCGGGGGTCTTCCGTGAAGAGGTTACTTGACAATAATGCTTCCAACGTGATAATAAAAAAAGGGAGGAAGCATGGAAAAATATAAACACATAGGGCTCAAGTTGACGCCTCAGCGGCTTGCCATCCTCGGCTACCTCGAAGACAATAAGCTGCACCCTTCCGCCGATGAGATATATGCCGCTATTTCAAGAAAGTTTCCGACAATGTCCCTCGCGACGGTCTATAACACGCTTGATGCGCTCCGCAGGAAAGGGGAGGTCCGCGAGCTTACGATTGATCCAGGCAAGAAACGCTTCGACCCCGACACGAGTCCTCATCATCACCTTATCTGCGCCAAGTGCAGGCGTATTGCCGATGTCTTCACGGAGTATAATCCCGGCCTGTCCGACAACGAGAGGGCGGGGTTCGAGATTACCGGCAACCACATCGAGTTTTACGGCATCTGCCCGGAGTGCCGGCAACGGGCGGAGGAACCGGAGGACAAGACTGCCGATTCGCAGATGCGCAGGAAAAGGAGAAGAAAATGAAAGGGATGAAAGATGGAGCAAATTCAGACAGCGTGCAATGTCCGGAGGTGCCGGAATTTATCACGTGCCCGGCCTGCGGGCTTGAAATGGACTTCCGGTTTGCCGAGGAAGAGACGCGCTGTGTCTTCTGCGGATACCGGTTTTACAGGAGGGAAGCGACCGTCCACTGATCGTGCGGCCGCATTTTCCGCGGGTGATTGCGCGGGCACGAAGGCCCTGTACAAGGGATGCCGGGCGTGATAAGATGGTCGAAAAAAGGAGGAATGACCATGGGTGAGGAGTGTTGCGGATTAAAGCTCGGCGATACCGTGCCTGATTTCAGGCTTGAGACCTTCGATCCGGAAAAGGGTGATTTCGGAGAGGCAAGCCTGGGTGACCTGATGGGACGCAAAAAGTGGACGGTCCTTTTCTTCTATCCGGCGGACTTTACCTTTGTCTGAGCTACAGAGTTTGCGGCTCTGGCAGAGCAGCACGACAAATTCAGGGAAGAGGACGCGGAGATCATTACGGTGAGCACGGACACGAAGTTCGTCCACCTCGCATGGCAAAGGGAGGAGAAGCTTCTGGAGAAGGTGAAGTATGCGATGGGCTCCGACCCCACGGGGAGCCTTTCACGGATGTTCGGCGTCTACGATGGCGCGACCGGCCTGGCGCTGAGGGGTGCGTTTATCATCAACCCCGACGGGAAGCTTTTGAACGCAGAGATAAATTATTACAACCTCGGACGGAATATCGAAGAACTTCTCAGGAAGGTCAGGGCGAACAAATACCTCGGGGAACGCGGGGATGAGGCCTGTCCGGTGAACTGGAAGCAGGAAGGCGACAAGACGTTGAAACCCTCGGCCGGGATGGTCGGCCACGTCTACGAGGCGTTGAAGACATAATCAGACGGGAGAGACATAGGCCGCATATATGTCTCTCCCTGCCTCTTTTTTATTTCATTCCGCTGTTGTGTTAATATATTGCAAAAATATCGGGAGAGACAATAATGCTTTCTGAGAGAGCACGTAAGATAAAGCCGTCGCCGACGCTTGAGATCGATTCCAGGGCGAAATCCATGAAGGCCGCAGGGGTTGATGTGATCAGTTTCGGGGTCGGCGAGCCGGATTTCGATACACCGGAAAATATAAAAGAAGCCGCTGCAAGGGCGATGAGAGAAGGGTTCACCAAGTATACCGCGGTCGGCGGCATCGATGCGCTCAAGGACGCCATCATCGGGAAATTCGAAATGGACAACGGGCTTTCTTACAGGCGTGAAGAGATCATCGTTTCCTGCGGCGCCAAACACAGCCTCTACAATATCGCCCAGGCCCTCTACGGACCCGGCGACGAGGTAATCATCCCTTCTCCCTACTGGGTCTCCTATCCCGACCAGGTGATGCTGAACGACGCAACTCCGGTTTTCGTGAAGACTTACGAATCAGATTCCTTTACGGTCAGGCCGGAGGCGCTTGCGGAGCACATCACCCCGAGAACGAAGGCCCTCATCCTGAACTCGCCTTCCAACCCGACCGGGATGATATACGGTCGGGAGACCCTCGAAAAAATAGGGGAGCTCGCCCTCAGACACAACTTCTGCATAGTCTCCGACGAGATTTACGAAAAACTCGTCTATGACGGAGCGGAACATATCAGCATCGCCTCGGTCGAGGAAAAGGTGAAGCAGACTACGATCGTTGTAAACGGTCTTTCGAAGTCCCATGCGATGACCGGCTGGAGGATCGGCTATGCGGCCGGTTCCGCGGAGATCGTCAGGGCGATGACGAACATCCAGAGCCAGTCGACTTCGAACCCGAATTCGATCACGCAGAAGGCCGCGGTGGAAGCGCTCACCGGGCCCCAGGACTTTATCGGGAAGATGCGGGACGAGTTCGACGCGCGGAGGCGGTATCTTGTGGATGAACTCAACAGGATCGACGGGATAAGCTGCATCATGCCTGAAGGCGCCTTCTACGCCTTCCCCAACACTTCGAAACTCTACGGCAGGAAGTTCGGCGGGCGGGAGATAACCTCTTCCGCGGACCTCGCGCTCTATCTTCTCGAAGAGGCGAAGGTCGCCCTTGTTCCCGGCTCGGCCTTCGGCGACGACGCGTACATGAGGCTCTCCTACGCCACGTCGCTCGACGATATCAAAAGAGGCGTCGAAAGGATACGCGAGGCCCTCGGCAGGTTGAAGTCGTAAGCCGGTGCCGGTATCTTTCCGCTCCGGATATGTTTCGATCACGGGCAGGCCGAATGTAGGCAAGTCGACGCTGCTGAACGTTCTCCTCGGCCAGAAGGTCGCAATTGTATCCCCGAGGCCGCAGACCACGAGAAACAGGATTCTCGCGATAAAGAATCTTGAACAGGCCCAGGTTATCTTCATCGATACGCCCGGTATTCATACGCCGAAAAATCTTCTGGGGCGGATGATGATGCGTTCGGTGAAAGAGGCGATGGAGGAAATCGATCTCGTGGTCCTGGTGACCGGGGCGGACAGCCGCGTGAAACAGGATGAAGCGGTCATCGAGCGTCTCGGAAAGATCGGGAAACCCGTATTCCTCGTTATCAACAAGGTCGACCTGGTGAGACCTCCGGAACTTCTGCCGTCGATCGACGCTTACCGGAAACTGTTCCCCTTCAGAGAGATCATACCGGTCTCGGCGCTGAAGGAAAAGGGGGTCGGCCTCCTTCTTGAAAAAATACTCTCATGCCTTCCCGAAGGGCCGAAGTATTATCCTGATGAGATCGTTACCGACCGGGCAGAGAGGTTCATGGCCGCTGAGATCATCAGGGAGAAGGTTATGGGTAAAACGACCGAAGAAGTGCCTTATGCGGTCGCGGTCGAGGTCCTGAACTGGAACGAGAGAGAGGACGGTCTTGTGTCGATCGGCGCGAATATTTATGTTGAAAGAGAAGGGCAAAAGGGTATAATAATAGGGAAAAAAGGGAAGATGCTGAAGGCTATAGGAACACTGGCCCGGCGTGATATCGAACGGCTTCTCGGCACAAGGGTTTTTCTCCAGCTGTGGGTGAGGGTAAAAAAGGGATGGCGCGACAACGAGAAGGTCCTGGATGAACTGGGGTACCGATAGATGCTGGTAGAGATGAAAGTTGAAGGTCTCCTTTTTGATCCGAGAAGCAATATGTATATCCTTCTGCTGAAGGAAGTGGACGGCGCTGGCACGCTCCCGATATGGATCGGAAAGCCCGAGGCCGATTCCATCGCCCTTGCACTCGGGAAGGTCGCAACGCCGAGGCCGCTTACGCACGACCTCGTCAAGAATATAACCGACGGACTGAAGATAAAGATCACCCGCATCGTCGTCACCGAGATTATCGACAACACCTATTATGCCCTTATCCATCTCAACGACGGGAAAAAGGAAACCCTGATCGATTCGAGGCCGAGCGACGCCGTGGCGGTTGCTCTGAGGGTGGGCGCGCCGATATTCGTGGAAGATGGGATCATGGGCACAAGGACGGCCGATGAACTCGACGAATGGCTGAAGAACCTCAAGCCCGAAGACTTCGGCAATATCATGTAAATGCTCCACAGGACGGAAGGCATCGTCTTAAGGACCACGCCCTTCGGCGAGGCCGACCTTATCGTTACATATCTGACCGGCGACCGCGGGATCGTTAAGGCCTTTGCAAAGAGTCCGCGCAAGGTGAAGAGCAGGTTCGGCAGCAGTCTCGAACCGCTCACGCAGGCGAAGATATCCTTCTGGGGCAAGGAGGACGCCGCGCTGCCGAGGCTTACCCAGTCCGACATCA
>JBJKSM010000097.1:0-23385 GCA_046704045.1 Thermodesulfovibrionales bacterium | reverse complement strand
GACCATTGCAGTCAACGCAGAGGCCGGCGAGCCAGTCCCCTGCATCTATCCCGACGGAGGTCTGACCGGACGAATCGGTCGTAGCCTGGCTCTGGAGATTCATGAGCGCCGGGTCTGAGGTGTTAATCCTCATAGCGGTAATCGTTGCCCCCTGCACGGGCGTGCTGTCTTCGGCCGTTACCGTGCTGTCGACCCATGCAGTAATCTTGTGGGCAGTAAAGTTGACGACATTGTTGCCTGCAGTTGGGGTGATCTGAACATTCTGGGAGCCGTTGCTCATGAGTCCGAAATAGCCCGGAGGTGCTGCGGCGTTGACATCCCAGCTCATTCCGGAAAGTACCGCGGCTGAGAAGGTGCCGTCCGTTCCTTTTGAAAAAGCATCTGTGGTTTCATACTGGCCGTCACTGGTTTGGAAGGATAGGCGCGCCCCCCAAACGGGATTGGTCGTGCCGTATTCGGTCACCGTGCCTGTAAACTGGGCATCGGAGGCGACGAAATAGAGGTCAACACCGGAAGCGCCGGCGTCGGGAACTGTCAGCGGGTTGTTGTTGAGATCGACGTAACCTTTTTTCTGATAGCCGATATCGATGTCCCCGGCGGCCGGTATCTGGAGGGAATAGGTGCCGTCCGATGCCGAAAATGCCGCGGATATAAAATTGCCTGTTGTATTATCCATGCAGTAGACAAGGGCATCCGGCACAGGAGTCGGCGTTGCACCGCCGACGTAAACAGTTCCTGTAACCGTCCGCGTTACCGGCACCGGGGTGACCGTAAAAATTGCAGTGGCGGTCTCTCCAAGAGCGTTTGTCACCTTTACGATGTACAGTCCCGGAGGAAATACGCCGCCCATGAAAGAGACGCTCGTGCTGATATTCGGACTCGTCGGGTCGGTGTCGATGGAGCTGAGCGGGCCGTTTTTGTTGTCGGAACTTGCTCCTACATTGTTGTCGGCTATCAACACTTTCTGGAAAGGCCACTCGTTGCTGTCGATAGCGCCGTTGGCGTTTGCGTCATAATAGAGACCTATCTGTACTGTGCCGCCTGCGGAATCGGCCTGTGTCTGTACCGTGACCCCTGTAGAGTTCCCGGCCACCGAAGTGGGACTGACCGTCACCGAGACCGTTGCCTGCGCGCTTACCCCAAAGAATGTCATCAAGACAGCTGCCATAAAAGAGATGAAGACACTTCGATACCTGAAAATAGCCATTTTGCACCCCTTCATTTTTTAAGTCATCACTTTTGTTTGCCATGCCGCCGCGTTACGGCCCCAAAATAAAAAATGCCCGGACACATCACCTCCTGGAATGCAATCTCTCCCATTGTTCAGGGAGCATCGATAAATGAATATCGTATGGCAAATTGCATCATATGCCTGAAGTTCAGACCGCTGTCAGATTGGTAAGGCTTTTATTGCGCATTTTTACCTCAAAAGATTTATGAATTTTTATTAATATTGCTGTAAAAAGTATAGGGAAAAGCGCCGCCACTTGTAAAGGGAATTCTTTGTGTCCGGAAACGGGGCAGCGTTTGTCATTAAAATGGCGGAAAGTGTAATATAAAAAATTGTATTCCCAGACTGAACAGGGTCCCTGAGATTCAGTTTAATTTCCTGAGAGGTAACTCATTGGGCAGGATACGCAACCCTAAACTTCTACTTGCCTTATCGGCTTCGGGCATTACATTCGTTATTTTCCTGAAGACCCTCGGAAACGGTTTCGTGAACTGGGACGATAATTTGTACGTCTATGGAAATGTCTTTATCCGTTCCCTCGATGTCCGTTTTCTCGAATGGGCCTTCACGGATTTTCATACCTCCGCCAACTGGCACCCCCTGACCTGGCTGTCCCACGCCCTTGATTACCGCATCTGGGGACTGGACCCCATGGGGCATCACCTGACGAGCGTGCTGCTTCATGCAATAAATACCTTCCTGGTCGTCATTCTCGCAGCAACGCTGCTTGAGGCGGCCCGCAGAAGAACGGATGAAGGCGGTCTCCTTACCGGAAAAGATGTCCTTATCGCCGGTTTCACAACGGGCCTGCTGTTCGGCATTCATCCCCTCCACGTCGAATCGGTTGCATGGGTCTCGGAAAGAAAGGATGTCCTGTGCGCCTTCTTTTTCCTGTTGAGCCTTCTTTCTTATGCCGGATACGCCGAAGACATGGAGGAGACGTCCCGCCCTGCCGCGCATCGGCAAAAAAAGAAATATCTCCTTGCCCTTGTTTTTTTCATCCTCGCGTTGCTGAGTAAGCCGATGGCTGTGACGCTCCCGTGCGTTCTGCTGGTCCTGGACTGGTTCCCCTATCGGAGGATCGGTTTTACGAAGATGCCGCGCGCCGTTGTCATCGAGAAGATCCCTTTTTTCGTCCCCGGCATCGCGGTGTCGGCGGTGGCTGTCCTTGCCCAGGCTTCAGGGGGAGCGCTCGTGGCGCTCCGTTCCGCGCCCCTGCAGTCGAGACTTGTGCTCAGCGCTTCGGCGCTCATCTCCTATCTGCGGGAAATGGTCCTGCCGTTCAACCTGAGCCCCTTTTATCCCTATCCGAAGGAGGCTTCTTTTTTGTCTTTCCACTTCCTGTGGTCTTTGCCGGCGGTCGCCGGCATCACCGCCGCCTGCCTGCTGTCGTACAGGAAAAGCGGGCGAAGGCTCTGGCTCGCGGTCTGGGCCTTTTATGTTATAATGCTGCTTCCGGTCCTCGGCATTGTTCAGGTGGGCGAGCAGTCGATGGCCGACAGGTATACCTATCTTCCCGCAATGGGACCGTTTCTCCTTGCCGGACTGGCGGCGGCCCGTGCCTGCGCGAGGATATTTGCGCCGCCCCGCCGTAACGGCAGGAGGATACTCCTTGTCTGCGCGGCCCTCGCGATAGCAGCAGTCTTTTCCTTTCTGACGATCCGGCAGACAGGGGTGTGGAGAGACGGCATTACCTTATGGACCGATGTGATTGAAAAAGAACCCGGCGTCTCTTTCGCATATAATAACCGGGGACTCGTTTACGCCGATATGGGTCTCAATGAAAAGGCGGTGAGCGACTATGACAGGGCGATTGCGCTGAAGCCGGATTTTTTCAGGCCTTACAACAACAGGGGCGTGATCTTCATCAAAAAGGACCTGCCGGACGAAGCGATACGCGATTTTGACAGGTCGATCGCCCTTAATCCGTCATTCGGGGAGGCGTATATGAATCGCGGCATCGCCTATGACAGGAAAGGCATGTTCGACAGGGCGATGGAGGATTTCGGCAAGGCCCTCTCCCTGGACCCCCTCTCTTACGAGACATTCATCAATCGCGGAATGGCCTGCAGCGAACGGGGGCTGCTCGATGCGGCGATCGAAAATTACAGCAGGGCCGTTTCGATCAATCCGTATTCGGCCGCGGCCTTCAACAACCGCGGCGTTATTTATTTCAGGGAGGGTCGTTACAGGGAGGCTGTCGCGGATTACGACAGGGCGCTCGCGATAAACCCGGGGTTCAGGGAGGCGCACTACAATCGGGCCATGGCTTATATAAGAACGGGCATGGCCGACAGGGCGGCGGAGGACCTTCGTTATGCCGGCATGAAGTAGGATTCCGGCATGCAGCAGGGATCACGGAGCGCACGAAGAACGGATAGGAGATAGGCTTCAGCCCCACGTGACCTTTTCGGCCGGAGTATTTTCCGGGAGCTTGACAGCACATCCAGGATGCTTTATTATGTTCATATGCACAAAATGAAGGCCGAAGGAATTGTCTCCCAGATATAAGAAGCCGAGATCCTGCGGGTGCAGGCTTATGGGCAGGGCCTTCAAGCCCACGGGGTTGCCCATGACCGAAATCGAAAGGATCACCCTTTTTGACGACGAGCTTGAAGCGCTCAGGCTCTGCGATTTCGGGGGTCTCACGCAGGAGGAGGCCGGCGGGAAGATGGGGATATCGAGGGGGACGGTCCAGAGACTGCTTTCGAGTGCAAGAAGGAAGACGGCCGAGGCCCTGTCGGAATGCAAGGCCATCGTCTTTGAAAAAACGATCTGCAAAAAGGAGGAATAGGATGAAAATATGTTTCCCTGTCAAGGAGGTGCTTGCCCTCGATAGCGAGGTCTACGGCCATTTCGGCTCGGCCCCGGCATTTGTCTTTGTCGACGCCGAAACCGAAGAAGTGGGCTCGGTGAAGAATTCGGACATGCATCACCAGCACGGCATGTGCAATCCCGTAGCCGCGCTTGCCGGGCAGCAGGTGGATGCGGTAGTGGTCGGAGGCATCGGCGGCGGCGCCCTGATGAAGCTGCAAAATTCAGGGATAAGAGTGTTCCGGGCGGGCGCATACAGCGTGAAAGAGAACCTCGAACTTTTTCGCGCCGGCGGGCTGGCGGAGTTCCTTCCCGGGCACACCTGCGGTTCGCACGGGGCAAGCTGCGCGCATTGAGTTGTCCTGTCTTTGCATGACGGGCGGGGAGAGCATCCCTCAAATCTTTCGAGGCGATAAGATTTGATGAGGGCATGGACGTCGAAGGTGCGGGACGCCGGCAGTGGCAGCCTTTTTTTCTGTCTGTAAGTGCGGCTTCCGATGCCGTGAGGAATCGCTGCAAAAAGCTTTTCGGGGCTGCTCTCCCCGCCTTGGCGATATGAGTGAACTGTATATTCATTTCACGGATTCGGCACGACGGGTTCGCACCCGCATGTATTAGCCGGGGGCTGGTGGATTTGGATAACCGGGAAAAAAGACAAAGGGGGTGTGACATGAAAAGGGTCATTTATCCTGCTGTGATTCTGGGTATGGTTTTGTCTGCAACCATGGTCTTTGCGCAGTCCGTGATGAAATGGAAGGGAGGCGGCGGATGGGGGACGGGCGCCTCCTACGGGAGGATGTACGACACAAAAACGGTGGAAACGATCAGGGGTATCGTGGAGAAGGTCGAAAAGATCACCCCGATGAGGGGGATGTCTTACGGCGTGCACCTTCTCGTAAAGACTGAAAAAGGGATTATCGATGTCCATCTCGGCCCCGGCCGGTATATCGAAAACCAGGACGTGAAGATCATGCCGGGTGACAAGGTGGAAGTGACCGGGTCGCGTATCACCTTCCGGAACAAGCCGGCGATCATCGCAGCCGAGGTGAAGAAGGGGGATGAGGTGCTCAGGCTCCGGGATGCCAACGGGGTCCCTGCATGGGCCGGCCGGAGGCGACGTTAAGGAAAGGGTGAGGGTGCGAATCCGGATCATATCTTTGGCAAAGAAGGAGGAATAATGAAAAGAGTGTTCGGTCTGATAGCTGTCTCGGTCTGCGCTGTTTTGCTCCTGGCCGGGACCGGCAATGGTGATGAAGGCATGGCCGCGCGCAGGGAGGCGGCGCAAAAGACGGCAAAGGGGTTCATGAAGGAGCTTGTCTCGGCGTTGAAGAAGGAAATGGCTTCGGGCGGGCCCGCAGGTGCGGTGAGTGTCTGCAGCGACCTCGCCCCGAAGATCGCCGGGAGGATCTCCCGACAGACGGGCTGGCGGGTCACGCGCGTCGGCACCAGGGTGCGCAATCCCCTTCTCGGCATGCCGGATGCCTGGGAACAGAAGGTGCTCATTGATTTTGAAAAACGCGCGGCCAAAGGCGAAAATATCGACAGGATGAGCTTTTCCGGGGTGGTGAACGAACCATCAGGAAGGTTCTTCCGTTACATGAAGGCGGTACCAGTGAAGGCGCAATGTCTTGTCTGCCACGGCTCTGAAGAGCAGATCGCGCCGCAGGTCCGGGCCATCCTCAAGGAGCGCTATCCCCATGACAGGGCCGTAAACTACAAGGCGGGCGACCTGCGCGGCGCCATAAGCATCAAGGAGCCCCTCTGAAGCAGGGGCTAAAAATCGGGAAATATTTTCAGGTAGAGAAATGCGCCGTTTCCCGTCGGCGTACGGGCGGAGAGAATGCCGCCCTCGATATACTGCAACTCGAAGTCCCTGAATCCCCTGGATACCAGTCCCTTTGCATCGGCGGGGCAGCCGTGCTCGCATCCCGCTATCCCCTTTATCATCTGCGGGATGAGCTCCTTCAGGTCCAGTCCCTCCGTCCGGACCCCTTTTGAAGACGTAAAACCGGCGATCCTGCCGACAACGGCGTCGACATCGAGACGGAACGGGTCTTCGATCCGGATGGAGAGCGAATCCTTGTCAACGATCACATCAAGAAGCACAAAAATACCTCCTTCTCTTCTTCAGACATCAGCTGCGAGGCGCGCATGAATTTCTTCTCTGCGCCGAAAAAACAGCTGCATCAAGTATATTAAAAAAGGCGCGGGGCGGAAAAGGGAGCGCAGATTCGGCTTGACCGGGGCGGAAGAATCATCTATACTTTTTTTACCTTTCATTTTTTCTCCTGGGCATGTTTTTCCTGCATGCCCTCTTTTTTTGCCCATCCCGAAACGCTTCCGAAAAAGCCGGAGAGATTCCGGACGAGCCGGAATGACAGAGCAAGTTCAATGCAGGCCGCCGGATATTCCGATAACCTTTCTGCGGTTAGGACAAGGTTGGAAGAAGGACTTCACGGAGTTGCGCTCCTGACCAGTACGTGGTTTCTGAAGTATTCATATTTTGTGACCCGGCCGTTTCCGTCATAGTGGGCGACGGCCAAATCGATCCCGTCTTTCTTTGCCGACTCTTCTGAGTAGTAGTTTTCGGACCTCGTCTTTTTTCCCGAATCGTCGTAATAGGCGACACCTTTCGTGATCCCCATGTCCGCGGTGAACTTTTCGCTGAAAAAATTCTCCAGTTTTATCATATTGCCGCCGTCGAACCAGGCGGTCCGCACCTTTACCCCGTCTTTTTCGGCATGGGCGTCCGTATAACGGTTTTCCTGTTTTTCAACCTTGCCGTTGGCGTCGTAGTAGATCAGCGTCTCTGCGACCCCCTTTTCCCGGGAAAACTTCGCAGACCTCAGGAATGCTTCCCGTGTCCTGTTCCCGCTGCCGTCGTAGGAGACCGTCCTTTTCTTCACGCCGTTGACAGCGGCCGCCCGTTCGGTGAAGTATTCCTCTTCTTTACTCTTGTTCCCCCGCGGATCGAAGTGGAACACCGACTCGGCGATACCGTCGTCTTGTGATGACTTCGCGGAAAAAAAGTTGTCCGTCATGCTCCTGTTTCCATTCCCGTCATAGGAGATGACGGATTTCACTATACCCTTTTCATCGACCACGCTGTCGGCGAAAAAGACCTCCTCTTTTATTTTCCTTCGGTCTTTTCCGTAGAAGACGGCCATCTTTTTCACAACGCCGAAATACTCATCGCCTTTGTTGTAACTGAACTGCACCGTCCTGCCGCCGTAGTCATTTCTTTCGGCGATTACCTTCGCCTGCTCACCAAGGCCCGTCCCGGGGCTGAAGAAAAAGAGACACGCGCAGAGCAGCAGTCCGGCCGCATTTATCCTGCTCAATTTCCTGAGAAGGTTTTTCATCATGCTTTTATAATAAATGAGGAAACGGCGAAATACAAACGGCGGGCAGGCGGAACAGGAGGCCGCCCCTTCCTCCGGGGACGGAACGCAGGGATGGAAGGGGCCGGATGCCGTGGAAAGTCGTTTTCAGACAATCCTCACAGGCACTTCCTCAGGCCCCGGCAGTCATCGACGACATTCACTCCGAGAAGCCTGAGACGGTCCATGAGGGAGACGAGTTTATCGAGTGAAAAAAGGTTCGAGGGGATCGAGTCGTTGATCTCCTCGTACGTTATCGAGCCGTGACTTTTTCCTATCCTTATGATCTCGTCGAAAACATCCTTCTCTTTCATGTGCTGCTCCTCCGTTGCTCTTCGAAACACATTTTGAACACCTGGAGATTCTCGCGGGACAACAGTGTCGTCCCCCCTTCCAACAACGATAAGCAATTGTTTTGAAGAAAGTATGAAGCGCCTGCAGAGAAAAGGTCAAATTAAATATTCTTCATCCTTGCCTCCCCGCTCTTTCATAATATGTTCACATCTTTTTCCGATAATAATCGCGGAAGGTTGCCGGTCGCAGAGAACGGGCGGTCTGAAGCGGATTGTCTATAGATGGTCCAGGGGAAAGGGAGGACAGGCTGTCCCCGCCTGTTTTCGTCCGGAGCGGCCGGCGATGACTTTTCCCGTCTGGGCAGCCCCCGGGCAAAAATAAATCGTCCGCGCAGCCGTCCTCCCCTTCGCCCGCTTTTCCCTTCCTGTTTCACGTACCGCACCGGGAATATCGTTCCTGTTTATCTGCTATAATGATTGATATTCCGGGCAGATGCTTGCCGGGGGACATCCTATGGCGAACGAAGACCTGGGGAAATTAAAAATAGATAAATCCGAAGCGGTAAAGAAACCGGGGGGGAAAAGGAACGCCTTAAGGCTTGCCGGCGCGGCGCTGGTTGCGACAGCGTTGGTGCTCCTCTACTTCGAGGGCGTTCTCACCCCTTCGGTCGGCATCGAGGCCGCGAGCGTTTCCCTCGTATATCCTTACCAGGGCTTCACCATGCTGAACGCCAGCGGGTATGTGGTGGCCGAGCGAAAGGCCGCCGTCTCTTCGAAGGTCACCGGAAGGCTCGTCTGGCTCGGTGTGGAAGAGGGCAGCCGGGGTAAGTAGGGAGAGGTGATCGCCCGGCTCGAAAATGATGATGTGACCGCATTTCGCAACCAGGCCGAGGCCAATCTGAAGAGCTCCCGTCACGCCCTCGACGAGGCTGGGGCCGAGCTTCAGGATGCAAAGCTCTCCTTCGACAGGCAGAAGGAACTTCTGTCGAAGGGATACATCGCAAGGTCTGATTACGATTCCGCGGATGCACGGTACAAGAAGGCAGTCGCTGCCCTCGATGTCGCCAGGGCAACGATCAGTGCAAACGAGGCGGCACTGAAGGGCGCCGATGTCCAGATCGAGTATACGCTTGTGCGCGCACCTTTCGACGCGGTCGTGCTCACGAAGAACGCCGATATCGGAGATATCATAACCCCGATAGGCGCGGCACAGAACGTCCAGGCGGCCGTCGTGACGATCGCCGACATGAGCTCACTGCAGGTTGAGGTCGATGTGTCCGAGTCGAGCCTCCATCAGGTGAAGGTCGGGCAGCCCTGCGAGATCCAGCTCGACGCCTTTCCCGACAGCCGCTTCAGGGGGGCGGTGCATATGATCGTTCCCACCGCCGACAGAACGAAGGCGACGGTGACGGTTAAGGTGAAATTCACGGACAAAGACAGCCGCATCCTGCCCGAGATGAGCGCAAAGGTGGCATTCCTGTCAAGGCCTGTGACCGCTGCCGAGGAAAAACCGCATACCGCCGTCATGTCCGACGCGATTGCGGACAGGAAAGGGAAGAAATACGTGTTCCTCGTCAGGGGCGACAGGGTTGTCGAGACGCCGGTTACGGTCGGCGAGAAATTCGGCGACATGACCGAAATCATCCGTGGCCTCTCTCCCGGTGAAAAGGTTGCCGTAAGGCCGCTGGACAGGCTGAAGGACGGAAGCAGGATAAAGCTTGCCGAACAGTAAACGACCGCGGTCCTTCCCTCAGGCGTCAAGCCTTGAAGAACCCGGCCTTTTCCGGCATATTAATTATATGGCAGAGCCTGTTCATTCAAGTGCTGGAACAGCCGGTACGGAACCGGCAAAGAACCGTTGATGTCTCTATGCGAGTGAGGGGGACCGATAAGGAAGCGGTAAACGAAGGACGGCCGGCCAGGCCCGGTCTCCGCATTCTCCGCGTGTTGACTACCCTGAACCCCTGGCATTTCCTCTGGATCTCTATCGTGATGTCCGAAGTGCTGACCGCGCTGATGGGAGTTATTCTTAAGGGCTCGATCACCTATGACTATCTCGTCACGGGCGGCGTGGTTTCGCTTATTGTTGCCGGCATCGTCATTTTTCTCCTGAAGGAGATGATGCAGGTGAGACTCGACAATGAATTCCTACGGGCCGAGATGGAGCAGCAGCGCGAGGCGGCGGCGGGCCTTTCGAAGGAGCTCGACTTCCAGTCCCTTCTCATGGAAGCGATACCCGACATGCTATGCGTGCTCAATCCCGCCGGCAGGCTGATCAGGTGGAACCGCAAGACGGAGGAAGCCACCGGATTCAACCGCGACGGGCTGGCGGGGAAGTATGCGCTCGACCTGATAGCGGAAGAAGACAGGGATGAAGCCCAGGCCGGTCTGGAAGAGGCATACTCCGGCGGGAGGGCGGTCCGCGAACTGCAGGTGCTGACCGGCGGCGGAGAAAAGGTCGTCCATCTCTTCAGCGGCGCCGCGATACGGGAAGCCGACGGAAGGTTGGTCGGGTTCATCGCCATCGGGAGAGACATCTCGAAGATGAAGAAAATGGAAGAAGAGATGCACCGGGTCCGGAAACTCGAGTCGGCGGGTATCCTCGCGGCCGGCATCGCCCACGACTTCAACGACCTTCTTACCTCCATTCTCGGGAACATCCGCCTCGCCGTGCTGCACGTCGACCAGAGGGAGATACTGAGGGAAACGCTGCTGAAGGCGCAGAAGGCATCCGCCCGGGCAAGCGAGCTGACCAGGCAGTTACTCGTTTTTTCCCGCGGGGGATTCCCGGTGAAGAGACCGACGGAGCTTGGCGGCGTGATCAGGGAGTACGCCGGCTTTGCGGTGCGCGGTTCCAGCGTAGACTATTACTTCGATATCGCCGCCGACCTCCGTGACGCAGATGTGGACGAGGCGCAAATCGGGCAGGCGATCCATAATGTCGTCAGCAACGCGGTCGAGGCGATGCCCCGCGGAGGGACGATCATGATATCCGCCGCCAATATCCATTTCGCCCGGGGTGAGATGCCGCCGTTACGCGGCGGCAGCTTCGTCAGGATCTCCGTTGCCGACTGCGGCGGCGGCATCCCGCGTGAGCACCTGCTTAAGATATTCGATCCCTATTTCACCACAAAGCTGCATGGCAGCGGACTGGGGCTTACGATCGCTCACGCGATCATAAAAAACCATGAAGGCTGCATCCGCGCCGAATCGGAGCCGGGCAAGGGGACGGTCTTTCAGATCTTTCTTCCCGCCGGCTGGTAAGGGGCCGCTTCCTGTCTCCTTTCCCCTTTGTTGATATAATACTGTTGTGACCCCCGTGGAAGACAGAGGACCCATCGTCGAGATCAGAAACCTCAGGAAGTCCTACCGTCGCGGCCAGCAGATCGTGCCTGTCCTCGAAGATATCACATTCGACATAAAGGAAGGCGAATTCCTTGCGCTCATGGGGCCTTCAGGGTCGGGAAAAAGCACGCTCCTGAACCTCATCGCCGGCATCGACAGGGCGGACAGCGGCGACATTCACATCGGCGGCATAGACATCACCCGGCTTTCCGAGACTGAACTCGCCTCCTGGCGGGCGGTGAACGTGGGTTTCGTATTCCAGTTCTATAACCTGATCCCGGTGCTCACCGCCCTCGAAAATGTCGAACTCCCGCTCCTGCTGACCGGTCTTTCGAAAAAGGGAAGGCGCGATCACGCGGAGACCGCGCTTCGGGTGGTGAACCTCACCGACCGGATGGACCACTATCCGTCGCAGCTTTCGGGAGGTCAGCAGCAGCGCGTCGCGATCGCAAGGGCGGTCGTCACCGACCCGACTATCATCGTTGCCGACGAGCCCACGGGCGACCTCGACCGGGTTTCAGCCCGGGAGGTGCTCAACCTGATGGAGAGGCTCCATGAAGATCTCGGCAAGACGATCATCATGGTCACCCACGACCCGCGTGCGGCGGAAAAGGCCCACATCATCCGGCAGCTCGAAAAAGGTGTTCTGAATGCTTCTGAAGCTTCTCTCTAAGAACGCCTTCCGCCATAAACTCCGCACCTCCCTGACGGTGCTCGGCATCACCATCGCCGTCCTCGCCTTCGGCATGCTGCGCACGGTCGTCGGCGCCTGGTACGCCGGCGTCGAGGCTTCTTCGGCAACGCGGCTTATAACGAGGAACGCGGTCTCTCTCACCTTCTTCCTGCCCCTTTCCTACAGGGAAAAGATCCTCCAGGTGCCGGGCGTGACAGAGGTCGGCTACTCGGACTGGTTCGGAGGGATATACAAGGAGGAAAAGAATTTTTTCCCGAATTTCGCGACCGAGGCAAAGACCGCGATGGACCTCTACCCCGAATTCATCGTTCCCGGGGACCAGAAGGAAGCTTTTCTCCGCGACAGAAAAGGCGCGGTCGTCGGCATAAAGACCGCCGAAAGGTTCGGCTGGAAAATAGGTGATACCGTCACACTCAAGGGCACGATCTTTCCGGGAAACTGGGAATTCGTCATCCGCGGGATATACCGGGGCGCGCGCAAGAGCACGGACGAAACCCAGTTCTTCTTCCACTGGAGCTACCTCAATGAATCCCTGAAGAAAACGGCGCCCTACAGGGCGGACCATGTCGGATGGTTTCTCGTCGGCGTGAAGAGCCCCGATATCGCGGCAGACGTGTCCGTTGCGATCGACAAGCTGTTCAAAAACTCCCTGGCCGAGACGCTGACAGAGACCGAAAAGGCGTTCCAGCTGAGCTTTATCTCGATGACCGAGGCTATCGTGACGGTGATACGGCTCGTCTCGCTCATCGTGATCGTCATCATCATGGCGGTGATGGCCAATACGATGGCGATGACCGTAAGGGAACGTACGGGCGAATACGCGGTGATGAAAACGCTCGGGTTCGGGGCATGGCATCTGGCGGCGCTCATCTTCGGTGAATCTTTCGTGATCGCGGCCACGGGCACGCTCATCGGGATCGCGCTTACCTTCCCTGCCGCCAGGGCGTTCGGAGATTACCTGAGCCAGTATTTCCCGATTTTCGTTGTCGCGCGCAGCACGATCTGGCTGGACATGGCGGCAGGTCTTGCCGTAGCAGTGGTGGCCGCTGCGTTCCCGGTCTGGCGTGCGACCGGGATACGGATCGCAGACGGACTGAGGAGGATAGGCTGATGGCGATCCCCGTTTCCTACAGCTTCAGGAACCTCTGGACAAGGAGGCTCACCACGGTGCTGACCGCATCGGGCATGGCGCTCGTTGTCTTCGTGTTCGCCTCGGTGATGATGCTGGCCGCAGGACTGCAAAAGACGCTCGTGGAGACAGGATCGTACGACAACGTGATCGTCATCCGGAAAGGGTCTCAGTCCGAGATGCAGAGCGGCATCGACCGGCAGCAGGCATCGATCGTCGAGTCCGACCCCGGCGTGGCGATCGGCGGCAACGGCCGGCCCCTTCTCGCAAAGGAGCTTGTGGTGATCATCAACCTTCCCAAACGGGACAGCGACAAGCCCTCTAACGTCACGATCAGGGGAATCGGCGAGGCCTCGACGGCGTTGCGCCCGCAGGTGAAGCTCGTGGAAGGAAGGATGCCGAGACCCGGCTCCTCCGAGATAATAGCGGGCCGGAGCGTTGCGGAGAGGTTCAGGGGAGCGGGCCTCGGAGAAACGATCCGGTTTGCGATGCGGGACTGGACGGTGGTGGGGATATTCGATGCGGGAAGGACGGGATACAGCTCCGAAATATGGGGCGACGGCGAGCAGCTGATGCAGGCGTTCCGCAGGCCGGCATATTCCTCCGTGCTCTTCAGGCTGCGCGACCCTTCCGACTTCGCCGGCGTGAGAGAGAGGATCCAGAGCGATCCCCGGCTCACCCTCGAGGTGAAGCGGGAGACGAGATATTACAAGGACCAGTCGGAGATGATGGCCAAGTTTCTGCGCATACTCGGGATCTCGCTTACGGTCATTTTCTCCCTCGGGGCGATGATAGGAGCGATGATCACCATGTACGCGGCGGTAGCAAACCGCGTGGCGGAAATCGGGACGCTCCGGGCCCTCGGCTTCAGGAGGAGAGACATCCTTGCGGCGTTTCTGATCGAATCCATGCTCCTGGGCTTGGCCGGAGGGCTTATCGGCCTGTTCTTCGCTTCCCTTATGCAGTTCATCACGATCTCGACCGTCAACTGGCAGACGTTTTCGGAGCTCGCCTTTTCTTTTACCCTGACCGGCCCTATCGGCATAAGTTCCCTGGCATTCTCGCTTGTGATGGGGTTCATAGGAGGCGTGCTTCCGGCCTTCCGGGCCTCAAGGATGAACATCGTCGAGGCGCTGCGGGCGGGGTGAAACGGACGAGTGCGGGTTAACTCTTTCCGTCGGCTGCGGCGCAAAAGGCGGCCGGATCGTAGCCGATAAGGTCGCCGATATGCTCGACAGTGATATCCGCCCCAGGATATGCCGCGATGTTAGCCGGGTCGAGCGCATAATGGCCCTGGCGCGGAAAGACCGTGGTCAGCCTTTCACCCCAGATCTTCTTCATGGCCGCGAGGATGCGCAGCTTGTCGTCTACCATGATGTAATGCCGCGCCGGGTAGCGCCATTCGACTTCTGCAAGCATCTTCTCCTTGTGAACATAGATCAGGACGCGGCCGCCGACTGCCCCCCACAGCCCCGAACGCTGGACCTTGCGCGGCTGGAACACCACATCCCCGTCGGACAGTATCACCGTCCTGCCGAGTCTGCCGAGGCGTTCGAGCACTTCAAGGGTGTCCGGATACAACCGGTCGGAGAAAGGGTAATCCACGAGGAATGAAGACATGGTCAACAGCCGCGGATCGCAACTGTCCTCGAGCCTGTAACGCTGCAGCGCCCCGAGATAATCGGCATATCCGAGATCGGTCCTCAGCTCCTCGAAGATCGCGAAATACCGGTCCCTCGCGTTTGCCCCGAACTCGTTTTCGATATGACGCCTGAGGTCTTCCACCACGCTGTCGTTGTCGAGGAGCGTGTTGTCCACGTCAAAAAGGAACACAACTTCGTCTTTCGATGTCATCACATTATCTCGCAGCGGCGAGCCGCCCGTTATGATCTCTCAGTACAGTGCATCTGTCGGCATTATATCACGCAGCAAGAGAAATGCTGATATCATGCTGAGGCGCGCAGCGTGAGCAGCGTGATCTCCGGGGTAGCGCCGAGCCGCACCGGCATCCCGATCGTGCCGAGACCGCGGTTGACATAGAGGGCCGCCTGTTTCGGGCCCGGAGCCACGGCCCTGTCCCGGCCCCGGCCTGCATCGCCGCCGGAGGGCAGGCGGTACAATCCCGCCACAAATTTAGTGAAGAAGCGTGCGGGCGTCAAATCATGGTCGACGATCTCGATGCACACCTGGCCGCCGTGGGTATGTCCGGCGAGGCTGAGCTGAATTCCCAGTTCTGCGGCGCGATAAAAAGAGTTCGGGTTGTGCGACAGCAGGACGTTGGGGATGTCCTGCCGTATCAGGGGCTCTATGCCGTTGAGCATCCGGGGCTGTTTGCCGTACAGCCTGCGCCCACCCTGGTAGTCGACCCCGATCAGGTTGAATTTTCCCCCGCGCCATTGAAGTTCGGCGTTTTCCTGGCGGAGCAGCCTCATCCCGTGCCGCTGAAAGAGCCTCTGTGCAAGATCCTCCATGCCGGCATAGATTTCGTGGTTGCCGTTGCACCCCCAGATCCCGAGCGGGGCGCGCAGTCCGCTCAGCTCGGAAATGCAGTCTTCGATAGGATCGCCCGCGCCGGTTACAAAATCGCCTGTGACCACCGCCATGTCGGCGTGCAGATCGTTGGCCATTTCGACTGCGCGCCTGACCTCCGTGCGCGGCATGAAATCGCCGATATGTATATCGCTCAGCTGGACGATCCGCAGCCCGTCGAGGCTCTTCGGCAGACCGCCGATGGGGACATCGACTTTCCTGACGCGGTACTGAAACCGTTCCAGGCCGAAGCCGTAAACGGTGGCGGCAAAAGGGATGCTTCCGACGAGGAAGGCGGCGTAGCGCAGCAATTTCCGCCGGGCCGGATCGAAGTTCTTCCTGCCGGCGGAAGGCAGGGCGTGTAACGCCAGCCCCGACAGGCGCTCTACGAGCTTCACCGTCATCACTGCCATGAACGCAAAGGAAGAGGCCATCAGCCAGGCCCTGGATGCGGCGGAAAGAAGGCGATGAGCCATGCCTGTGTGTCGCGTGAAGTGGCCGAAGGGCAGGTCGGGCACAGACGCCAGGAGCGCCAGAACCGCTGCTGTCAGGAGACATCGCAGAAGGATCCTCCATCCGGGCCGCCTGACGGACCCCGTCAACCTCCATGCCCGCGTAAACCAGAACCGCTGGACGAGATAGAGAAAGCTCAGGAGTGCGACGTGGAAAAGAAACCGCGATGAAATCAATTCTTTCAGTATTTCCGTCGGCATTTCAGCAGAGGCGCCCAAAAGGTGATGCTTCTTCCTGCCGCAACATACTTATTATAATAGCACTCTCATTATAAATAAGGGTCTCGAAATAGAATACGCAACGGCCGCCGGTTCAGGAAACATGGCCCCTCCTGACCTCCCTTCACCTTAAGGGGAGGGACACAGACCCACTCCTGGGTTAAGAGGGGCGAGGGGGAGTACCCCGATTGGTTGCAATCTTTAACTTATTGCGGATGTGAGTAATAAGACTGCGGTAGCCCTCCGATTGATTCCGAGGTAGTCTGGTAGTGGTACCCTTTTTGCTATCTGTCTGAATAGTAGGAACGTTTTTTTTACAGGGAGGAAGACAAGTGGAAAAAGAGCGTAATCTGAAGGAGATCGTGGCGAGGAGGATCGAGTTTTTCAGGAAAAAGCCGGAGGCGGCGATCTATAAGCCGAAGGTCTCGTCGCGGCATGTCGGCGGCCTTTATACCGAATCGACGGCGAGGGAGCACCTTGTGAAGTCGGATTACGCGGAGGCCGCAGGCGGCTCGAACAGGGCGCCGAACCCTATCGAGCTTCTTCTCTGCGCATTCGCAGCATGCATAGAGGCCGCATTTTACGAATTCGCCGCTCATGAGGGTCTCACGGTACACTCCGTGTCCGCGGGGGTCGAAGGCGCCCTCGATCTGAGGGGGCTCTTCATGATCGACGGCGTGTCCGCCGGTTTCAGGGATCTGAAATACACCCTCACGATCGAATCGCCCGATGACGAAACAAAGGTGCGCGACCTTGCTGAAAGGGTCGTCGCACATTGTCCCGTGGTAGACAGCCTGAGCAGACCCACAAAGATCTCGGGAGAGATCGAGGTCAGGAAACCGTAACCTCTCCTCACCTCCCCTTAAGATAAGGGGAGGAAGGGCGGGGTTATGA
The DNA here is from genome assembly GCA_046704045.1 of Thermodesulfovibrionales bacterium. Lineage (GTDB taxonomy): Bacteria > Nitrospirota > Thermodesulfovibrionia > Thermodesulfovibrionales > UBA6898 > JAWOKY01. The sequence continues at coordinate 6,345 of JBJKSM010000097.1, read as the reverse complement.
TGCGGGAAGGAGGTTTTTCGAAATGAAGATCAGCGAAGTCCTGAAACAGAGAAAACAAGGGGTCTCCTTCGAATTCTTTCCGCCGAAATCACCGGCGGCGAAGGAAGGATTTCTGGAGGTCGTCAGGGAACTGGGCCGGTATGATCCGCTGTATGTTTCCGTCACGTACGGCGCGGGGGGCAGCACGCAGGAGAGGACGGGTAACGCCCTGAGATGGATAAAACAGGAGGCGGGTCTGAACGTGATGTCGCACCTCACCTGCATAGGTTCTACGCGCGAGTCGATGGACCGGCTCCTCAGGGACCGCATGGCGGACGGGATTGACAATATCCTTGCCCTGCGCGGAGATCCGCCGAGGAACGTGCCGGACTTCGATGCCTCTATGGGCGAATTCAGGTTTGCGAAGGACCTCGTGGAGTTTGTCCGGGGGTACGGCTTTTTTTCGATCGCCGTCGCGGTATATCCCTAGGGACATTTCGAGTCGCCGGGTATCGAGAGGGACATGGAGTACACGAAAATGAAGATCGACGCAGGCGCTGACTTCGGCATCACCCAGATGTTCTTCGACAACCGTTATTACTACGACTTCATGGACCGCGCGGAAAAGATAGGCATAGACATCCCGATCCTCCCCGGCATCATGCCGATCACCGACTGCAGAAAGATCGAGGAATTCGCGAATTTCTGCAACGCCACGATGCCGAAGGAGATACGGAAAGATATGGAGCCCTTTTTCGACAACCCCGGCGAGATGCGGAAGATCGGGATCGAATATGCAATACGCCAGTGCGAAGACCTCGTGAAAAACGGCGTCCGGTACCTCCATTTCTATACGATGAACAGGTCGGACGCGGCAGGTGCGATTATCGACGCCGTGCTGAGGTAAACAGGGAAAAAGATCAGCCACAGAGATCACAGAGAAAAGAAACACAAGCTGGTTCGTCCTTCCTCTGTGGCCTCTGTGTGCTCTGTGGCCAAAATTTTTTTGTCCTGGTTTGCGGAGCAGCGGGTCGCTCATTATGGGGAAGAATTCCCCGGAGGTGTGGGGTATTTTTCCACACCCTGCGGTGCACGGTCGGACAAGGCGGCTGAATAACGCTATTTTCCCGCTTCCTGAAGTGGCATCTGAATTGCTCAGATGTATTGTGTTGTGACCGAAATTCTTTTATGCTCCAATAACCCGATTCTGGCGAAGAGCCTACATGGAATACTGAGGGACGAGGGCTGCAGCGTCGACATCGCGGACCATCCCGCCATGGCGGTACAGATGGTATTCGCAAAAAGATATACGGCCGCGATCATGGATCCCGAGCCCTTCGGGCTTTCCGTGGAGGATGCGATAAGGATCATAAAGACGGTCCAGCCTGAAATAGTTGTCATATTCGTCGGATATGATAAGCTGGGAGCAGATGTTCTCAGCCTGGAAGCGCCGATAGATCTCGAAGAATTCAAAAAGACCATACAGGGCATCCGCGGTTACGGCAGGATCTCAAGGCCGGTGAAGACGCGGAGCGCATGAGCATCTGAGATATTAAGCCGGAAGTAATCAACAAATCCAAGGAGGACTTGAAATGGCTATGACACCGAGAGAAACGATCCTGAATGCGTTTGAACTGGGGAAACCCGAGAGGGTCCCGGTGACGCTTTTCGGGGGCGGGATGTGGTCGATCAAGGACTATGGCACGACTTTCGAAGAACTCGCGGGGGATGCGGCGAAGATGGCCGACATGTGCGTAACGGAAGCCGACAGGATCCGCAGTGACGTCGTCTACGTCGGCTCCGGCTACAACAACTTCCATGCGGCCGCCCTCGGGACCGCCTTCGGCGTAGGGATCAAGTACCGCGAGATCGGCGCTCCCGACCTGACAGACCATTTCGTCCATGCCGAGGAAGACATCGCGAAGCTGAACATCTCCGACGTGCACAAAAACCCGGTGGTACAGACAGTCCTGGATGCGACGAGAAGGGTGAAGGAAAAGATCGGCAATGAGCGGCTTGTCACGATGACCTGCTGGGGGCCTTTCACCCTTGCAGCCAGGTTCGTCGGCGAGGAGTCGTTCATGAAGTACACCTTCAAGAAACCGGCCTTCGTCGAAAAGATGGCGGATTTCTGCGCCGACCTCCTCATCTATCTTTACGAGCCGCTCGTGAACGACGGCCTCGAATGCCTCAGCATCGCCGACCCGACCGCATCGGGCGACCTCATCAACCCCAAACAGATGGACCGGTTCGCGGTGCCTCCCCTCAAAAAGATGAGCGACTGGGCGAAATCGAAAAATGTCCATACGATACTCCACATCTGCGGAAATACTTCCGACCGGCTCGATCTGTTTCTCAAAACCGGCTGCTCCACCATCTTCTTCGACCAGAAGGTGGATATCGCAAAGGCGAAGGAGATGCTCGGAGACAAGATGTGCTTCGGCGGCAACATTGCTCCGGTGCACGTGCTCCTGAACAAGACTGCCGCCGAGGTCGAAGCGGCCTGCCGGGAGGTCATCGAGATAGCGGGAAAGGACGGCGGGTTCATACTCGTACCGGGCTGCGACATCCCGCCCACCATACCCTACGAAAACATCAGGGCATTTCACGACGTGGCCCTTAACTGGAAATATTAAAACAGTGAATGGTGAATAGTGAAAGAGAAGCCGGCATCCGCACCTTACCGATCGTTACTCGCTATTCATTACTTACTACTTGCCATTCACTGTTCACTTGATTCCGAGGGGAGGTGAAAAAAGAAGGACAAGAGAGAGGACCCTTTAAAGAGGGAGGTGCAAAATGGGAATTCTCGATTTCATTAAACAATTCCTGGCCGCAAGGCCGGAGGATGAAAACAAGGAGGAAACGAAGATGGCTGAAGAGAAAAAGATGACCGTGGAAGAAGTAAATGCCTACATGAAGGAAAAGTGCGGCTTTGTGCCGAGGATGTTCCAGATCATCAATACCGTCACCCCGGACCCCGGCAGGACGTTCGCGGACTTTTACGCGAGCATCTTCGGGGACGGAGCGCTCTCGAGGAAGGTCAAGGAGCTCATGTTCATGTCGGGCGGAGTCGGCTACTGCTCCCCGAGGTGCATCATACATGTGATCCCGGCGATCAACGCAGGCGCGACAACGGGAGAGATCTTCGAAGCAGCCTCGGTCGGCATGATCCTGGCCGGCTTCGTCCCGGGCGGCCCCGGCATACCCTATGCCTTCGAGTATGCCCTGAAGTGTCTCGATATCGAGGCGAAATACCGCAAGGGCGAGGTCTGGGAATACCTGCCCCAGACGAAATTCGACCACGGCGTGTTTTAGAAAACGGCAGGGGCGAATGATCGCTCGCGCATCGCAGGGTAAACGGTTCCCGCAGGGGCGGACGGCCGTTCGCCCCTGCACAGAAAAACGAATGACAGTTGCCGGTTTTTTTATACGGGTTCTATGAAAGCTGTCCTGGCATAATTTCAAGAGGAGATGGAATGTTCACATTTCAGAAAGAACAGAAGGTTTTCGACTTTAACGGGATAAAGATCGGCGGCCAGCCCGGCGAAAACCCCCCGCTGATGATATCGTCGATGTTCCATAACAAAGACAGGATTCTCCGCGACAGGAAGGGGGACTTCGACAGGCAGAGGGCGACCGAGATCATCAGGAAGCAGGAGGAGTTGTCGAAGCTGACCGGAATCCCGGGCATGGTGGCGATGGTTGCCAATACCCCGGAAGAGGCGAAAATATACGTCGACTTCTTCCTCGAAACGACCGGCATGGCCTTCGGCATCGACATGTGGGTCGCCGAACAGCGGGCGAAGGCGACGGAGTATGTCGCGAAACTCGGCGTCCATGACAAGTTCCTGTACAACAGCATCACCCCCTGGGACAAGGACATCAAGGGACAGGTACAGAGGCTGAAGGACTTCGGGATCAGGCATGTTGTTATACAGGCATTTGACGACCGGGACCAGACGCCCGGCGGGAGGGTGAAGTCACTCGAATCGATCCTCGGGCAGGGGGCCGGCGATTTCGATACGATCGTCGTCGATACGTCGGTGATGAACCTGCCCGCAACGTCGTTTTCCCTCGCGGCGAACAGGCTGATAAAGGAGAAGCACGGCTTTCCCTGCGGCGGCGCCTATTCGAACGGGACGCACATGTGGAAGGAGATCAAGCCGATATGGGGCATGGACGGCTTCAAGGCGATGGACGCCGTCGTCCAGGGGATGGCCTCGGCGTTATGGTCCGACTTCAATTTCTGCGGACCCGCCGTGACCGCGCCGAGGGTCTTCCCCGCTGTAGCAAGCGCGCATATGCTGCTTTCGACCCTCGTCTACGACGAGACTGGCGAGATCTACGAAAACGAGAACCTGCCGATCCGGAAATACTTTTCGGACTTTATCGGGAAGCTGGCCGCAGGCGGGGGAAGGAAGAAGAAATAGGGCTGCCAAAGAAATAGATAAGGAGAAATGTCCATGAATTCAAGAGAGAGAGTAATGAGGCTTTTCAACGGCGAGCAGGTCGACAGGGTCCCCTGTTTCAGCGGCATGGGGAACGTGACCGAGGAGGGCATAAAAAAGCTCGGATACCGTTTCGCCGATATCCATCTCGACGCAGGGATGATGGCCGAGACCGCTGCAACCACTTACAGGCTCTTCGGTTTCGAGTGCGGCGTGGTGCCCGTCGACCTCTGCGTCGAGGCCGAGGCGCTGGGGTGCGCTATCAACGTCTATCCCCATGCGGAAGGGATCCTCTATCCCACGATCAGGGAAAAGCTTGTCCACAAGGAGGACGAGATGGACGTGAGGGTCCCCCATGACCTCGCGGAAAGGGGAAGGGTGCCGCTCCTGCGGGAGGCGATCGGGCACCTGAAGGCGGACATCGGCAATGAAGTCGCGATCGGCTCCTATGTGCTCGGGCCCTTCACCCTGGCGGGCCAGATCATGGAGCTGAACGACCTGTTGAAGCTTTCCTTCAAGAAGGCGGACAAGGTGGCGAAGCTCCTCGACGTGATGGCCGACGCGATCATCATCGTGGCGAAGGAGTACGAGAAGGCCGGCGCGGATTACGTCACCGTCCGCGAGATGGGCGCTACGACGGACGTGCTAAGCCCGAGGGTCTTCAAGAGTCTCATCCTTCCGCCGCTCCAGAAGATAATGAAGGAGCTTACTGCCCCTTCGGTGCTCCATATCTGCGGCAAGACGAACGACATCGTCACCTTCATGATGGAGTCCGGCACGAAGGCGATCAGCGTGGAGCAGAAAAACGACGTGACCGAATCGAGGAAGAAACTCGGGAAGGACGCGCTCATCTTCGGCAACTACGACCCTTACAACGTGCTCGTATCGGGGGATGAGGAACTCGTAAGGACCACTGTGAGAAAATGTATCGACGACGGCGTGAGCGCGGTATGGCCCGGCTGCGACATCTGGCCGACCGTGCCGCCGAAGAACATGGCGGCAATGATGGACGAAGTGAAAAATTACGGAGGTAAAGGGTGATGGCAGACGAAGCAAAAAAGAAAGAGATATTCGACAGGCTGAAAAACGGGGTCATCCAGTACGACGAGGACACCTGCAGGGAAGCGGCCCAGGAGGCGGTCGATCTCGCCATCGACGCAACCGAGGCGATCTTCGACGGGCTCGTCGCCGGAATGGAAGAGGTTGGCAGGCTCTTCGAGGCGCAGGAATATTTCGTTCCCGAGATCCTCATGTGCGCCGATGCGCTCTATGCCGGTCTTGACATCCTGAAGCCCCACTGCCGGCAGATGGACCTCGGGATCAAGGGCTCGGTCGTCATCGGCACCGTCGAGGGCGACGTCCACGACATCGGCAAGAACCTCGTCAAGATGATGTTCGACGTGGCAGGTTTCACCGTGTACGACCTCGGCAGGGACGTGCCGCTCGACAAGTTTGTCGAGGAGCAGCTGAAGACCGATTCCGACCTTGTCTGTCTTTCGGCCATGATGACGACCTCTATGGTCGGCATGCCGAAGATTATAGAGAAGATAAAGGCGAAGAACCCCGACTGTCTTATCATGATCGGCGGCGCTCCCACTTCGAAGGAGCTGGCCGACAAGTGGGGCGCCGACGGCTATGCGGAAGACGCCTCCAACGCCCTGAAGGAAGCGATCAAGATGGTCGCATTCCTCAAGAAGCTGCGCGATGAGAAGCTGAAGAAGAAGTAGGGTGCCATGAAAGCAGGGGCTCTCAGGCGATACCTGCGGGGGGAAGGCGCTACCCTTGTGGGCGTGGGAGATGTGAGCCGGGCGCTTACCCCGGAAATCGGGCATCTCGGCAGGGGCATCGCGATCGCGGTCAACAGGAACCTGAGCGCGGGGGCTGTGGAAGAGCTGATGCGGCTCCAGCGTCTGAC
>JBJKSM010000096.1:0-24071 GCA_046704045.1 Thermodesulfovibrionales bacterium | reverse complement strand
AGCACACCCTTGGGCACCTTCGCGCCGAGTTTTCTGAACCGCGCGGGGTCCTTCAGAAATTCAATCGTCTCCCGGAGTTCTGTCTTGACATTTTCCATGCCTGCCACGTCCTTGAAGGTAACGCTCGGTTTTTTAACGTCATAGAGTTTCGCCTTGCTCTGCCCGAATGTAAACAGGCCGCCCGCACCTCCCTGGATCTGCTGCTGGGCCCTTTTCATGATGTAGAACCATACCCCGATTATCAGTGCCCACGGCAGAATGCCGATGACGATCTGCCACAGCAGTGATTTCTGTTCAGCCGGTTCCACATTTATTGCAACGTTCTTTGCTTCGAGCTTCGCAATAAGTCCTTCGCCCTGGAAAGAAGGGAGGTAAGTCTCGAAGTTCTTCACCGCCAGGGGTTTCTTCGCCCCCTGCAGGACAATGTTCACTTCCTTGTTGAAGACCCCGGTCACCTGCAGGTTCCTGATAAGAACGGATTTGATGGTGCCCGCTTCGAGCTGCTCCATGAACTGGGTATAAGTGATCTCATACTGTGCAGGGCCTGCAGGGGTGAAAAACTGCGACCAGATCAAAAGGGAAACGAAAATGAGAATGGCTGCCGCCAGAGCCCGCCACTGCGGGTTCTTCAGCCTGTCTGCAGCGTCGTCCCTGCCGGTCTGGGGAGGTCTTTCAGCCATGCATCAATTGTATCATCGAAGCATTATTTTGAATAGGTCGCCCGTGGCAACGTCTGTTACAGTCTTTCTTTAACAAGGTTGTTGACGACCGAAGGATCGGCGAGGGTTGAAGTGTCCCCAAGCTCCTCCACCTGTCCCCAGGCGATCTTCCTGAGTATCCTTCTCATGATCTTGCCGCTTCTGGTCTTCGGAAGTCCGGGAGCAAACTGCAGTTTGTCCGGCGTCGCTATCGGGCCGATGACGGTCCTGACATGGCCAACGAGTATTTTCTTGAGCTCATCGGAAGGGGCAAAGCCGTCCTTCAGGGTCACATAGACGTAAATGCCCTCGCCTTTGATGTCGTGGGGGAAACCGACCACGGCAGCCTCCGCCACCGCTTCGTGGCTCACAAGCGCAGATTCGACCTCGGCGGTCCCGAGCCTGTGCCCGGAAATATTGATAACGTCGTCGATCCTTCCCATGAGCCAATAATCGCCGTCCTCGTCCACCCTCGCCCCGTCTCCGGTGAGATACTTGCCAGGGAAACGTGAAAAGTAGATATCTTTCAAGCGCCTGTTCTCCGGATCGCCGTATGTCCCCCGGATCATTCCGGGCCAGGGCTTTTCGATGACGAGATAGCCGCCTTCGTGCACGCCTGCGGGCGAGCCGTCCTCCTTCAGGATCCCCGGCACCACCCCGGGGAACGGCCTGTTTGCAGAACCCGGTTTCAGCGTCATCGCGCCGGGCAGAGGCGTAATGAGAATGCCTCCGGTCTCGGTCTGCCACCACGTATCTACGATCGGAAGCTTCCCCCTGCCGACATGCAAGTGGTACCACATCCATGCCTCGGGGTTGATCGGCTCTCCCACGGTGCCAAGCACCCTGAGAGACGAAAGGTCGTGCCCCTTCACCCAGCTTTCACCCTCTCTCATCAATGCCCTTATGGCAGTCGGAGCGGTGTAGAAGATATTCACCTTGTGCTTGTCGACTATTGACCAGAACCGGCCCGCATCGGGATACGTCGGGACGCCCTCGAACATCAGGCTTGTCGCGCCCGCGGACAACGGCCCGTAGACGATGTAGCTGTGGCCGGTGACCCAGCCGATATCGGCGGTGCAGAAATGGATGTCCTCACCGTGATAGTCGAAGATCCATTTGAACGTAAGGTTGGTAAACAGGAGGTATCCCCCCGTGGTATGGAGCACACCCTTCGGCTTTCCGGTGGAGCCGGAGGTATAGAGGATGAAAAGGGGATCTTCGGCGTCCATCTCCGCGGGCTCGCAGTAATTCGCGATATCGGCGGCGCTCATCTCCTCATGCCACCAGACGTCGCGCTTCGGCTCCATGTCTATCCCGCCGTCGGCCCTCTTTACCACTATCACCTTCTCGACGGTAGGGCACTCCAGGACCGCTTCGTCCGCGTTCGCCTTAAGCGGTACGTATCTTCCGCCCCTCACGCCCTTGTCTGCGGTGATCACCGTTTTCGCCTTGCAGTCATGAATCCTGTCCTTGAGCGCCTGGGCACTGAAACCGCCGAATACAATGCTGTGGATCGCCCCTATCCTGGCGCATGCAAGCATGGCGATCGCAAGCTCCGGGATCATCGGCAGGTAGATCGTCACCCGGTCGCCCTTTTCCACCCCGTGCTTCTTCAGCACATTTGCAAAACGATTCACCTCATAATAGAGCTGCTGATACGTGTATGTCCTGTACGAACCGTCATCGGCCTCCCATATTATCGCCGCCTTGTTCCTCAGCGGAGTGTTGATATGCCTGTCGAGACAGTTATAGGAAGCGTTAATCTTCCCTCCCTGGATCCACTTTATCTCCGGCTTTTCAAAGTCGTACTCAAGCACCCTGTCCCACTTCCTGTACCAGGTCAGCTGTTTTTCAGCCATCTCGGCCCAGAAGCCTTCGGGGTCTTCCACAGACCGTTTGTAGAGCTTTTCATATTCCCCGAAGCTCTTTATGTGCGCCCTTTCACTGAATTCCTTCGAAGGTGGAAATGTCCTTTTTTCAGCCATTAGAACTTCAATGCTTTCTGTTGACATCAGAGATCTTCCTCCTCATCATTATTTGAAAATTCCGTGCCGGTCCGATATGGACGGCTTCATCCGCGCCAGCCTTCTCGCCGTTTCTTTTAATAGTCTATGCATATGACGATCAAATCTCAACTTCCGCGCAACCCCCGCCTTTACGCGGGCGCTCCAGGCGGCGCGGGGAAAGGCCGATAATCAACGGCACAGTCACGGGGGACTTCACGCGAGCCGAAGAAATATGTTAAAATCTATCCCGGTTTTCAGAGCACAGGCATGACCGACGGAGGATAGCGATGGACTTTGGGGGCATACTGAGGCAGAGGGGAATGGTTCGATGAGAAGACTGGCGTTTGTTGTCTTATTTTCCTGTTTGATATTTTGTGCGGACGGCATAGTCCGGACTCCTTATGCCGGGGCCGCGAATTCCTGCGTTACGGACAAGTGCCACAGCAGCATGGGCAAGGAGAAATTCATTCACGGCCCGGTGGCTGTGGGCAATTGCAGCGTATGCCATCGAAGCGTGGGTAAGCACAAGTTTGCGCCCATAAAGAAGGCCTCGGACTTCTGTTATAAATGTCATGACCGGCTCGACACAAAAAGCGCCGTGCATGCGCCCGTAAAGAACGGGGACTGCACTCTCTGCCATGATCCGCACCAGTCTCCCTACAAGTATCAGCTCCGCGCCGACGTGACAAAAATCTGCTTTAACTGTCACGACAGGAAAATCGCTTCCGGCAAATACGTCCACGGGCCTGTCTCAGTCGGCGGCTGCATAATGTGCCACAATCCTCATCAGTCGGATTACCCGAACATGCTGGACGCCGCCGGCAACAACGTATGTTTCCAGTGCCACACCGATATGGCAGATGTGCTGAAGGGAGATAAGTTCGTACACGAGGCGGTGAAAGAGGGCTGCACCAATTGTCACAGCCCGCACTCGGCTGACTACCCGCACAACCTGAAGGCGGACGGAAGAGAGGATCTGTGCTTCGGCTGCCACACGGACAAAAAAGATTGGGTCGAGAGCGTAAAGACAAAGCACGGCGCGCTCGAATCCGGAAGAAAATGCCTCGCCTGCCATGACCCCCACGGCTCCGATTACCCGAAACAGCTGTTGAAGGCCCCGATGGACCTTTGCCTCTCCTGTCATGACAAGCCCCTCGACACACCGAACGGCAAGATCATCGATATGAAGACGTACCTCTCTGAAAATAAAGACAAGCACGGTCCCGTCAGAGAAAAAGACTGTTCGGCGTGTCACAATCCGCACGGGTCGAACAACTTCAGGATTCTCAGGAAATACTTCCCGCCCGTCTTCTATGCGCCCTTTGATCCGAAGAACTACGCCCTCTGCTTCAACTGCCACGAGAAGACCCTTGTCCTGGAACCGACAACCACAACGCTTACAAATTTCAGAAACGGCGACCGTAACCTGCACTATCTGCATGTAAACAAGCCTGTCAAGGGCAGGACATGCAGGGCCTGCCACGAGATGCATGCAACGAACAACCCCAAACACATCAGGGATTCCGTACCTTTCGGCATATGGCAGTTGCCCATCAACTACCGGAAGACCGCCGACGGAGGCTCATGCCAGCCCGGGTGCCATCAGAAATTCAGTTACAACCGAAAGGTCCCGGTCAAAAACAGATAGGCGATGCAGAGAAAAGAATGCATATACGGAAGGGGCATCGGAACGGCGCTCTTTCTGACGGCGGTCGCATTCGTCCTCATTTCGTCTCCTTTTCCCGCGTCTGCCGGACAGGAAGGACCCCGGAAAGCGGCTGCCCTTCTGAGAGAGGCCGATACGCTCTCCAGGGAGGGCAACACCGACAAGGCCATCGTAACGTTGAAGAGCGCAATTGCCGCAGACCCGGAGAACTCCGGCGCGTATGACCGTCTCGGCTATATGCTTCTGCGCAAGGGGCGGGCGGATGACGCCGCCAATGCATTCACCTCCGCCCTCGGCATACAGGCGAATCTCGGGACGGCGAAGACCGGCCTGGGTCTCGCCCTCCTGCAAAAAGGAGATCTCAAGGCAGCGGAGAAAGAGCTGACCGCCGCGCTCTCGCTGAACCCCTACCCTTCCATGACGCATTACGCGCTCGGTCTGGTTTACGAAAAGATGAACGATTACGGCAGGGCTATCATCCAATTCAAGGAAGGTATCAAGACCTTCAAGGACGGCAGGAAATGAACCGCTTTCACAAGACAAAGAGAATGATTGTCCCGCATCTTTTTCTTCTTCTCTTCATCCTTTCCATCACTCTTGTATGTTCGGCACAGGCACAGGCCCTCCTCCAGGCCGGTTCACAGGCCCCTGACTTCTCACTTGGCAGTACCGGGGGCAAAGACGTGGCCCTGTCGTGCATTCCGGAAAAAAAGGTGGTCCTCCTTTTCTGGTCCACCTGGAGCGCCAATTCGAAAAAGGCTCTCCGCCGTTTTGAGGAGTTCCATGAAAAGTACAAGGACCGCGGAATCACTATCATCGGCATCAACGCGGACAACCAGACGATTTCGCCGGAGGACAGGGAAAACGTTAAGAAGATGGTGAAGGAACTCGGCGTCACCTTCCCGATCCTCTTCGACAGGAGCCTCGATACTTTTCACGATTACGGCATTATCGCCCTGCCTTCCACGGTCGTCATCGTAGACGGCAGGATCACCTATGAGCTTCCGGGCTTTCCCCTTGTGGGAACGGAGCAGATGTTCGACTACCTCCTCACCCTGGTCGGAGAGAAACCGCAGACAAAGGTAGTGCCAAAGTATCAGCCCAGGTTCGATGCCGTCGCGGATGCGAATCTTGCGGAGGCCTTTATAAAGAAAAACATGAGCATGATGGCCTATCCGCTCTTCAGGAAGGCTATAGAAAAAGACCCGAAATACATCCTTCCCTATGTAGAACTGGGGAAGCTGTACGTCGGCGACGGAGAAAATGCCCGGGCGGAAGAAATACTGCAAAAGGCACTCTCGGTGGAGCCGGACAATGTCGCGGTCATGACCGAACTCGGATACCTCCTCTGCAGGACCGGCAAGGTCAACGCTGCAATCGACATCCTCGACAAGGCCGCAGCGATGGGTTCATATACGCCTGCACATTATTATCTGGCTTATGCCCTCGGAAAAGACGGGAGGTTGAAGGAGTCGCTTGCGGCCTTCGGCGCCGCCCTCTCCCTTAACCCCTTTGACTACCGGCTATACCTTCTCAGGGCGGAGACTTACGAAAACAGTAAGATGCTGAAGGAAGCCGCAGCTGATTACAGGAAGGCCCTCGAACTGCTGTTGCAGATCTCCGGCTGAAGCACGCTTCCCTTCCTTACCCTCTCTTCGCTTCGTTACGCTGGCTTTTGGGAAGAGCCTCCGGCAAAAAATTTCACAAGAAACTCGGCGTCTTTCGGAGACAGATCGAACTTCATGCAGGCCTTGCCGATCAACGCGGCGAGATCTGCTTCCGGATGATCAAGCCGCTCGTCGGATATCCATTTGACGGCTTTCCTGAGTTGCTCTCCCTCGGGCAGAATACTCATTTTTCACCTCACGATGATGCCGGCGTATCCCACTACGCTGTCGTAATCGCCGCTGACCTCTCCGGACGTGGCGTATTTCACAAGACGCGCCGATCCGGCGCCGAGCAGTTTCGCGGCCAGAAGCATGACAGTCGCCGGAATGAAGCCGCACATGGTTATGTTTTCCCTTCTCACCGTATCGAAGAGGCCCTCGGCATCGAGATCGAGCACCCTGTCTATAGCCTTTTTGTCCTTCTGCCGGGCGATCTCGTCGGGAAGGTAATGACTCATGTCCGAGCTGGCTACGATCACAACCGGATAATCGACGCCCTTGACCGCCTCTGCAATCGCGCCGGCTACGTCGCGGCAATCATCGAGCGAAGCGGCAAGAAAGGCGATAGGCACGATCTTCACATCCTTCGAGAAACAGGCGATGAAGGGAAGCTGCACCTCAAGGGAATGCTCGAAGAGATGGGCCTGGGAATCCCTGGCGACCTTGCCTGTTGAGAGCGCTATCCTGGCCGCAAGCTTTCTGTCGACGGCAAACGTCCCTGTCGGAATTTCCCATTCTCCTTCATCCATGAGAGAGATCTTCTGCCCCAGTCCGGTGTGGTTCGGTCCGAGAAGAAGAAAAGTCTTCGGGAACCTGATAGAGGAATAGACGGCGCCAGCCACGGCCCCTGAATAGACGAGCCCGGCATGGGGCGAAATGATCCCGATGGCATCCTCCCTGGGCGAATTCCTGTCGATGAACTGCTCCACCTGCCGGGTCAAACCGGGACCGGTCCCCTGATAAAACTGTCCTGCCACTGCCGGCGTCCTTTTCATCGCTCCTCCTGCGCGTCTAAAATGCGTCTTCCTCACTGTAATATTCGCGGTCGGTGTAATTTTCAAACCTCGTACACTGCGAAATAAAAGTGAGCGGTATCTCGCCTGTCGGGCCGTTTCTCTGTTTGGCGACGATGATCTCCGCCTTTCCCTTGTTGTCATCTTTCTTCTTGTTATATACCTCGTCCCTGTAAATAAAGATGATAACGTCGGCGTCCTGTTCGATGGCGCCCGATTCCCTGAGATCCGCCAGCGTCGGCTTCTTTTCCGTCCTGCTTTCAACGCCCCTGTTCAACTGGCTCAACGCGATCACGGGAATACGCAGTTCCTTCGCCAGAGCCTTCAGAGACCGGGAGATCTCCGATATCTCCTGCTCCCTCCGTTCCGCGTTTCCGCGGCCCCTCATCAACTGCAGGTAGTCGACGATGACGAGGCTGAGCCCGTGCTCGGCCTTGAGCCTCCTGGCCTTCGCCCTCATCTCGAGCACCGTCATTCCCGCTGAATCATCGATAAAGATGGGGGCTGCGGCAAGATTCCCTGCGGCGTTCGTGAGGCTGTGCCAGTCCTCCTTCCTGATGAACCCCTTCCTGATGCTGTTTGAATCCACCATCGCCTCGGAGCAGAGCATCCTGAAGGCAAGTTGCTCCTTGGACATTTCGAGGCTGAACACCGCGACCGGCTCCTTCATGTGAACGCCGACGTGCTGCGCAATATTCAGGCTGAAGGCGGTCTTGCCCATCGACGGCCTTCCTCCTATGATAATCAGGTCGCCCCTCTGAAGGCCGGTGGTCATCTCGTCGATCCGCGTGAACCCGGTCGGCACGCCGGTCACCATCTCCTTCTTGTCGTAGAGCTGCTCGATCATCTGGAAACTGTCCTTGATCACGTCCTTGAGCGAAGAAAACGATACTTTGATCCTCTTGTCCGAGAGGTCGAAGACCGTCTTCTCGGCATAATCGATCAGCTCGTCGGCATCGAGTTCTCCGTCGTAGACGTTCCTCGCGATGTCCGTCACCGAACGCAGGAGCCCCCTGAGCATCGCCTTCTCCCTGACTATCCTCGAGTGGTACCGCACGTTCGCCGACGTTGGGATGGTCATGGCGAGGGAGGTGAGATACTGCGGCCCGCCGATCGCGTCAAGGTCGTTCTTCCGCTTCAGGCAGTCGGTAAGCGTCACGATATCTATCGGCTCGTTCCTGTCGAAGAGATCGATCATGCCGATAAAGATCTTCCGGTGCGCATCCTTATAGAAGTCTTCGTGGCCGAGCAGTTCGAGGGTGGCGGTCAGCGCGTTGTTGTCAAGCAGTATGGCCCCGAGAACGGACTGCTCGGCGTCGATATTCTGCGGGGGGAGCTTGTCAAGATTTACATCGCCTTCCTTCATTCCGGCACGACATTCACCTTCACCCGCGCGGATATCTCGGCATCGACTTTCACTTCAACCGTATATTCGCCGAGGCGTTTGATGGGCTCGTCGAGGACGATCCTCTTTTTGTCGACATCGTAGCCGGCTGTCTTCAGCGCCTCCGCGATGTCCATGTTCGTAACCGATCCGAACAGTTTCTCTTCCTCGCCTGCCTTGGCCGGTATCGTCAGGCTGACCGCTGAAAGTTTCTCGGACAGAGTCTTTAATTCCGCCGTGATCTTTGCAGCGCGCTCCTGAAGCGCCCTCTTGTGGTGCTCGAATTCCTTGATATTCTTCGTATTAGCCTCGACAGCAAGTTTTTTCGGCAAAAGAAAATTTCTCGCATAACCGTCGCTGACGGTCACCACTTCCCCTATCCTGCCCAGGTTCTTCACGTCTTCCTTGAGAAATACCTTCATTCAACTCTCCTTGACAATTTTTATTAAGTATACCATAACGGAAAAGCGCAAACATACTCGCCCGCGGACCCATCAATCGCCATAAAAATGATTGACAAAAACTTATTTTCGCATGTATATTGTTGTGAACTTTATTTATTCTTTAATTAACTTAAGATGCATCGACTTCTAATTTTTGAGGATACACAATACCGGCGGCTTCACGACCGGTCGTCCTTATATTACAATAGAAACTTATCCGGGTCTCAAATTCCGTTTAATACCGTCCGTAAAGAGAAAATCAGGTTTTAATGCCTGGACAGTTTTAGAAGAAATGGAGGTGAGCAGTTCTTTTTCGGTCACTACAAAAAAATCCTACAGGGAGGAGTTGGAATGAAAAGACTTTTCTTGGCAGCACTTATCGCAGTGTTCGTTCTTTCGTCTTACGGTCTCTCCTTCGCCACAAACGGCGACAACCTCATCAGCATCGGCCCGATCTCAAGGGCGATGGGCGGCGTGGGAATCGCAGCGCCGCAGGATGCGATCAGCGCGGTCTTCTCGAACCCGGCAGCAATGTGCTTCGGCCCTTACTGTCCCGGATCCGAAGTGAACTTCGCCGGATCGATCTTCATGCCTGATGCGCGCACCAGAGTAATAGCTCCCGGTCTGGATACAGGAAAGCACAGGAGCGACTCCGATCTCTTCCTCATCCCGGCGATAGGCATATCGTCGCCCATAACGCCTGACCTGCGCTTCGGTCTGGCTGCCTATGGTGTCTCGGGGCTTGGGGTCGATTACAGGGATTCTATCAACCTGGGCGGAGGCAAGAGTATTTATACCAATTTCCAGGCCATGAAATTCGCTCCCAATATCGCCTACATGATTTCTCCCAACCTCTCGGTTGGGTTGTCCGTCCACATTGATTACGGCGCACTTGATCTCGCACACGGGACTTCTACCGGATACACCGCGGGCGCACAGGTTGGAGCGATTTACAAAACGGGTCCGCTGTCTATCGGCGCTGTTTACGTCACCCCTCAGGAAATCAAATACAAGAATGTCGCATACCTCGATACCGATACGACACTGGATGACCTCAAACTCGAAAGTCCTCAGACCGCAGGACTGGGCGTAGCGTACGAGCCTATCCAGAATGTCCTCCTCGTGGAAGTCGACGGAAAATGGATAAATTGGGGAGGCGCTGACGGCTATAAGGATTTCAACTGGAAAGATCAGTGGACGCTCGGCGTCGGAGCTCAGTATAAACCAATGCCAAAATTAGCTTTGCGAGCGGGTTTCAATTACGCCAACAACCCCGTTAAGACCGATACCCTCAACCTGTTGGCGCCTGATGTGAATGTTCAGGGCAAGATGGTCCCCGCCTTCAATTATGAAGTCCTGAGAGTCTCGGGATTCCCGGCAATAGCAACTACTCATGCATCAGTAGGCATCGGATATCAGATTGGCAAGAAGGTCTCAGTGGATCTTGGATATGTGCATGCCTTCAAGAAGACATTAACAGAGACCGATCCCAATTTCGGCGCATCCATCCAGGCGAGCCTGGCCGAAGACAGCATCGACTTCGGCATCACCTGGCAATTCTGAGAATACCTTTCGCAAAGGGCGGCCGCGTGCCGCCCTTTTTTATGCCACCGTGATCGGCACCGGCATGAAGGTAATGATAAAAATGACAACCGCAATCCAGCCTATCACCTTTCTCTTCGGATCGAGGGGGACCCCGGAATAGACAATCGGAGGGTGTCTGAAGCCGAGAAGGATGAGGAGAACCGCCCACACCGCCCATCCCTCCCAGACGAAGACGCCAAGTAGAATCATCACGAGGATGAGAACTTTCGATACATTCGTATGCCTCTCGCCGAGCAGGGCATAGGCGATATGCCCGCCGTCGAGCTGGCCGACGGGTATGAGATTGAGCGAGGAGACGAAAAATCCTATCCACCCCGCAAAGGCGATCGGGTGAAGGAGCACGTCGTAATGCTTCGGCACCGTCCCGAGGATAACCCTCGAAAGGCCCGAAAAAAGAAGAGAGTCTCCCAGCGTCAACAAACCTCCGGCCTTCCCCACCGGCACAATCCTCGACAGGGACAGCCCGATCACAGTTGCGATAACAGAAGCAACGAAACCGGCGATCGGTCCCGAGGCCCCGATATCCATGAGCGCATTCTTTGTGGTGATAGGCGTCTTCATCTTTATGAAAGCGCCGAAGGTACCGAAGATCGTCGGGGCCGGTATGAAGTAAGGAAGCGTCGCGACTACGTCGTGCTTTTTCGAAGAAAGGTAATGCGAGAACTCATGACAGAGGAGGATAATCATCAGCGTTGCCGCAAAAGGAAGCCCCACGTAAATCCTGAGAGGTTCCTTGAGGGGGTCCACTCCCGCCTGGAACGCGCCAACCGTGAGGGTCGAAAGAAAGGTCAGCACAAAAAGGATTATGTGGAGATAGGGAAGCCGCCTCATTTCATCTTTGCCTTCAGGTCATAGTCATAGACGTCGACGATCTCCACGTCGATGAAGTCGCCTTTCGCGGCCTTTCCACCCTCGACAAAGACGACCCCGTCTATTTCAGGGGTCTGCGAATAAATCCTCGCGATCATAATGCCGTCGGAGACGTCATCGACAAGGGCTCTGAAAGTCTTTCCCTTGAGGTCCATGTTCTTCTCAAGCGAGATCGTCGCCTGTTGCTCCATCAGCTTTTCATATCGTACCTTTTTTGTGCGCGCCGGGACCTGCCCTTTCAGCTTCGACGAAGGAGTCCCCTCTTCCCTCGAAAAGGTAAACACGCCGAGCCGGTCGAATTTGATCCGGCCGGCAAACGACAGAAGCTCCCTGAAGTCCTCTTCCGTCTCCCGGGGAAAGCCGACGATAAAGGTCGTACGCAGATTCACCCCTGGAACTGCCGATCTTATCCTGTCTATGAGCTTCCCGTAATATTCAGCCGACCCTCCCCGTCCCATCAGCCCCAGGATCTTCCTGGAGGCGTGCTGAAGCGGCATGTCGATATACCTGCAGACCTTCTCCTCCCCCGCTATCGTCTCGATGAGACGGTCGTCCACGGAAGTGGGATAAAGATAGAGAAGCCGTATCCGGAAGTCGCCGCTGATCGAAGCGATGTCGCCAACAAGGCGGCTGAGATCGTATCCGCCGATGTCTTTGCCGTAGGAAGTGATGTCCTGGGCCACGACGATGATCTCCTTCGTCCCTGCGCGTATAAGTTCTTCGGCTTCAGCGAGTATTTCATCAGGGCGCCTGCTCCTGAACCTTCCCCTGATTCCCGGGATAACGCAATAGGAACAGTTCCTGTCACAGCCCTCCGCGATCTTGAGATAGGCGTAAGGGGTGTCGATGAATCTGTCGGACGATTCATTTCCTGCAGGGGCAGCCCTCTGTGGTTGCCCTTCTTTCGGGCAGGCACAGGTGCCTGCCCCTGCAGTGGTTCTCTCGCAGTATTCGACAACCCGGTCATCTTTGCCCACGCCCCAGATCGCGTCGATCTCAGGGATCTCCTTCTTCAGATCATCGCCGAACCTCTGCGCAAGACAACCGAGGACGACAAGTTTCTTCTTCCCCTTCTTGAGTTCTGCGGCACGCAGAATCTCTTCCACCGACTCCCGCTTGGCGTCTTCGATGAAACCGCAGGTGTTCACCATGAGAATGTCGGAATCCTCCGCGCTCGAACAATAGTGGAGTCCCTTCTCTCCAAGCTTTTTCAGGAGCTTCCCGGAGTCCACAAGATTCTTCGGGCATCCGAGACTGATAAGGTGAACCTTACCCACGGCGGCCCCTTTTCACCGCCTCATGGATAATGAGATACCCGGCGACCGCCGCGACAAAGGCCATGAAGGTATTGCCAACGAGAAAGGGCAGCAGAAGGGCGCGAAATTCCTTAACAAAGGAGAAGAGCGTGATATGGTGCCAGTCGATGGGAGGGATGGCGTTGTCGAGACCGAGCAACTGTATGCCTACCCACGTCCCGAAGGTATAAATGGGAACGATCGTCCAGGGGTTCGTGACATAAACCCCGATAAGCGTCACGAACCGGTTGAGCTTGAACTGGTAAGCGAGGGCGATACCGAGCAGCGTATGTATGCCGAGCAGGGGCGACATACCGATAAAAACACCTACCGAAAAAGCGGCAGCCACCCGCCTGGGCGGCTCGTCTATAGCCAGAATCTGCCTGATCTTTTCTTTAAACAGCGAAATGCTCGTATCCTTTCACGGCAACCCTTTCCGCCTTTCCCCTCTCGTCTACAACCGTCAGCCCCGATTCCGTTATCTCGCCGATGCAGAAGGCGTCCACCTTCCTGTTACGAGGCGCGGTGAAGAGAAGTTCATAGTCCTCCCCGCCGCCAAGGACAAGGGCGCGCGCGTCAACATTCATGTGCCCCGCGGCCCTCGCCAGCTGTTTTGACACAGGGAGCCGCTCCGCATAGAGCCGTGCGCCGACCCCGCTTTCGCCGCATATCCTCGAAAGGTCGATGAGAAGACCGTCGCTGACGTCGATCATGGAGGTCGCCTTACCGGCAAACCTTTCCGGGTTCACCGCGACAGGCATCAGATGCCTTCTGAGAAGGGGCATTGCAACCTTCCACGGAAGGCCGCAGTCTATCTTCTTTCTCCTCTCCATTTCAACAGGACGCTTCAGCCGTTTCAAGAGCTGAAGACCGCATGCGGAATCCCCCAAAAAACCCGTCACGTAGATGCGGTCCCCGACCCTGGCGCCGCTCCTCCTTATGAACGTTGACGCGTATCCGGTCACCGTCGCAGAAAGCACGATCCTCCCGGACGATGAAATATCGCCGCCGATGAGCGAAACGCCGTACTGTCGCACCGCCTTTTCTATGCCGTCGAACAGCCGATTGAAAATGCCGACCTCGATGTCTCCGCCGGCCGACAGGTTCAGAAGGAGAAACTGGGGTCTTCCGCCCATAGCATATACGTCGCTCACATTGACGGAGACGAGCTTGAACCCGAGCTGAAAGGGCGTCGTCCACCTCATGTCGAAATGAACCCCTTCGACCATCATGTCCGTGGTAAGCAGGAGGTTCTTCCCGGCCGGCCGGACTACGGCGCAGTCATCCCCGATCCCGGCGAGGACGCCCGGCGTCCTTTCACCTCCGAACCGCTTTTGCAGGGAGCCGAGCAGGGCAAGCTCGCCGACATCGGAAAGCCTCATGGCAAGACACGCAGGCAGGGATAAACGGGCGCCATCGATCAGGCTTTCTTCCGTGCAGGCTTCTTCTCCGCCTTTCCGCTCTTCAGGGCAACCTTCAGCACCTGGTCCATGGTATCGGCAAAGACAAACTCCATGTCTTTCTTTATATATTTCGGTATCTCTTCAAGGTCCTTCTTGTTGCGTCTTGGGACGATGACCTTCCTTATGCCCATCCGCTTTGCCGCGAGGGTCTTTTCCTTAAGCCCGCCGATCGGCAGCACCCTTCCCCTCAACGTTACCTCTCCGGTCATCGCGACGTTCTTGTTGACCGGTCTGCTTGTCAAAACCGAGGCAAGGGCCGTCGCGATCGTTATTCCGGCGGACGGGCCGTCTTTGGGGATCGCGCCGGCAGGGACATGGATATGGATGTCCACTCTGGAAAAGACGTCCTCCTCAATGCCGAGGGTGCTTGCGCGGGAGCGTATGTAACTGAGTGCGGCCTGAGCCGACTCTTTCATTACGTCTCCGAGCTGCCCCGTCAGCGTCAGGTGCCCCTTCCCGACCATCGTCGTCGCCTCGATATAGATAATGTCTCCGCCGGCCTCGGTCCAGGCCAGCCCGGTCGAAACGCCGATCTCGTCCTTCTCCATCTCTTCTTCCGGGAGGAATTTCGGCGCACCGAGAAAGCCTTCCAGGTTCTTCGTGCTGATGCTGAATTTCTTTTCCTTCCCCTCGGCGATCCTCTTTGCCACCTTTCTGCAAAGGTTCGCGATCTCGCGCTCCAGATTTCTGACGCCCGCCTCCCGCGTGTAGTGCGATATGAGCATCATCAGGGCCGGGTCGGCAATGTCGAGTATCTTTGAAGTAAGGCCGTGTTCTTCGAGCTGCTTCGGCAGGAGATATTTCTTCGCAATGCCGAGCTTCTCTTCGGCGGTATACCCCGAAAGGTAGATGATCTCCATCCTGTCCCTCAGCGGTCCGGGGATCGTGTCCGCGAGGTTGCCCGTGGTGATGAACATGACGTTCGTAAGATCGAAGGGCACGGACAGATAGTGGTCAGCAAAGGCGAAGTTCTGCTCCGGGTCCAGCACCTCAAGGAGCGCCGACGAAGGGTCGCCCCTGAAGTCCATGCCTATCTTGTCTATCTCGTCGAGCATGAACACCGGATTGTTCGTTCCCGCCTGTTTTATCCCCTGGATGATCCTTCCGGGAAGTGCGCCTACGTAGGTCCGCCTGTGCCCGCGAATCTCCGCCTCATCCCGTACGCCGCCAAGAGACATCCGTACGAACTCCCTGCCAAGGGACCTCGCGATGGACCTTCCCAGGGAAGTCTTGCCCACACCGGGAGGCCCGATAAAGCAGAGGATCGGGCCCTTCATCTTCTCCTTCAGTTTCCGGACGCTCAGATATTCGAGTATCCTCTCTTTCACCTTTTCGAGATCGTAATGGTCCTCGTTCAGCACTTTTTTGGCGATCCTGATATCGAGGTTGTCCTTTGTGCTCTTCGACCACGGCACTTCCACGAGCCAATCGAGGTAGGTCCTGATAGTGGCCGCCTCGGCGCTGTCGGGATGCATTTTTTCGAGCCGTTTCAGCTGCTTCTCGGCCTCTTTATGGACCTTTTCAGGCATCTTCGCCTCATCGATCTTGCGCCTGAACTCCTTGGCCTCCTCGGCCCTTTCGTCGATATCGCCGAGTTCTTTCTGGATAGCCTTCAACTGTTCCCTCAGGAAATACTCGCGCTGGGTCTTGTCTATCTCGCCCCTCGCCTCCGACTGGATCTTCTGCTGGACGATCAGGAGTTCTATCTCCCTGCCCAGTATCTCGCTCACCCGCCGCAGCCTCACAATCGGGTCGATTATTTCAAGTATCTCCTGGGCCTGATCGGCCTTCAGCCCCAGGTTGGAGGCGACGAGGTCGGCCAGTCTGCCCGGCTCGTCGAGGTTCTCGATGACCACCATGATGTCCGGCAGCACCGTCTTGCCGTAGGAAATCGTCTTGTCGAGCTGCTCTTTCACGGTCCTGATCTGGGCCTCTTCCTCGATAGAGATGGCCGCGGGTTTGACTTCTTCGATCTTTTCGATATCGGCGGAGAAAAAGTCCTTACCGGGGGCGAACTTTTTTACCCTCGCCTTTGCGAGGCCCTGCACCAGTATTTTCACCCGGCCGTCGGGCAGTTTCAGCATGCGCATGATCATGCCGACGGTGCCGACGGTATAGAGATCGCTCACCTGGGGGTTTTCTATCGCCAGGTCTTTCTGGGTAAGGAGCAGTATCATCCTGTCGGTGCTCAGGGCGTGATCGATCGCCTTGATCGATATCTCCCTTCCGACAAACAGGGGAATGATCATATAGGGGAAAACCACGATGTCCCTCACGGGAAGCACCGGCAGGGTATCGGGAATCTTCACGTCCTTCTCGCTCTTGTCTTTATCAAGTTCCGCCATTCCGTCTCCTCTTCCGATTTTATTTTCCTACTTCATACTTATCTCAATCCCCGGCTGAGATCAAGACCCTCCGCATCGTTAAGACGGCGACTGTTACTTGTGTTTCAATTTCCCGGTCACGTCGCGCAAATAGGCGCCGAAAGGCCCGGAGAGTTCGGGATTCCTGAGGGCGAAATCCACTGTCGCCTTCAGAAAACCGAGTTTGTCACCGGCATCGTATCTGCGCCCGCTGAAAAGATATCCATAGACAGGCCGTTTTTTCAACAGCTTCCGGATGGCATCGGTCAGCTGTATCTCTCCCCCTTTGCCGGGCTTCGCCTTTGCAAGGATGTCGAAGATATCAGGGGTGAGGATATACCTTCCGATGATCGCAAGGTCCGACGGTGCGTTTTCCGCAGCCGGTTTTTCGACGAGGTTCTCTATACGATAGACACCCTCCTTATACTCAACTCCTTCGATAACCCCGTACCTGTGAATTTCAGAAACAGGGACTCTTTCGAGCGCAAGCACCGGGCTCTTCACCTCACGGTATAACTTCACCATATCGGCAAGAAGCCTGTCCACGGGGTCGATGATGTCGTCGCTCAGGATGACCGCAAAGGGTTCTTCCTTGACAAACGGTCTCGCACAGGATATCGCGTGCCCCAGTCCGAGGGCGTACCCTTGCCTGATATACGCTATATTTATCCTGCTGAGCCTGTTTATCTCTTCAATCAGCTTTTTCTTGCCGCTCTTCTTCAGCCTGTCTTCGAGTTCAAAGGCGTAATCGAAATGGTCTTCGATGCTCCGCTTGTGTTTCCCGGTAACGATGACGATCTCCTTGATGTTGCAGGATATAACCTCTTCGATACCGTACTGTATCATCGGTTTATCGACGATCGGCATCATCTCCTTGGGAGACGCCTTTGTCGCCGGCAGAAACCTCGTACCAAGTCCCGCTGCGGGAAAAATCGCCTTTCTGATGGTTCCGGACATTACCGCACCTCTCGACATTTTTATTAGATTATAGCATAGTTTTGCGGGTATTAAGGCCGATCAGGGATGTTCCAGGCGCGACGCATGAGGCACAAGGCGCGCATAATCGGAGGGCGCAACAGCCGAGTTCCATCTTCCGGCGAGTTTTGCGGTCCCTATCAACCCGAAAAAGAGAAAAACGGCTATTGCGACGTACAGCGCAGGGCTGACCGCTCTACGCTTCGTGACCGCGGCGTCCAGCGCCCCCCTCGCCGGACAATGGCTGACACAGGTGAGACAGCCGGTGCACTCGGGGGACCTGACCCTGATCTTCCGGTCCACCGGCAAATGGGAGGGGCAGTGCCTCGCACACTTGCCGCAGTGAATACATGAGCGCTCATTTCTTGTGATCTTGACCGGACTGCATACGCTTATGAGACCCAGGAGTGCCCCGTAGGGGCAAAGATACCTGCACCAGAAGTTCCTGAAAAAGAGGGAAAGGCCGAAGAGCGCCGAAAGCGCGACCGCCGTCCCGGTCGTCATCCGCGTGAAAAAGTAAAGCATCTTCACATCAGCCACCTTGTAATAATCGCTATCGAGGAACCCGGCTATTACAGGCGCAGACATCTTCACGACGACGACATACATGAAAAAGGCCGCCAGGATATATTTCACCGCCCTGAGCGGATAATCCAGGACGGCCGGCATCGAAAAGCTCCGGCCGAAAATCTTCACGCCGAGCTTCCCTGCCGCCTCGGATATGGCGCCTACCGGACATATCCATCCGCAGAACGCCTTTTTCAGTACAAGGGCCAGAAGCAGTGCGGCGATGAATATGACGAGGCCGGCGGGATGAACCCGGTCGAAGATCCCGGTCGTGATCCAGAGTTTAAGGGACATCAGCGCCCCGATAGGAAGAAACCCTTCCACCGACGGCGCCCTCCCCGCCGGGGAGACCCCGGTACCTCCCGAGGCATAGAATGCCGCGAAGCGATAGAATTCATCCCCCGCGTAAACGAGGAAAACCACTATCGCCCATTGGACTGCATCTCTGATGTAGCGGATGTAGGACCGGTCGATCTTTTCCATAGGGCTATGATAACCGATCTGCCAGGGGTCCGGGTATGATCCGGATCATTATTTCCTCCCTGGCAGCAACGGATGCAACCCCCTGCATCAGCGCCTTCAGCCAGTCACCTCACCGTCTGCGCCTTCGAACCTCCCGACCCTCACGCCGATGAGCCGGATCTTCTTCTGTTTCAGTTCGATCCTTCCGAGGCAATCGAAGGCGGCCTTTCTTATCTCCTCCAGGGAATCCGATGCGGCCGGCAGGGTCGTAGCCCTCGTTACCGTCCTGAAGTCGCTGAACCGCACCTTCACCGTGATGTTCCGTCCCCGGTGTCCGGACTGTTTCAGATCGCCGACCACCTCCCTGGTCAGTTCAGCAAGATTCCTGGCGATAACCTGCCAGTTGTCCACGTCCCGCTGAAAGGTGGTCTCCCGGCTCGTGGACTTCGGCTCCCAATGGGTAACGAGAGGGCCTTCATCGATCCCCCGGGAAGCCTCATAGAGATACACGCCGTAGGACTTCCCGAACTGTTCGACTAATTTTTCGAGCGGCTCGGCAGCCAGTTGCCCGATCGTATCGATGCCCAGCCCTTTGAGATATGACTCCGTCTTCGGTCCCACTCCCCAGAGCTTCCGGACCGCAAGAGGCCATATGCGGCCCTCAATGTCTTTTTCCGCGATGATCGTCAGGCCGTCGGGCTTCTCCATGTCCGATGCGATCTTGGCAAGAAGCTTGTTCGGCGCAATGCCGATCGAGCAGGTAAGTCCGGTCTCTTCTTTGACCCTCTTCTTTATGCCGGCAGAGATCTCTTCCGGTGTTTTATCGCTGCCCGAGATATCGAGGAACGCCTCGTCTATCCCCACGTCTTCCATAACCGGCGAGAACTCCCTGAGAATATTCTTGATGACCGCAGACACGCGGGAATATTCACGATAGTCGACCGGCAGGAAAATGGCGTCGGGACATAGTTTGTATGCGGTCCTCAACGGCATCGCCGAATGGATACCGGACTTCCTCGCCTCATAGGACGCGGTGGACACCACGCCCCGCTGCGTCGGATCGCCGCCTCCCCCGATCACGACAGGTTTTCCGGCAAGTTCAGGATGCCGCCGCTGCTCGACAGATGCAAAAAAGGCGTCCATGTCGATGTGGAGGATGCTTCTCATTAGATAATTTTACAACAGGATTCCCTGAAGGTGTTGCATGAAGGGAAAAGGACAATGCGCACCATGTTGCAGATATAGATCTTTACGCAGGACTACCAGAGGGCAAGGTAAGCAGTACCTTTACACGGTCGCCGGATTTCGATGGATTTTTTTTATCCTGGGCCATCTGGCAGGATGATAGTGTCACCGCTCCTTGGTCTGACTTCTCTTCCGTCACCCCTCTTAAGGTAAAAGGGATGGGGGAGTTATCTTCTTTGCTATCACGGACAGAACGCCATCGATGTTTTGAAGAACCTCATGATTCCAGAAACGTATCACTTCAATCCCCTGCGTTAGAAGGTACGCCGAACGAACCGCGTCATACTCCCGGGTATCCCCCTGGGCATGTTGCCCGACGGCCAGTTCTATCGAAAGCGGCGATGTTGACGTCAACGGCCGGTTTTATAACCGGTTCTGCAAATCTGCTGTAAGATAAAGAATGCATGTAAAAAATGACTTCGCGAGTTTGACGACGTGAAAGCACAGACAGAGAATCTTGCCCTTTTCACCGATGTGAGTGTAAGTACCGGCCTGAAGCTCGGCGTTGGCGCCTATGTCTTGATCTCCGCTTCATTTCTGGAAGCCTCTTCCGGAGTTGTGGGAAGACCCGAAATAACCGGGCGGTTGAAGGTGCGGCGCTTCGAAGGCACTTCATCGACAAGGCTCGAACTTCAGACCGTTTTATGGGCTCTTGCGGAGACCATGCCGGGACCATATGGAAGCCTGACGATATATTCCGATTCTCAGTGCGTTTCCGGCCTGCTCAGGAGAAAACCCCGCCTGATGTCGGAAGGCTTTCTTTCGAAAAAGACAAACCGGCAGCTGGGCAATGCTTCCCTTTACCGCGTTTTTTATGAATTTCACGACGAGTTGGGCTTTCGCGTGGTAAAGGTGGACGGACATTCCGGGTCCCTCGCTCGCGACGCCGTTCACCGGGTTTTCTCGTTTGTGGACAGGGAAGCAAGAAAGGCCCTGAAGATCTGGCTGAAAGAGTCCGCGGAAGCGCTGCCGGAAGCCAATAGCGGAACCTGGTGCGTCTATGTGTTGAGGTGCCGCAATAATTCTCTGTATATCGGTATGACAAATAATCTCGACAAAAGGATCGAAAAGCATAAGCTCGGAATCGGCAGCAAATTTGTAAGATCGTGGAGACCGTTCGAGCTGGTCAAAACGATACCCTGCAAGAATGCGGGAGAAGCAAGAAGGCTCGAATATGATCTTAAAAGACTCACGAGAAAGAAGAAGATCGAAGTCCTTGGGCTTCAAATGAGCGGATAAGCCGAAGGCAAATGCGAAATTGAGCCGATATCGCACGCGAAAACGCATCCACATAACGGCCGACTCCGGCCAGTGGTCGAACGAGAGAGAACCCCTCCGGCCTTAAGTACTCCGCAACGGTTTCAGATTGTGATACCTGTTCTGTATGCCCCGTAACGCGCCTGCTCCCCGGCGCAGCCACAAGACAGTGCATAACGACGACGCTGAAAGCTAAACTTTTCATGACGAGAATTACTGGTACAAACCTTCATTGCCGGAAAACGAAAAGAAGGGAAACAGCATTTTCATCGAGGCGTGTCGTTAACACCGACTAACGCAATTCGATTAATTGCAACAATGAAGATTATCAGGAGAAATCTATATAACGATGGAGATCAGTGCCCGGCGCTTCATCGGACAAATGAGGTCCATCTAAAGTTGAGAGGTCGCCTGGTTCCCCTTGATGGATTTCTTGAGATGAATGATGTGTTTCGTCCATTCATCAGTCCCACCCACAATATTGACCGTCACTGGATTTCCCCATGCGGCAAAATGTCCGACACTCTTGACTCCGATCCGAAAAGTGATAGGCTTGGGGTTCGGGTCTTCTCCCCAGTAAGCCAACCGACACTCCTGCTCCCAGGTTTCTCCCGGCTTTAAAGTCACCTCTCCCGGGCCGCAATCGGTTTTCTTGCAAGAGGCGAAACCGGATTCTGTTCTAATGGCTTTGTTGTCGCTTACCAGGCTTTGCAGTTCATGAAGACAGCAAACTCCGGCTATCCCGATATCTTGAGGTGCGTTGCCTATATTTTTGATGAGAACATGGGCCGTAGCCTTTCCAGGATTCCGAACGTTTGAAATATCAATATTGCCCTCTTTCAGCAAGACTTCAACTTTTATAGGGAGGTACCGATCCTTCTTAAACCGGATGGTCACTGGATTACTCCAAATCGGAACTGAATTAGCCGTTGGTTTAAATCCCATCCGGAATGTAATCGGCGAAAAGCCACGTACGGTCCCCGACAAACTCACCTGCGTGCTCACACTTTCGCCGGGTTTTATTCTGACCGTCGAAGTTTCGCCTGTAACGCTGACAATACGGATACCGCCCGAAAATCCCAGATGGGGATTATCTGTGTTTAGCAAAGCGGCGAACCCTGCACGATCGGGCCGTGGCACTTCCAGATCAACCGTCCCGGTATTGGTTACCTCTACGGTGGCGATAATCGACTGGCCAACAAATATCTCCGGCTTCAAAAGAGTTACTTTTACTTGAATCGTTGGCGGTGTGCAATATCCGGGGTTGTATGAGGCAAGTAGGATCATTACAGCGAGCAATATCTTTTTCATTCAGCGCACCTGGCAGCTATATGTCGACAATAATTAATATGCCCAATGGCCTTCTTTCTGACTTTGCAACATCTGCTTCCTACTCCAATAATTACTGCCTTTACTCAGGGCTATTGTATCACGCAAGGGCGTTGTGGACTACAGGAAGGACATCTCGATGGGAACTTTTTCCGATCAGACATTATCTATGT
This sequence comes from Thermodesulfovibrionales bacterium, assembly GCA_046704045.1. GTDB lineage: Bacteria > Nitrospirota > Thermodesulfovibrionia > Thermodesulfovibrionales > UBA6898 > JAWOKY01. The sequence continues at coordinate 1,590 of JBJKSM010000096.1, read as the reverse complement.
GCAGCCTCGACGTGTAATTTCAAACCCAACGCTCGTACCACCTTCATCACGGTGGCGAATTCTGGATTGCCTTCCGGAGAAAGAGCTTTGTAGAGACTCTCTCGTCCCAATCCTGCCTCGCGGGCGATCTCTGTCATGCCTCTCGCACGGGCTATATCACCCAGAGCAGCCGTGACAACCGATGGCGGATGCGCACCTCACCTCCTATTGTTCGGGCACCGATTTCCTCTCCCCTCTCCCCTATGTCTTTCTGGCATAAACATGCTTTGTGCAAAAGTTCAGGCGCGATATTGCTATCCTGAATACTTCTATGCCGGGATAGCAATTTATCATTGAGGAATGGCAATAATTGTAATTGATGTCCTTTTTGCGAAGAGGTAGCTTTAGAAAAGGAGGGAAACAATGATCAGACAAAAATCACTAATCTGTTTGGCTCTGTTGGCCATGAGTAGTTTGATGATTCCGAATTTGAGTTTTGCGGAAAAACAGATTGCAGTGCCCGTGGTCGGCAGACCTGTTGTTCCTCATGTTTTTCAAAAAGATCTGAGGAGATTGCCGCCTGTTCCATCTCAAGCTCCCGGTGACGTCGGATCCCCCGCTTGCGGGACGGCTCAGCTCGCAGCTCAAACAGCAGTGCAAAGCGGAGGGCCATACAGGAACCACGGAAAGTTAGTCAGCACTGCTGCCAAGGTGGTAAGCCCACTGGAGGAAGCAGGGATCATTAGTGAAGAATGCTCTTCCTGTATTATAAGTCAATTCGCTCTCAATATCCCGATAGCGCAGCAAGCATCCTGCGGCCCTGCTGTACTTACTACTCCCACAATCAGTACAACTCCAATTCCGGCCACAGGGACCGCTGGTGTCACGACGCTGGAAGACAGCGCGACACTCTCGGGCGGTTCCAGCCCTACGGGAACGATCACCTTCAAACTTTTTGATGTTACGGATTCTACATGTATCTTAGCGCCCGTCGATACGGAGACCGTCGCTGTAAGCGGGAACGGCACGTACACTACACCGACGGGGTTCCTTGCGGCAACCGTCGGAATGTACCACTGGATAGCCACCTACAGCGGAGATTCCATGAATAGTGGCGTAGGCAGTGTTTGCTCAGACGAGCCGGTCGTCGTTACTGCTACTGAAAGTGTCGCTTATCAGATCAATTCTGCACATTCGGGGTATGCGCCTTTTGGCCTGCCACTCGTGTTCCCTTCTTCCCCCGCATGGAGTGTCAAATTGGGCGGTGCAGCTTCCTATCCCGTAATTGCCGACGGAAAAGTGTTTGTCCTGACAGCAGGGTCGCCTCTCAGCACAAACGGTTATGGCACACAGCTATATGCTCTTGATCTGGCAACAGGCAGTACCGTGTGGGGACCTGTTGCTATTCCCGGCACATACAAATGGGCTGGCCATACATGTGAAGGCGGAAAGGTATTTGTTGTTAACTTTGACGGATTGTTGCAGTCTTTTGATGCAGCGAGCGGAACTCCTGGCTGGAGTGTCAAGTTGCCGGGGCAGTATGCATTCAGCGCGGCGCCAACCGCAGCCAATGGCATTGTTTATATCGGAGGAGCCGGATCAGGCGGGACT
>JBJKSM010000095.1:0-19482 GCA_046704045.1 Thermodesulfovibrionales bacterium | reverse complement strand
GCGCGATATTCCCGATAGTCCGAAAAAGGGTCCCGGAGGCGGTATTCATCGCGGCCGGATACGGACCTCCCGGGGAACTGAGGTCTCTGCAGGATGTCGATCCGCATGTCAGGGTGCCGGGGTTTGTCGAAGACATCGAGGAATGCTACAAGAGCGCCTCGGTCTTTGTCGCCCCCATACTCGTCGGCGGGGGGATCATCGTGAAGATCCTCGACGCGATGGCCGCAGGCACGCCCGTGGTTACGACCTCCTATGGAAACGAGGGGATAGGAGCTGTCCCCGGCCGGGACCTGATCGTTGCCGACGATGCGGCTGCCTTCGCGTCATCGGTCGCGCGGCTGCTTCAGGACGCCGGGTTCGCCTCCGGGATGGCGGCAAACGGCCGGGCGTTCGTGCGGGAAAACTTCAGCCTCGAAGGGGTGCTGAGACATAGAGAACAGGCCTACAAAGAACTGCTGCACGGCACGCCGTGACAAAGAAGACAGGCCGGCCGGCTTACAAGCTGATACAAGCCGACAGGCTCAAGAACTGAAAGGCCTGCAAGCTGCCGAGCCAAAAAGCCGACAAGCTTACAGGCCAACAAGCCAGCAGGCTGACCAAAAAGCTCAAAAGCCTAAGAATCGTTTTGCCACTTAGAAGGATACAGAGGAATCAAGCGAATACAAGCCGCAAGCTTGAAAGCTGTCAAGCTGATAAAATGAAAAATCCACAGGCGATAACACGGTGAGCTTTGCAGCCTGCAGCTTGTCAGCTTTTTTGGCGGCACGGCAACGAGCGGAATCACCGGTCAAGGGCGTGATATAATGTGTGCATAACAGGCCATGACGAATACGATCGACTACATAGGAAGAGCACTTTTTCCGGTATTTGAAAAATATCGCGAGAGGCTGGTATTCGCCTATCTTTTCGGATCTGTTGCCACTGGAGAAGCCGCCCCTCTCAGCGATGTCGATATAGCAATCTGCTTTGCGGGAGGAATGAAGGAGACATTCTTTGACGACCGTCTCTCTCTGTATGCCGATATCTGCAGGGCGCTGAAATCAAATGACGTCGACTTGCTTGTTCTGAACTCGGCATCCAATCTGATCATACTCGAAGATGTAGTCAGGCACGGCGTCATTCTATATGACAGGGACCCGGACCTTCGCGAAGAATTCGAGCTCAAGGTCCTCCATCGGGCGATTGATTTCAGGGAGCAGCGGGTTGCCGTTATGGGTATGTGATGGAAAAAATATATCAGAAGATGGGAAGGATCACGGAATACCTTTCTCTTGTTGCGGGGATAAGAGACGATTGCATGACACGTTTTGAGGCAGACCCGGTCTATCGGGGAGCCCTTCTTTATTACCTGTATCTGCTGGCTGATTCATGTATATCTCTTGCCGAGATGGTTATTAAAAAGAGGAATCTCAGGTTTCCACAATCTTACCAGGATGCCTTCGACATACTGGGAGAAAACGGGATACTGGAGCCTGCATTCTCTTACCGCTTTGCCAAAATCGCCGGGTTTAGAAATTTCCTGGCGCATGATTACGAGAAAATAGAGAGCAAGTTTATCTGTGAAGACACCCTGTCAAGACTTGAGGACGTCAGGATTTATCTCGACCAGATAGGGAAGGCGTTGGGGATAAGCCCGTAAGTTTGCCGGCAACTGTGCGGCATACACGAACGTGGACGGCTGCGAGGGTAAACCGCGAGGCCCCCTGGTATAGGCTACGCGATAAAATGTGTCTTTTCCCATGGCCCATGGCCATTACCCATTACCTTTTTATCCTTTCACGCCGTCCATGTTTTTGGCATTTTTGTGCGCCGAATTTTTATAATAAAAAGCGTAATCGGAGCGGTCCCCGCTGAGGCGGAAGAAATCAGGAGGAGTTGAATGAAGGCGATTATACTTGCCGGCGGCAGCGGCACGAGGCTTTATCCCGTAACGATGTCCGTATGCAAGCAGCTGCTGCCGGTATACGACAAGCCGATGATCTATCACCCGCTGTCGGTGCTGATGCTCGCCGGAATCAGGGAGATACTCATCATCTCGACGCCGCAGGACCTGCCGCGGTTCAGGGAGATCTTCGGAGACGGCTCCCAGCTCGGGCTGAGTTTTTCCTATAAAGAGCAGCCCCGCCCCGAAGGGCTCGCGCAGGCGTTCATCCTCGGGGAGGAGTTTATCGGCGGCGACTGCGTCTGTCTCATACTCGGCGACAATATCTTTTACGGGCACGGCCTGACGGAGCTGCTGAAAAAGACTATGGAGGACATCCGGGAAAAAGGAGGCGGCACGGTCTTCGGCTACTACGTGACCGATCCCGAAAGATACGGCGTGGTCGAATTCGACGGAAGCGGCAATGTGCTGTCCATCGAGGAGAAACCAAAGAAACCCAGATCCAGCTACGCGGTCACGGGCCTCTATTTCTACGACAACAGCGTGGTCGGGATCGCCAAGAACGTGAAACCCTCGCGACGGGGGGAGCTCGAAATAACGGACGTCAACAGGGAGTACCTGTCCCGGGGAAAGCTGAAGGTGGAGCTCCTCGGCCGGGGCATAGCCTGGCTCGATACCGGCACGCATGACAGCCTTCTCGAAGCCGGCGAATTCATCGCCACGATAGAAAAGCGGCAGGGCCTGAAGATAGCATGCATAGAGGAGATAGCCTACTTGAACGGCTACATAGGGAAGGAGCAGCTTCTCAGCCATGCCGAGGCCCTGAAGAAAAACGGGTACGGCAAATACCTGATGAGACTGCTGGGAAAGTGATGGGCGCGGCGCCTTTTTTTGTTATTCACATCTCACATTTCGCCATTCACGCCTCCGGAGCTTTGTATGCCTTTTGATTTCAGACGCCTGCAGATACCCGGGGTCGTTGCAGTGAGACTGAAGACGTTCGGCGACGACAGGGGCTTTTTCATGGAGACGTACAAACATTCCGACTTCGCCGCAGCCGGCATCGCCGCCCGTTTCGTCCAGGACAACCAGTCGCGGTCGGCGCGGTCGGTCCTGAGGGGGCTCCATTACCAGAAGGACCCGAAGGCCCAGGGAAAGCTCGTACGGTGCCTGAGCGGCCGGATATTCGACGTTGCGGTGGACATCAGGAAGGGTTCTCCCACCTACGCGAAATGGGTCGGCGAGGAGCTCACCGGCGAGAACGGACTGATGCTGTACATCCCTCCCGGCTTTGCCCACGGGTTCCTGGTCCTGAGCGGGACGGCGGACATCCTCTACAAGTGCACGGCGGAATATTCTCCGGAGTGCGACAGGGGGATAATCTGGAGCGACCCGGATATCGGCATCGCCTGGCCGGCAGGGGACCCCGCCCTTTCTCCAAAGGACAGCGGTCTGCCGCGTCTCAGGGACGCAGACAACAACTTCACTTACGGGACTGATGCATGAGGGAAAGGGAGGACGGGCGATGAGGAAGATCCTGGTAACGGGCGGGGCGGGGTTCATAGGAAGCGAGTTCTGCAGGCAGCAGGTGCGCAGGGGGAACCGCGTCGTCGTTGTGGACGCCCTGACGTACGCCGGCGACACCGAAAGACTCAGGGAGGCGGAAAAGGAGATAGCGTTCCATAATGCCGACATCGCCGACAGGGACCGGATGGAGCGGATCTTCGGCGCTGAAAGGCCCGACAGCGTGGTCCACTGGGCCGCGGAAAGTCACGTCGACAGGAGCATACTTGACGCCACGCCTTTTATCGATACGAACGTAAAGGGCACGCAGGTGCTTCTCGACGCGGCGAGAAGACACGGCGTCGAACGGTTCGTCAATATCTCGACCGACGAGGTATACGGCGACCTGCCCGAGACCGGGCAATTTACGGAGGATTCGCCCCTTACCCCCAATTCCCCCTATTCCGTCAGCAAGGCGTCGGCGGACATGCTGGGGAGGGCGTACTTCAAGACCTTCGGCGCGCCCGTGATCACCGTGCGGCCGTCCAATAATTACGGACCGTGGCAGTATCCCGAGAAGCTGATACCGGTTGTCATCCTCAAGGCCCTGAACGACGAGAAGGTCCCCGTTTACGGGACGGGTCAAAACGTGAGGGAATGGCTGTACGTCGCGGACTGCGCCGCGGCCGTCGGCCTCATCCTCGAAAAGGGGGAGGCGGGCGAGATCTACAACGTCGGCAGCGGGGAAGAGAGGAGAAACGTCGACGTGGTGAAGAAGATCCTCTCACTGCTCGGCAAGTCCGACGACCTGATACAGTTCACGAAGGACCGCTCCGGGCACGATTACCGCTATTCGCTCAATTCCCTGAAGACGGGAAGCAGGCTCGAATGGGCGCGCGACGTTTCCTTCGATGCGGGCATAGAAAAAACCGTGGCGTGGTACGTCGAAAATATGGCCTGGCTGAAAGACAAGCAGGCCGGTCTTGTCCGGTACTGGAGGCAGGTCTATCAGTAAGCGCCTGTCACGAGGAGCGAAAGGCCGGAGCGGGCATGGGCGATAAGAGGGCGCTTATCCGCGGGGTTTCGGGACATGACGGCGCGTACCTTTCACGGGCACGAACAGCGGCTGGAAATGAAACATGAACTGCTCAACCACTCAACTGCTTGACTACTCGACGGGAGACAGGGGGCTGCACCGACTATGAAAACGGCATTGATAACGGGCGTCACGGGCCAGGACGGGGCCTATCTGGCGGAATTTCTTCTGGAAAGGGGATACGCTGTCCACGGGATCAAGAGGAGGTCTTCCCTGTTCAACACCGACAGGATCGATCATCTCTACAAGGACCCGCATGAGCTGAAGGTGAACTTCAGGCTCCACTACGGCGACCTCACCGACGCGACGAACCTTATCCGCATCATACAGGAAGTGCAGCCCGACGAGGTCTACAACCTCGCGGCGCAGAGCCACGTGAAGGTCTCCTTCGAAACACCGGAGTACACGGCGAACTCCGACGCGCTCGGCACCCTGCGGATCCTGGAGGCGATCAGGATACTGGGGCTCGAAAAAAAGACGCGGTTTTACCAGGCGTCGACGTCCGAACTCTACGGCAAGGTGCAGGAAACACCCCAGCGCGAGACCACACCCTTCTATCCGAGGAGCCCGTATGCGGTGGCCAAGCTCTACTCCTACTGGATCACGGTGAATTACCGGGAGGCCTACAATATCTTTGCGTGCAACGGCATACTCTTCAATCACGAATCGCCCGCGAGGGGCGAGACCTTCGTGACACGAAAGATCACGCGGGCCGTGGCGCGGATAAAACTCGGCCTGCAGAAGAAGCTCTTTCTCGGCAACCTCGACGCCCGGCGCGACTGGGGGCACGCGAAGGACTATATCGAGGCACAGTGGCTGATACTGCAGCAGGACAGGCCGGACGACTACGTCATAGCGACCGGGCAGCAGCATTCCGTCCGCGAGTTCGTCGGGGCCGCGTTCGGCGAAGTCGGCATCGGGATCTCGTGGAAGGGCGAAGGCATCGGCGAGAAGGGATACAACGCGGAGACCGGAGAGATCGTCGTCGAGGTGGACAGCCGCTACTTCAGGCCGACGGAGGTGGAGACGCTGCTCGGAGATCCGTCAAAGGCGAAGAAAGAGCTCGGCTGGTCCCCGAAAGTCGGATTCAGCGAGCTGGTCGCCGAAATGGTGAGGGAGGACCTCAGGGAAGCGGAGCGCGATCAGCTCTGCAAGAGGGAAGGGTACAGGGTGATGAAGTACCATGAATAGGTCTTCGAAAATTTACATCGCGGGCCACGGCGGCCTCGTGGGGTCGGCCATTTACAGGAGGCTTCAGGCGGAGGGGTATACGAACCTTGTCGGGCGGAGGAGCAGGGAACTCGACCTTACGCGGCAGGCTGAAGTCGAGGAATTCTTCGCAGAGGAAAGGCCCGAGTACGTATTTCTCGCGGCGGCAAAGGTCGGAGGGATACTCGCCAACAGCACCTATCCGGCCGAGTTCATCTACCTGAACCTCATGATGCAGAACAACGTCATTCATTCCTCGTACCGCAACGGGGTCAGAAAACTGCTCTTTCTCGGAAGCTCGTGCATCTATCCGAAGTTCGCGCCCCAGCCCATGAAGGAAGAGCACCTGCTGACCGGGGAGCTGGAACCCACGAACGAACCGTACGCGGTGGCGAAGATCGCGGGCATAAAGATGTGTCAGGCGTATGACCGGCAGTACGGCGCCGACTACGTTTCGGTGATGCCGACGAACCTTTACGGGCCCAACGACAACTTCGACCTCGAGACGTCCCACGTCCTGCCGGCGATGATAAGAAAGTTCCACGAGGCGAAGCAGGGAAGGACGCCGTCCGTCGAGATCTGGGGCACCGGCAGTCCGAGGCGTGAATTCCTCCACATCGACGACCTTGCCGACGCCTGCGTCTTCCTGATGGAGCGGTACGACGGCCAGGGGATCGTCAATATCGGCGTGGGGGAGGACATCTCCATAAGGGACCTCGCGCTGCTTGTAAAAAGGGTAGTCGGATACGAAGGCGGGATCGTCTTCAACACGGCGAGGCCCGACGGCACCCCGCGCAAGCTGCTCGATGTTTCAAAGCTGCACTCCCTCGGCTGGCGGGCCCGGACCGGCCTTGAAGAGGGGATAAGAAAGACCTATGAGTGGTATGTAAACGCTTCTTTGAAGGAGGTGGGTTCGTGAAGGCTGTCATTCTTGCAGGGGGGAGCGGCACGAGGCTCTGGCCGCTTTCGAGGAAAAACTACCCCAAGCAGTTCCTCAAGATCAACACCTGCGACGGCGCGGAGGGCTGCGCCTTCGACCGGGGTTCGCTCATCCAGCAGACGGCGGCGCGTCTCCTGAAGGCGATAGCTCCTGAAGATATCGTGGTGATGACGAACAGCGACTACAAGTTCCACGTGCAGGCCGACCTGGACGGGCTTTCGGAGGGCATCACGAACAACGTGATCCTCGAACCCATGAAGAGGAACACTGCGCCCGCCATCGCCCTTGCGCTGCGCTACTGCAGCGAAAAGCTCGGCTGCGGGGGGGACGAGGTGGTCTTTGTCTCGCCCGCCGACCATATCATAGACCCCGAACCTAAGTTCGTGCATTACCTGAAGGCGGCCGGGGAGATCGCCTCGATGGGACACATCGTCACATTCGGCATCAGGCCATCCTATCCCGAGACGGGATACGGGTATATAAAAAGCAAAGGGCAGGGGGCGGAGAAGCTCGCAAGCTCACAAGCTCACAGGCCGGCAAGCTCACAAGCCGGCAATTCGACGGACTTGCAAGCAGATGCGCCTGCGGGCACTGTTCCCTATTTCGAGGTCGAGAGGTTCGTGGAAAAGCCGGACGCCAGGACCGCGCAGGAGTACCTTGAGAGCGGGGACTACTACTGGAACTCGGGCATGTTCGCCTTCCGCATAGACACCGCTGAAGAGGAGCTCGAAAAGCGGGCGCCGGAGATATTCGGCCTCTACCGGGCCGGATACGACCGCATGCTCTCGGCCTTCGGCGAGATGCCGGACATCTCGATCGACTATGCGGTCATGGAAAAATCGGACAAGGTGGTCACGATGCCTATGGACCTCTACTGGAACGACGTCGGCTCGTGGGATTCGATCTTCGATGTCTTTCCCAAGGACGATGCGGGCAACGTGAAGCTGGGAGACGTTATCTGCCGCGACACCAGCGGATCGCTCATCATGAGCGACAAGAGGCTGATAGCCGCCGTGGGGCTCGAAAACCTTCTCGTCGTCGAGACCGACGATGCAGTCCTGGTCGCGCGGCGCGGCGATGCGCAGAAGGTGAAAGACATGGTCGAGACACTCAGCGCCGGCGGCCGGAGGGAGGCTTCGGAGCACACCACCACCTACAGGCCATGGGGCAGTTATACCATCCTCGAAGACGGCCCACGATACAAGATCAAGCGCATAGTCGTCAACAGGGGCGAGAGGCTCAGCCTCCAGATGCACTACCACCGGAGCGAGCACTGGGTCGTGATCAAGGGGACGGCGAAGGTGCGGATCGGCGAGATCGACAAGCATGTCCATGAAAACGAGAGCGTCTACATCCCGAAATCGACCCTCCACAGGCTCGAAAACCCGGGGAAGCTGCCGCTTGAGATCATCGAGGTCCAAAACGGCGAGTACGTGGAGGAGGACGATATCGTACGCCTCGGCGACCAGTATGGGAGACATGAAAATAAAACAGGATAGGGTAATGGGTAATGGGTAAAAGAACACGGCGAGAGGCGATGGTTTCGGGGCCTATGACCTCTCAGCCGTTATAGTCTCATGTCTTTTGTCCTGGTTTCCGTCATAATCGCGAACTTCAACGGAGAGAGATATCTCATGGACTGCCTTTCCTCGCTCGCTGCGCAGACCTTCAGGGACTTCGAGGTGATCGTCGTGGACAACGGCTCCACCGACGGCTCGCTCCGCCTCATCGCCGGTGAATTCCCGTGGGTCAGGGTCGTTCCCCTCGGCAGCAACACCGGCTTTGCAAGGGGAAACAACGCAGGATTCGAGGCATCATCGGGAAGATACATAGCGACGCTGAACAACGATACGATCGCCGGCAGGGGCTGGCTGAAGTCGCTCGTCGAGGCGGCCGAAGCGGACGAAAAGGTGGGCATGGTCGCGTCAAAGATCCTCCTCGGCGCAGAGGGCAGGGAGATAGACTCCGCGGGGATGCTCGTTTACCCCGACGGCATGACCCGGCAGAGGGGGAGGGGCGAGACTGACGACGGCAGGTTCGACGCGCCGCAAGAGGTGCTCTTTCCCAGCGCCTGCGCGGCGCTCTACCGCCGTGAGATGATCGAAGAGAACGGTTTCTTCGACGAGGATTTTTTTTCGTACTGCGAGGACGCCGACCTCGGGCTGAGGTGCAGGCTCGCGGGCTGGAAGGCGGTCCTTGCGCCGTCGGCTGTGGTGAGGCACCTCTATTCCGCAACGGGCGGCAGGTATTCGGAGTTCAAGGCCTGCCTCGTAGAGAGAAACCACGTCTGGGTGTTGCTGAAAAACATGCCCGCCGGATATATAATGGTCTCGCCTCTTTATACGATCTGGAGATATCTGGTGCAGATATACGGGCTCTTCTCCGGCAAAGGGAGCGTGGCGAGGTTCGCCCAGCAGAGCGGTAGCGCCCGTCTCGGCGCTGTCGTGATAAAGGCATACTGTCAGGCATTGGGAAAACTTCCCCGCATGCTCGGGAAGAGAAGAGAGGTCCTGGGCAGGAGACGCCTCGGCCCGCGGGAATACGGCGTTCTCCTGAGGCGGCACCGCATCTCTGCGGCGGAGCTGATGCTGAGAGAATGATGAAGGTCCTTGTGATAGTGCCGGCCTACAATGAGGAAGGCAGCATCCGTGGCGTGATCGAGGACCTCGGGAACAACTTCCCGGCCGGCGACATCCTCGTGGTCAATGACGGCTCCATGGACAGTACGTCCGCGGTCGCACGGGGACTCGGCGTAAACGTCGTGGACCTGCCCTTCAACCTCGGAATAGGGGGGGCGATGCAGACCGGTTTACTTTACGCCCTTGCGGGAGATTACGCCGCCGCCATACAGTTCGACGGAGACGGCCAGCACAACGCCGAGGAAATCGTCAAGATCTTCGACCCCCGCGGAAAGAAGAACGCCGACCTCGTAGTCGGGTCGCGGTTCCTGTCTGAAGGCGGTTTTACCTCTTCCATTCAAAGGCGGCTCGGCGCCAGGATACTTTCCTTCGTGGTTTCGACGCTCATAGGCAGGAGGATTACCGACACCACGTCGGGCTTCAGGTTCTACAGCAGGAGGGCCCTTGAATTTTTTTCGGTGACCTATCCGGAAGACTATCCCGAGGTGGAGTCGTTCGTCCTGGCCCACAAGAAGGGCCTCGTCATCGATGAGGTGCCCGCGGAGATCAGTCCCCGGAAATTCGGCAAGTCTTCCATAACCCTGCCCAGGGCGGTTTATTACATGGTGAAGGTGCTCCTCGCCGTATTCGTGGATATGCTGAAGAGGGTGGAGTAGCCTGTGCAGAACAGGAAGATGGTACAACAAGGCAACAAGCTGACAAGGCAACAAGCCAACAAGCTGACGAGCTTACAGGCTGACGGGCTTGGAGGCGGGGACTTGTGATGGGTCTTGTTCAGGTAGCGGCGATCGCGGGCAGCGCCTTTATCCTTTTTGTCGTGATTGAGCTCATCAGGCGGGACTACCTGAAGGAGAGATACAGCCTTATCTGGCTGGCCACCGCCGTTGTGCTGATCGTCTTTTCGGTCTGGAGGCGGCTTCTCGACGTCGTTGCCCGCTTCTTCGGCATTTACTATGCGCCTTCCTTTCTCTTTCTGCTTGCCATTTTGTTTCTGATCATCCTGCTCCTTCATTTTTCGACGATCGTATCGTCGCTGAGCGAAAAGAACAGGCGCCTTGCCCAGGAGGTGGCGATGCTGAAGGCCGCGATCGAAAAAAAGGACAGGACTGAAGGCGGCGGGAACGTAGATTCATTATAGCGGAGGACCGGCCACGGGAAAATCATCGGCGAGAAAGAAACTGCACAGGGAGGCCGCGATGGCGACAAGGGCGGAATTGCCGCGCGAGGCGAAGGAAGGGCGGCCTCTCAGGACATATATCCATCTGCTCATCATAGCGGCGGTCGGTCTTCTCGCCTATTCCAATACCCTGCACGTCCCTTTTGTCTTCGACGGCAAGGCGCAGATCCTGAACAACCCGATGATAAAGGACCTGAACAATTTTCGCCTTGTCTTCGAGGGCCGTCATTTCAGCCGGGCGGCCGGCTATGTCTACGTTCCCAGCCGTCTTGTCGGCTATCTGTCCTTCGCGCTCAACTATTACTTCGGCAGGCTCGATGTAGTCGGTTACCATATCACGAACCTGGCAGTTCACATCTTCAGCGCCGTACTTGTCTACTTTTTCGTCCTTCTCACCTTCAGAACCCCGGCGATGAGCATGCCGGCCGACCCGGCTCCCGCGGAGACGACATCGCGTGCCGCCGGTCTCCTGGCCCTCTTCACCGCCCTCCTGTTCGTTTCCCACCCGGTGCAGACTGAAGCGGTGACCTACATTGTCCAGAGGTTTGCATCGCTCGCCACGATGTTCTATCTGCTGTCTGTAGTGGCGTATGTGAAAGGCAGACTGTTGACGGAAGGGCGAGGGGTCATGGGTAAGGGGTTATGGGGGAAAGACGAAGGACTGAGGCCGTTGCCTGTGACCCATTACCTACGGCCCATTACCTTCTTTTGCCTCTCATTCGTTTCCGCGGTCCTTGCGATGAGGACTAAGGAGATCTCGTTCACTCTTCCGATAGTGATCGTCATTTACGAGTTTCTCTTTTTCCCGGCCCCGCTGAGGAAGAGACTCGCTTTTCTCGCGCCTGCCCTGCTGACCCTGGCCGTCATCCCCCTGACATTGATCGGCGTCAACAAACCGCTTTCGCAGATCCTTTCGGACGTGACGGCTAAGACCAGGCTCGGGACAAATATTCCGAGGGCCGACTACCTGCTGACCCAGATGCGGGTTGTGACGACCTATATACGGCTTCTCTTTTTTCCTGCCGGGCAGAACGTCGATTACGAATACCCGGTATACCATTCCCTCCTCTCGCTTCCCGTGCTGTTTTCATTCATTTTTCTTTCGGCGATCTTCGCAACGGCGGTATATATGCTCTTCAGAAGCCGGCAAGCTTCGAAGCCTGCAGGCCTGCAAGCCCGCAAAAACGAAGGCCAGTCGCAAGCCAATCACAATTCACAATTCACTATTCACTATTCACGTCTGATCGCCTTCGGCATCCTCTGGTTCTTTGTGACGCTTTCGGTTACGTCGAGCGTCATCCCCATCGCGGACGTCATCTTCGAGCACAGGCTGTATCTGCCGTCGGCGGGCGCTTTCCTTGCAATCGCCGCTACGGGTTTTGCCCTGGCGGGCAGACTGGATCTTTCTGCGCGCAAAGGGGAGAGGTGGATCATCGCCGTCGTTGGCGCCGTTGTCCTGATCCTCTCGGCGGCCACATATTCGAGAAACGCCGTTTGGGCAAGCGGGATAAGTCTGTGGGGGGATGCGGCGGCAAAATCGCCTGACAAGATAAGGCCGCTCGACAACCTCGGGCGTGAATATGTCAAGGCGGGGAGGTTCGGTGATGCCAAAGATCTTTTCAGAAAGGCGCTGGAGGCAGACCCTGCCTATGCCAAAGACTACTACAGCAATATCGGATTTGTCGATATGAAGACCAACAGGCTCGAAGCAGCCGAAGAGGCATTCAATAAAGAACTGAAAATCGATCCCCGATCGGGTTCCGCCTATTCCAACCTCTGTTTCATATACACAAAACAGGGGCGCTATGACGATGCGCAGCGGGCGTGCAACGAGGCGATAGAGATCGCCCCAGACTCTGCGTATAAGGCCTACAACAACCTGAGCGTGCTGTACAGAACACTCGGCAGGACAGAGGACGCCGGCCGGGCGGCCGGCCGGGCGATCCGGCTTAATCCCGATTTCCCGCTCTCATACAACAACCTCGGTCTTTTATATGCAAAGGAAAATAAAACCGACGCGGCGGAGGCCGATTTCCGGCAGGCTGTCAGCCTTGACCCCGGATATACGGAGGCATACAGCAATCTCGGCGCGCTGTATATCGTGACGCGCAGACCTGAAGAGGCCGTCAGGGTGCTCGAAAAGGCGCTGAAGACGGACGATCCCCTTTATCCGGGCCTGCACCTTAATCTCGGGGTCGCCCGTTATCTGTCCGGGGATTATCGGGGCGCAATGGAGGAATACGGCGTGCTGCGCGGGATCGACCCCGGGCAGGCCGAAAAGCTCCTTGCAGTCATAAACGGGATGAAGAAAGGATGAGGAGGACCGTCTCTGTCGCCCCGCATGGGGCTTGGCATTTATGCTGCCGTAATGTTATTCTTTTTATTTCGTAGTATAATTTCATCAATTACATTGAAGGAGGAGTGTCGATTTGGCTAAGCGTGCCGGCACATACAGAAGCGAAAAGAGAAAAAAGGAAGTCAGTCGTCAGAAGAAACAGGAAGAGAAGAGACTGAGACGCCTCAGGAAGGTTCAGGAAGGAGGCGCCGAGGAAGAGGCCGGGGAAGCTCCGGATGGGGGCTGCCCGGAACCTGAGGACGGGACGGAAGAGAAAACGGCAGGGGGCGAGGAGCAATAGATGCCGGCCGGAGGCTGTAGATTCACAGGAGGAGCAGGACGAACCGCCTCGTTTCTGCCGGGGTTCATATTCATCCTACCGTTCAGTTCCCGCCTTTCACTTTCCCTGCCCTGTCGTTAAACTTCAAGCTCCTTAGCCGTCGTTTGCTTTGGGCGGGTCCGAAGTGATACTATTTTCTGTTCGTATTATCTGCGCAGGACCTATGTAGCGGTCCGATGCGACTTCAGGAGGAAAATCAGTGCCAGACGTGATAATGGAAACGAATCTGCCGGACATCAGGCTTCTCAGGCGCGGCAAGGTGAGGGATGTTTATGATCTGGGAGAACACCTTCTCATCATTGCGACCGACAGGGTCTCCGCTTTCGACGTTGTGCTGCCGGAAGGCATCGAAGGGAAGGGGAAGCTGCTTACCAGGATATCACTTTACTGGTTCGGCCTGATGAAGGAGATCATCGACAACCATATCGTCGCCACGGAGGTAAAGGACTATCCGGCTTCGCTTCACAAATACGAAGACGTGCTGAAGGACAGGAGCATGCTCGTCAGGAAGGCCTCTCCGATGCCGGTGGAGTGCATAGTGAGGGGATATCTCTCGGGTTCGGGCTGGAAGGAGTACAAGGCGAACGGGACTGTCTGCGGGATAAGTCTCCCCGGGGGACTTGTCGAATCGGCCCGGCTCGATCAGCCGATCTTCACCCCGAGCACAAAGGCGGAAAAGGGCCACGACATCAATATCAGCTTCGATGAGACGAAAAAAATCGTCGGAGAGGAGACAGCCGAAAAACTTAGGGACGCCAGTCTCATGATCTATGGAAAGGCGCGGGAGACAGCCGAGAAAAAAGGCATCATCATCGCCGACACGAAGATGGAATTCGGGATGCACGGAGGGAAGCTTATACTCATCGACGAGCTTCTCACCCCCGACTCTTCGCGCTTCTGGTCGATGAAGACGTACGAGCCGGGGAAGGGGCAGGACAGCTACGACAAGCAGATCATAAGGGATTACCTGCTTACCCTCGACTGGGACCAGACTTACCCCGGTCCGGAACTCCCCGGGGAGATCGTCCGCAAGGCGAAAGAGCGCTACGAGGAGATTTACAGGATCATAGTGGAATAACGCCGACGTACGCCGGAGCCGTCTACTTGGAGGTCTTCGATAACAGTATCCCGATATACTTGTTGATCGGGTTGTTCCGCCCCAGAAAGGATACCGGCGGTTTTTTCCTGCTTCCGAGCTTCTTTATCTCCCACAGGATGTCCCGGTTTTCCGGGTCCGCTCCCAGCCCCGCGGTGAAGGCCGCTACCGCCTCTTTCCTGTTGCCGTCCTTCAGGTAGGCCCGCCCGAGGTTCAGGTAAAATACCGGGTAAAAGAATTCAGTCCCGAAGGGCATCGAGCTTCCAAGCCTTTTGATGGCGTCTTTACAAAGCTTTATGCCTTCCTTCGGACGGTTTTCGACCACCGCGACAAGACAGCCGTAGTAAGACAGGAGAAAAGGGTCGGAGGGAAATGTCTCGATCGCGTCTCTCAGGGACGCGATGGCCGATTTCCCTTTGCCCTGTTTCAGCAGCAGCTGCACCTCCTGGAAGAACTCGGGCTTCAGTTTCCGTTTCTGTTTATCCTTCCGCTTTTTCAGGTAGAGCTCGATTGTCGCTTTGTGCTGGCTTTCCATCAGATCGCTGCGCTTCGCCTCAAAACCTGCGAGCTTTGCGATGTGGGCGTAACCGGCCTCCCTCGAAAAGACCACCTCGCCCTTCAGGTAGACGCGGGTCACCGCCTTGTGCAGATTTGGGCTGTCCTCGGTCTGGACATGATATGTGAGGTCGTCCACGGTGACGTTGCTGCTGAAGCCCGGAGGGAGTTTCGATATGATATTTATTCTGGACGATGCCGCCATGTCTCATTTTACCAGAGAAAACGTGATATTGAGATAATAATCGGCGGACGGGGGAAAAACTGCCGCCCGGGCTTACCGGGAAAGCGCCGTAAAGTCACTGGATTCATCCATGGGGATATAAGGCGTGCCGTTTATCGCGCTCTCCTGTACCTGCCCATGATCTGTGCCCGTGCGATGACATGGCCGTCCATGGCCTTCTCGACGTGGGCCTTTTCAGAATGACTGGAGATGTCGAGCGTCCTGTCGAGCGCATACAGCTTGAAGAAGTATCTGTGCGTCCCGGAAGGCGGACACGGACCTCCGTAGTTATGTTTGCGGAAATCGTTGACGCCCTCCGTCCCCCCCCTGGGTACGGAATTTTCCCCGATCTCCGTTACGCCGGGGTCGATGTTCCATACAACCCAGTGGACCCAGGTGCCCGCCGGCGCATCAGGGTCGTCCACAATCAGCACCAGGGACTTCGCCGCAGGAGGGACATTTTCGATCAGCAGCGGCGGATTTACGTCGATGTCGTCGCATGTGTACCTCGAAGGGATGGATCTGTCGTTTTTAAAGGCCGGACTCGATATCCTGAATTCGTTCATCTTCCTGCCCTCCTTTCCCACGGCATTCGATAGCGGAATGAAAAGCATAACCAGCAAAAAATATATGCCGATGGACTTCATTTTTGCGTTCCGGCAGCTTCTCACTGTTCCAACTATAACACTTTTGCGAAAAATGTCCAGTTCCGGGAAATCTTCGGCGCACAAGCCACGACAGGGCGAAAACTTTCTCGAAAGAAGACATGAAAGGCGGCCGTTTTCCTGCGCCGCCTTTTCTTCAGATATTTATTAAGGAAAGGAAGATTACAATCCTCCTGCATACACCGAAGTGAAAAAAAAACGGGTTAGTGGAATGCCCACAAACCCGTCAAAAACTACTGCAACTACAATAAGTTAAGTGGCGCGCCCTGAGGGAGTCGAACCCCCGACCTGCGGATTCGTAGTCCGACGCTCTATCCAGCTGAGCTAAGGGCGCATCGCATGTTATTATCCTTTGGGCACCGCGCTTTTGAGAACAATCGCGTACTTGGGGTGCTCGAACGGGTGCATGGTAGGGAACCTTGTGTAGAGCCAGCCCCACTTCTTGCCGGGCGCGGGGAAAATCTGTTTGCCGTTTTCCATGATCTTCACGCCGACTGCCGGGTTGTTCGGCTCGTTCGATGCGGACGTGATATTGAGCCCTTCCATCCTGAAGTCGGGAAGGAAATCGCCGACGACGATCTTGAGGTCGGTGTCGGGGACCTTGAATTCGCTGTGGAGATTGACGGTAAAATCGGCCGTTTTCCTGGAGACCTTATTTTCGACCTCGAGGACCACCGCTTTCCATTTTCCCTTTACCGAAGCAGGGACTGTCACCGATGTTTCTCCCTTCGGCACTATGATGTTCGGCTGCATGCCCTGCTGGGGCATTCCCTGCGGAGCCATGCCCTGCTGCGGCATGGTCGGATGGCCGGGCGGAACCTGCTGCTCCTGTCCGGGGGCCCCCGTCTGCGGGGCGGGCTGCTCTTGTTTTTTCTTGCATGCGCCCACCGCCGTCAGAAGGCAAAGGCCGCATGCCACTGCCAGGATCTTCTTTTTCATTGAAACCTCCTCTTTCTATTTAAAAACAAAGACTCTTCCGAATCAATCCGGGTCACCAGGAATTTTCTGGCGGAGAGGCAGGGATTCGAACCCTGGGTGAAGTTTTACCCCCACAACCGCTTAGCAGGCGGCTGCCTTCGACCTACTCGGCCACCTCTCCTGAAACGCTGTATTCTAACAGCTGCTTTTGTGCTTTGTAAAGAAAAGTCCCGCACTCCCCGGGCCGGCAGATGGGCGAAAACACCGGTGAACGTTTCCACCCCGGCGGCCTCATCGCACCTTCCGGAGGCGCCTATTTTGTGAACGCAAGAAGATCGCTGAGCCAGACGACGTGGCTTCGCTCTTCAGCGATAATCTCGTCGACGACAGATTTTTCCTTTACCGCGTCCCTGACGGCATGAAAATAGAGAAGCGTCTGCTTCTCGAACCCGAGGGCCAGCTTTACCACGTCTGCGGCCGTTTTTACGTGTTCCATCGAAGGGAGCGACTTGCCTTTGCCGAGGAAGAACTCGGATTCGACGATGGCCCGGAGGTACTTCGATACCTCTTCCCGGTCAACCATCTCTTCGCTGCTTACCTTTTCCTTGAGTTCGGCGAACTTCTTTTCATGTCCCTGCTCTTTCACCGCCAGCGTATCGAAGAGCTCCCTCAGCCGCTCGTTTTCACTGAACTTCCTCGACATCTCGGTATAGAACCGGTACCCGAGCTTTTCGGTCTGCACAGCCTCTTCAATGACTTCGCTCAAAGAATACATTGTCATAACGCCCCCTGTAAAAAGATTTGATAATTAGATTAGTCGATATTTCAGAGATCGTCAACCTTCACGACTCCGGAAGGGAGCAGCCGGCCGAGCAGGAGAAAGCCGCCGCAGGGTCGCGACCCCTTTATTCGCGCTGCGAAGTCGCACCCGTCTTCGCTGAACGGGCATGCGGCGCAGACCCTGTTCGACAGCACTTCGGACACCGCGGGACCGAAGGCCGTGTCTCCTTTTTCGAGGGAGAACCTCCGCCCTTCCCGCATCAGCCTTTCGATGATCGTGAAACCGCGGCAGGCGAGGTCTTCCGCCTTGTCAGGCCTGTAATATGAGCAGAAATTAATGCAGACCGCCTTTGACGCCGTCATGACGCCGTCCGGCTGCTGCGATGAGGTTTTCTTCCCGGCCAATCCTCGGCTCCCAGGTTTTTACATTTTTACGGCACTAAGCGATAATAAGATATATTGTACCCGATGGACCGAATTGAAACAAAGTACAGGCAACCGAAGGATCGTCGCCCGTGAATAGCGCAAGCGTCCCGGTCAGGTATTTTCTCTCCTCCGGCGCGGTCCTCAGGTCCCTCGAAAGCCCCTGTGTGTATCTCACGGCGACAGACGAGCTATACGAACTCGACGAAGAAGCCTTCCTTTTTCTTTGTGAATGCGCTTCCAGTGAAGGCGGCTCGTCGGGAGACGCGGAATTCATCCGGTATTGTCTCGAAGGGGGAATACTTACCACGGATGCGGTCCAGGCGAAAAGGCCGCAACATCTTGCGGCGGGCGATCCGTCATTGCGCTACCTCGAACTCCAGATAACCGACAAGTGCAATCTGAGGTGCGGACACTGTTACATCGGGGAAGGACGCGGCGAAGAGCTTTCGGTGGGGCAGATCGAAAAGGTTGTCCGTGAGTTCGAGGAGATGCAGGGGCTGCGCGTGCTCCTTACCGGCGGGGAGCCTCTGCTGCACAGCAGGTTCGGCGATATCAACGGGATCCTCCCGCAGTTTTCCGTCAGAAAAGTGCTTTTCACAAACGGCGTCCTCGCCGGCAGAGAGAGGCTCGACGGGCTGAATGTGGACGAGATCCAGGTGAGTATCGACGGACTCGAACGGGCCCACGATGCGCTGAGGGGGGAAGGCAGCTTCGGGAAAGCGCTGAAGGCCGTGGCGGCGGCTGTGGATGCGGGGCTGGATGTCTCCGTTTCGACGATGGTCCATCTGGGGAACCTCGGAGATTTTGACGGGATGGAGAAACTGTTCAGGTCGCTTGGCGTCAAGGACTGGACGGTGGATGTGCCCTGTGTCTCCGGGAGGCTCGGCGAAAGGCCCGGCCTTCAGGTTACACCGGAAAAGGGGGGGGAGTACCTCGCTTACGGATACGGCGGAGGAATGCACGGAGGCTCCTCGGGATACGCCTGCGGCCCTCATCTGGTCTCCGTATCGTCCTCGGGCGCCGTATCACGATGCACCTTTTATGCCGGCCGGCCTGCCGGGAGGATCGAAGAGGGACTGAGGGAATGCTGGCGGAGAATAAGACCTGTGATGCTCGCTGACCTTAAGTGCGACTGCGGGAAGGTCGAGGAATGCAGGGGCGGCTGCAGGTTCAGGGCCGAGACGCTCGGCGATCCTCTCGGGAAGGACCTTTTTAGGTGTTATCTTTATGATATAATAAAAAAAGCAGGCGGGCCCGGGGGCCCGGATTCCACTGGGAAAGGCGGTGTGGCGGATGAAGATTAAAAAGGTATCGAAAAAGATGGCAGCTACCTGTAAGTGCAAGAGCTCCTGCTGATCCGCCGTAATCGTCCGTCCGGCATCGGGGATAATAACAGGAAGCATGGGAGACCGCGGGTCTCCCTTTTTTTTGTGCGCCCGGCACGGGCGCATGCTTGGCGGTGAAAGTCCGCTACGGAGGTTGATAGCGCCAACCGTTAGCCAAAGGCAAGGGTGTCCATCGTGAGGTGGAATCTGAAGGAAGCCGGCGGCAAAGCTCCGGTCCGAGGGACGCGAACCGCATATAAGGCTTATGCAGACCGGGCGAGTTTGCAAAACAAAACGAAGCCCCAAGCTATCCGAGGTCTGCGGAGTAAATGCGGCGGATATATGGAGTGAAAGTATGCGTTCTTACCCGGGG
>JBJKSM010000094.1:0-18068 GCA_046704045.1 Thermodesulfovibrionales bacterium | reverse complement strand
CCCGACGATCGGTGGGTTGACATCGTATATGCAACCCACCGATCGTCGGGAATGACGAAGTCTTCCCCCGGTGCGTCGCACGCCTTCTTCAGGAAATTCACAGTTGCCTCAGGAAGGAACATCCGCCAGATGTCGGACAGCTCCCGCACGCCCAGCCTGAAACGTTCGATCATGCCGTCGACATTGACGTTGACCGGCTCGACGCCCACGGCATACCGGAACCCGAATGTCGGTACCTGCTCCGAGCCCTTCACGTTCTTCCAGATGTCGGCATAGGTGTCCATGAGGTCGAAGGCCGCGCCGGTCACCTGAAACAGCATGGCGCTCAGGTCCGCCCCCGGGTCCTTGGGGTCGTGGATCTTCGCCCCGAGAAAGGCCTGTGCAACCCCGAAGTTGTTCGCCACGGCAGTGGTGGTCATCCATATGTCGATGCCGTATCTGGCCACATCCGACTCCCACACGTCCTTTGTCAGGTAGAACCTTGCAAGCCGGCCTGAAAACCCGAAATCCCCGCCGATCGGCTGCCGTATACGCTTTCCGTAAAGCGCCCTCGTCAGCGGGTATACGATACTGTTGGTGATCGTGCCGTCGTATTTGTGCCTGAGGTAAAGCGGAGAGACGTAGTCGAAATCCCCGGACATGACCGGCTTCATGAGAAGCTCGATCCATTCGGGCGTTATGCTTCTGAGGTCGGAGTCCACCACGGCGCATGCCTTCACGTCGAGCATGTCGGCGATCTCGAAAATCGTCCTGAAGGCGCTGCCCTTCCCCGGGATTCCATGATACGGGGTGGCGATCTTGAACATCGGCTCCACCCGGTGATGGAGGAGGACGGACTGGAAATCTTCGATCGTAGTGTCCCGGACGACATCGATCGTGCCGTCGGTGGACCCGCCGTCGGAGTTCACCAGCACGCACTTCTGCCCGGGGAAGTACTTTGCAAAGCCCGCCTGCACCGCCCTCACGACGTGGCCGATCGTACGTGCGTTGTTATAACTGGGGACGCCCACGAGGATGTCGGCGCCCTTCATGGCGTCCAGCTGCCGCCGTACTTCTTCCCTGAGAATGGCGGAATTCACCGCCCGCGCCCTCCCCTTCTCACCCCGCCGCGCCGGGGCAACGTCCTGTTCTTCCCTGCCGCCCGCCTATTGATTGTCTTCCTCCACCGCCCTTTTGATCGCGGTAAGGATGTCGGGCAGGGCCGACGTCACCCTGTCCCAGCTGGCGATCAGGGGCACTCCGAGGGGGTCTTCCATTATGGTCTCGGCGGCCTGCCGTATGCCCTTCGTAAAGGTGTCGACGGCGAGGCTCTCCTCGTGCCTGTCGAAAAAGAGGCCGTTGATGGCGGCGTCGTCTTCGTATCGCTTCAGCATGTCCTGGGCGGTCCTCACATACGTGGCGACAAGCGTCCTGAAGAGCCCGCTCGAAAAGACGATGCCTTCCGACGCAAGGGTCCTGAAGAGCGATTTCGAGATGTCGACGCACATTTTATGCAGGCCCCTGGAGGCGTCCTCGGCCGAGAGGACCTGGTGCTTGTGCTCATAGTTTTCGGCGATGTCCACCTGGCAGACCCGGCGGTTCGACGTGTTTCTGTATACCTCCGCGAGAACGCCGACCTCGAGCCCCCAGTCACCGGGAATGCGGTTCACCCGCGCCAGGTCGATGTCCATCGAAAACTCGCCGGCCAGCGGATAGCGGAAGCTGTCGAAGAAGACAAGCAGCGGATGGTAGCCGATGATCTTTTCGATCGCCCGGATGAGCGGGGTGATGAGCAGCCTCGTCACCCTCCCGTGCATCCTGTCGGTGACCCTGCTGTAGAAGCCCTTGCAGAAGTCGTAGTTGAGGTTGGGATTGACCACCGGGTAACAGAGCCTCGCAAGCAGGTCCCTGCTGTAAGTGAGGATATCGCAGTCATGCAGCGCGACCGCGTGGAACCTCTGCAGCGAGAGGATATAGCCGTATGCCATCCATGCAGAACGCCCCTTGCCCGGCTCGCCGACAGGAAGCTCGGCCTCTTCGATCGCCCGGTATATCCCGCTGAGGGCCGGACCCGAATGCCAGAGTATCCTCGTCTTCTGGGGAAGCACAGAGAAAAATTCCTTCGCCCTCCTGAATTCTTCCGCGCTCGCCGGCCCGAGGGTAACGACCACTTCATCGACGTATTTGACCTCCCGCAGTTCACGAACAATGCCCTTCAGGGCATCACCGGCGAGTTCGCTGTAAAGGGACGGCAGGATCAGCGCCAACGGCCTTTCCTTCGCGTACCAGGTCAGTTCGGCCTCTATCTTTGCGTTTGACGCCCTGCCGAGCCTGTGAAACGTTGCGACTACCCCCGTCTGGTAAAAATCAGACATATGCACCTCCTGCGGGCCTTTACGTCCCGCATCGTGGTTTGTCCCAATAAAAAGGTATCATCTCGCAGCCGACCTTACAACAACCATAAACACGCTCTGCGTGGCGCAAACAATGAAAAATGCCTATCCTGCCGTGAGTCCCGTGATTTTTCGGATCGGGCGCGGCAGCCGCAGCCGTATCTGAAGCCGGCCCGTACCATGACGTCAATAACCTGTAAGTTTTCTTGCGCGAGAGGGGGTGATCCGCCTTCGAAAGACCGAAAAGAACAAAATATTTTTTTTGTTCCCTGCTCTGCCGTTCATGCGAATAATGCTATCATATTCCTTACCGGGTTGTAAATTTGCCGCAGGAAGCGAAACGCACACTCTGCGCGGATCCCCGATTCACGGCGGGAGATCATGGGGGCATGGCATCGGTGGAACTTTACAGCGTAATTTCCGTCCTGATAACGCTCTCTGCGCTGTTCGGCTACGTCAATCACCGTTTCATAAGGCTGCCGACAACGACAGGGATCATGCTCATCTCCATACTGATGTCCCTTGCGATGGTGATTATCGGCCATCTCGGCCATACCGGCATCGACATCGAGAACCAGTGGATAGCACTGATAAGGAACATTGACTTCAACGAGGTGCTGATGGTCGGGATGCTGGGGTTTCTCCTCTTCGCAGGCTCCATGCACGTGGACCTCAACGAGCTGAAAAAGGAAAAATGGGAGATCGCCATCTTCTCCACCATAGGGGTCATCCTCTCCACGCTCATCGTCGGGGTCTTGACCTGGCTGCTGTCGTCCGGGCTTGACCTCGGCATGCGTTTCATCGACTGCCTGCTCTTCGGCGCGCTCATCTCCCCTACCGATCCCATCGCCATGCTCGGCATCCTCAGGGACGCCGACGCCCCGAAAGGTCTCGCGATAAAGATCACCGGCGAATCGCTGTTCAACGACGGCATAGGCGTGGTGGTCTTTGTCGTACTTCTCGGAGTTGCCGGGGGGAACGGCGGCATGTCCGTCCCCGGTGTCGTATTGCTGTTCATCGAGGAAGCCGCCGGAGGAATCGTGCTTGGGCTGGTCCTCGGGTGGATCGCCTATCTTCTGCTGAAGAGCATAGACAATTACCAGGTGGAGATACTCATCACCCTCGCGCTCGTCACGGGCGGGTACGCCCTCGCCTCCGGGCTCCATACCTCCGGGCCGATAGCCATGGTGGTTGCGGGCCTGCTCATCGGCAACCGCGGCAGGGCGTTCGCAATGTCTGAAAAGACCCGCCACAACCTCACCACCTTCTGGGAGCTCATCGACGACATCCTCAACGCGGTGCTCTTCGTACTCATAGGCATCGAGCTTCTCGTCGTCACCATCTCGGCCGGTTCTCTCGTCGCAGGCTTTGCCGCCGTTCCCCTGGTCCTGCTTTCGCGGCTCGCCTCGATAGGGATGCCTCTTTGTTTCCTGACGCCCGGGAAACATTTCGATTATGAGTCTCTCAAGGTGATGACATGGGGAGGGCTCAGGGGAGGAATCCCGGTTGCGCTCGCCCTGTCGCTGCCTCTCGGGGCCGCAAGGGAGGCGACCGTAACCATGACTTACTGTGTTGTAGTGTTTTCCATACTCGTGCAGGGGATGACAATAAAGTACCTCCTGAAGAAGCGGGCCTGAAACGCCTGCAAGCTTACAAGCTTACAAGCTTACAGGCCTCCAGACCAACGGGCCGGCAAGCTGAAGAGTAGGCCTCTGCGGCAAATGTTTTTTCATTTTGCAGCGGCGGGCTATTTTGCAAAAGGCACTGATTCACTATATAATAAAACAGTGCGGAAATCAGTTTGTATCCTTGCAGTGTTTCTTTCTCTGTCCTGGATCGCATCCGCGGTCTTTGCATCGGGCAACACCGTTATCCGTGAGAATTTTGCAAACCTGAACAACTGGAAGCCCCTCTGCTACGACAAGTCCAGGAAAGATACGGTTTATTCCGTCGCAGACGAAAACGGCATTACCTGCCTGAAGGCCGAAAGCAGCGGTTCCTCCTCGGCCATTCTCTGTAACAGGGAATTCGACGTCTACCAGTACCCGATAGTGCGATGGAAATGGAAGGTCAGCAATGTCTACTCAAAAGGGGACATCAGGGAAAAGAAAAACAACGACTCCCCGGCCCGTCTTTATGTCATGTTCAAGTACGACCCTGAGAAGGCGGGCTTTTTTACAAAGCTTAAATATTCTTTCGCGAAAAAGATATACGGGCAGTATCCGCCCCGCTACGCCCTTTGCTACGTCTGGGCGAACAGGCAGCACAAGGAGAGAATCGTCTCCAGTCCGGGATTCGGAGAGATAAAATACGTCGTTCTCGAAGCGGGGAGCGGGCAGGCCGGGAAATGGCGGCATGAAGAAGTGAACGTGCTGGATGATTTCAGGAAGGCATTCGGAAAGACGCCGCCTGCGACCGCCGCCATCAGCTTCATGGACGATTCGGACAATACCGGCGAGAGCTCGACCGCATGGCTTTCGTCGCTCGAAGTGACGAGGAAACAGCTTCCGCCCGTCGAAACGGGCATCGCCGCCAGCCTTAAGGATCGGGCCGCCGGTCCCTGAGTTAACGGCCCTTTCCGCCCGGAACGTCTGCGCGGTCAGTGCGTCTTTGCGGCGAACCGCCGCCTACCTGCCCATCCGGTCCAGGATCTCCCCGAGCTTCCTTATCTCCTGCCCGTAAAGCGTCCAGTCGCCGGCACGCTGTGCCTTTATCGCGCGGTCAAAATGTTCTTTCGCCCGGGCCAGGAGGTCCGCTTCCGGTCCGGAAGCCGGCGCTGCCGGGGAAGGTGATTTGACCTCAGTAAGACCCGACTGCCCGAATATTTTGGCCAGGGCGCCGTCGAGGGTCTCATCCATCGCGATACGGTTTTCATACGCCACGATGACTCTTTTCAGCTCGGGTATCTTGCCTGTTTCGGCCCGGAGATAAAGCGGCTGGACATAGACCAGCGAGTTTTCGATCGGGATGATCAGCAGGGTGCCCTGGATAACCTCCGAGCCCCTCTGGTTCCAGAGTGAGACCTGCTGCGATATCCCGGTTTCCTGGTTGATCCTCGCTACGATCTGTTTGGGGCCGTATACGAGCCTGTCCTTCGGAAAGCGGTAGACCACGAGTTTTCCGTAATTGTCGCCGTCGCTGCGTGCGGCCATCCACGCCGAGAGGTTGTCCTTCTTCTTCGGGGTAAAGGGGAGCATGAGGATGAATTCCTCCTTCTTTTCCTCCGGCAGCTTCATGATCGTATAGTAAGGCTCCATCTGCGCCCGGTCGTCGGCTCCCCCCATCACCGGTATCTCCCATTGGTCTTCCCTGTTGTAGAAAGTCTGGGGGTCCCGCATATGATACGTGGTATACACCGCCGTCTGAACGCGGAATATGTCCTCGGGATATCGAACGTGTCCTCTGAGGTCCGGGGGCATCTCCGAAAGTGGCCGCAATATTCCCGGGAAGATGTTGCCGATCGTCCGGATGATCGGGTCGTTTTCATCTGCGATATAGAACTTCATGCTTCCGTCATAGGCGTCTATCGTCACCTTCACGGAATTCCTGATATAGTTTATCCCCGAAAAGGACTGGGAATAGGGGAACCTGCTGCTCACCGTGTAGGCGTCATATATCCAGAAGAGCCGGCCGTCTTTCGATATCACCATGTAAGGGTCCCTGTCGAGGACAAGGAAGGGCATTACAGCCTCGACCCTCCTGGTGATGTTGCGCCTGAACAGGACCCTGCTTTCGGGAGTGATGTAGCTTGACAGGAATATCTTGAGAGAGCCGAAATAGTCGGAAAAGATCATCTTCTTCAGGTCGGAGTCGATCCTTACTCCGCCCTTCCCCGCGTATTTGTCGTAGACGTTCTTTTCTCCCGCGGGGTAGTTGAACTCCTTTGCCTTCGTGTCGACTATTACATAATCGCCGGCACCGGCAACTTCGCCGAAATAGATCTCCGGACGCTTCACCTGCAGGCTGCTGGCCGTAGAAGCAGGAGGGATATCCTTTATCATCAGCACCGGCAGTCCCTCCGGCGTCACCTGGTTCACCGGCCCGAGCGTCACCCCGTATCCGTGGGTAAAGGTAAGCGCTTCGTTGATCCAGTTTCTCGTCGGGATGCTCTCCGGCGACAGCTCCCTCGGCGAAAGCAGCGTCTGGCGGTATTGCCCGTCGATCATATAGCGGTCGCTGTCCACCGAGGCGAACTGGTAATAAGTCCGTATCTCCTGGACCTGGCTGAAGGTGTCGAGGAGCGGTTTATTGTCCCAGAGACGGATATTGTCGATGGTCGCACTGTTGCGTCCGATATCGTCAGAGGTGAGCGTCATGTCGCCCGATATGTCTCTCTCCTGCACTTTGTCGAGGTCGAACGCCTTTCGCGTGGCGGCGATGTTATATTGCAGATAGGGTGTTTCCTTGGCAAGTTCGTTCGGGGCTACCACAAACTTCTGAAGGAGGGACGGGTAAACGGAGCCCCCCACGAAGGAAAACACGATGTAGGCCCCGACAGTCCCGGCAACGAGCAGCCTTCTGCGCAGCAGGATGTTGCTCAGGACGAGAAGCCCGGCAACAACCGCCGCAACCATCTTCAGCTTCAGAAAAGGTATTACCGCGTGAACGTCCGTATAGGTGGCCCCGGCCGCATGCCCGTGGGTCGAATAGAGGATCTCATGCATATCGATGAAGGCATTGAAGGCCAGTACAAGGAAAATCAGCGCCCCCAGGACCGACAAATGAACTGAGGGAACCCTCTCCACAGCCACTCTTCGGCGGTCCGCATACACGGCCCCCCTTACGACGTAAAGGGCGGCGGCAAGGACAAGGGAGGCTGCGAGCAGCAACAGCGCCGTACCGGAGATGACCTCGAAGACCGGCAGGGAGAAAAGATAGAAAGACGCGTCCATGTGGAATATCGGGTCGGCATACCCGAACGATGCGGCATTGAAATACGACAGGAACGTGAACCAGTTACCATAAAAGAGGAATGCGACCATAAGACCGAGCAGGGCCGGGATGATAAGCTTCAGTTTACCCAGGTGATCGAGTACGGCCCGGACGGCCGGGGTATCCCAGGCAGCCGGCGGAGACACGACCCTGTCCCTTGTCACCCTCATCGCCAGCGCTATACTGACGTAAGAGACCAGGAACCCGGCGGCGAAGCCTGAAAGGGAAGAAAGCGCTTGGGCGACCACCTTCCTGACCAATAGTTCCCTGAGCTGAAGACCGCCGAACCAGAGCCAGTCGACGTAGAGGGAAATGATCTGCGACAGGAAGATCACAGTCAGTCCGACGGCGACGATCAGGGCTATCTTTGTCCGGGAAAATCTGCGGTCCATGTATTTTTCCTTCTGTCAAAGGAGACGCAGCTTCAAGAAGGGCCTCGGTGACATGCACTATTATATTCCACCTGCCGCAAAAAAAGTCCACTTTCTCACGAACCAGGAGGGCAGGATCGTCCTTATTCCTTTTTTCCAGGGTCTACCGCGACCAACCCTTCGTGATCCGCCGCCGCAAGCAACTCCAGATTGCTGCTAACAAGAACGAGCCGGTCCCTTGTATGGCTTCGCACGCTCAGCGCCGTCGACAGATGAATTGCGTCCGCGGCTTTTAGTCTGTGCCGTTTGATTAGAGCGACTGCGTCATTGATCACATCGCCATCAACAGCCCAAACAATAAAGGCTTCCCAGTCTTCACGGAACGCATCTACGGCCTTTTCGAAACCTGTAATTTCCTTTTGCCTTCTGGTAAGGGCCGACATTATCTCAAGATGCGTCAGGGCGGAAGACACAAGGCCCTGCGGATCAGTCTCAAGCAGTTCAAGTACCCTGCCGCGCCCTCTTTCTTTCTTGAGATATTTCTTGGCAAGGGCGCTTGTATCAAAATAGATCACCTGCGGTCCTCCAGAATGGTCTCCGTGATACTCCTGCCTTTAATTGCGGCGCCATCGAATTTCTTCAGGCCCCCGGCCCTGACAGGCAGACGGACCTTGCCCGAAGCGGCAAGGGAAGCAAGAATCTCCTCCCGGTCGGCATTTACCTCAACGCCTGCCAGATCATGGATAATCGCAATCGGCCTTCCCCGGTCGGTAACAATAACCCGGCCGCCCTTCTTTACCAAATCGAGGTATTTAGGCAACTGGTTCTTCAAATCACGCACGCCGACTATGGTCATGGTAACCTCCTCAAGGGTATATAGCTATTGTAGCTACATTACCGGCGGGGCGTCAACGAATTGCAATACCCCGCCATAAATGGTATCTTGGAAAAAGCCCGAAGGCCGCGTATGGACAGGCATACTACCATGGATGACATATAATGGCTGCGTACAAGAAACTCGAGGACTACGGCATCATCGGCAACCTCGATACGTGCGCTCTTGTCGCGAAAGACGGCTCCATAGACTGGCTCTGCTTCCCTCATCTCGACTCTCCTTCCGTGTTCGGCTGTCTGCTGGATGCGGAGCGGGGCGGCCATTTTTCAATACGACCGGTCACGAAATACGATTCACTGCAGTCCTACGCGCGTGACACAAATATCCTCCAGACGACCTTCAGCACGCCCCTCGGCAATGCGGTGTTAACCGATTTCATGCCCGTCAAAGGAGTGGAAGACGCCGGGCCTTTAAGCACGGTTTTCCGAAAGGTCGAATGTACAAAGGGCATGGTGAAACTTGCCGTCAGCATCAGGCCGCGTTTCAATTATGCCGCAGCGGTCCCGGATGCGGAGTCCTCCGAAAGCGGGCTTCTTTTCAGGCTGGGGGATGAATACCTCTTCTTCCAGTCGCCGGCGCCGATGTTCGTCCATGACGGCGGCGCCGACGGCAGCCTGACGCTGCAGGAAGACGAGTCGCTCTGGTTTACGCTGCAGTACAACCATAACGAGCCGCTCACGTCGAAGCAGTGCGACAGGATAGTCGCGCGGGTCAAGAAATTCTGGCAGGAATGGGCTCATACATGCAACCGCGAAACCTGCGTCATCGACGACCCCTGGCATCACCTCGCTGTGCGTTCGGGGCTCGTGCTGAAACTCCTGTCAAATCCCGGCAACGGCGCCATCGCCGCAGCGGCGACCACTTCCCTCCCGGAGATGATCGGAGGGGTCCGCAACTGGGACTACCGCTATTCATGGATACGGGACGCCTCTTTTACAAACCAGGCCCTCTTTCATCTCGGTCATGAAAAAGAGGCCCGCGATTTCCGGAACTGGCTGATCAGGATCGCCGAGGAAGCGGGCGACCCCTCGCGCATCATGACAATGTATCCCCTGCGCGGCGAAAAAAATCCCGAGGAAACGGTCCTCGAACATCTTTCGGGATACGAAGGGTCGCGGCCGGTGAGGATCGGCAACGCCGCCGCGAAACAGAAGCAGCTCGACATATTCGGCGAGATGCTGAATGCGGTCTACGATACCACCAGGCACGGAGAAGAGATTTCGCCCGAACGGTGGGCGGTTTTCAGCGACGTCGTCGATTATGTACGCAAGGTGTGGAATACGAAGGACTCGGGGATGTGGGAAGTGAGGGGCGCAACGCGCCATTTCGTTTACTCTAAGCTCATGTGCTGGGTGGCGCTCGACAGGGGGATCAGGATAGCGGAGGAAAAGGGGTTCGACGCCCCTCTGAAAGACTGGGAAACGGCCAGGGAGCAGATCAAGACCGCGATTCTCGAAAAGGGGTTCAGCAGGAAACTCGACAGCTTCGTCCAGTCCTTCGGCTCCGAGAACATCGACTCGACCGGTCTTCTGATCTCTCCAATGGGACTTCTTCCTCACAATGATCCGCGGGTGCTCGGCACTATCGACGCAGTCCTGAAGAGGCTTGTCGCCGGCAACGGACTTGTGCAGCGTTACGAGGGCGACGACGGCCTCCCCGCCGGCGAGGGGTGCTTTCTCCTTTGCTCGTTCTGGCTTATCAAGGCGCTTGTCCTTGCCGAACGGGCGGAAGAGGCCGAGAAGATCTTCTCCTCGGTGCTCGGATACATAAGCCCGCTGGGCCTTCTTTCCGAGGAGGTCGAGCCGCGGTCCGGCCGCCTCATCGGCAACTTTCCCCAGGCATTCAGTCACATCGGCGTCATAAACAGCGCACTCTATCTCGGAATCGCCAGGGGCAGAAAATATGCGGGTCCCCGGCCCCTCGGGATGTTCGAGGCGGAAAAGGCGGCCAAACAGGAATGAACCTTCGCCTTTATCGGAATGCCGGCGTTTGCAACACTTTCGACGGGAGGATGTGATGCGCGCGGTTGCCGCCGATATAACGCTCGAAGAGATATTCAGGGCAGCGGTGAACGCCGTTGATCCGCAGGCCCTGGTGAGGGACTACGTGGAGCGGCACGGATCGCTCTTCGCGGCAGATATCTATCGCAAGGTCTTTGTAGTCGGATTCGGCAAGGCATCCTGCCCCATGGCAGCGGCCGTTGCCGGGGCGCTTTCGCAGGTCGTCGATGAAGGGATCGTGATCACGAAATACGGCCATTGCAGGGGCTACGACCTGGGGAAGATAAAGGTCCATGAGGCAGGCCATCCCCTGCCTGACGAAAGCGGGGTACGGGCGACCGCGGAGGTCGCCGGTCTGCTGAAAAGGGCGGAGGCCGACACCCTTGTCATATGCCTGATCTCCGGCGGGGGCTCCAGCCTTCTCGTTTCTCCCCGTGAAGGCGTAAGCCTCGGAGACAAGCAGGCGATCACCGGCCTGCTTCTCAGGGCGGGAGCGGATATCCATGAACTCAATACCGTGAGAAAGCATCTCTCGATGGTCAAGGGGGGCCGGCTTGCGGAGCTGGCCTATCCCGCAGGCACGATATCCCTGATAATTTCCGACGTGATGGGCGACAGCCTCGACGTAATCGCATCAGGACCCACGTCGCCCGACGGCACGACATTCCCGGAAGCTTTGGCTATACTGAAGCGCTACGGATTGATCGATCGTTCGCCCCGCGCGGTAATCGAAACCCTCGGCAGGGGCACCGAAGGATTGCTTCCCGAGACCCCCAAGCAGGGCGACAGGATATTTGAAAGGGTCTGCAACGTCATCATAGGGAACAATGGAAGGGCGCTTCATGCGGCAAGGGAAAAGGCCGCCTCCATCGGCTTTCAGGCGGAGATCGTATCCGATGCCGTTTCTGGGGAGGCGAGGGACGTCGGCAGGGGCCTTGCAAAAAAAGCGATAGCCGCAAAATCCTCGAAGCGCTCTTCACGGCCGGCCTGCCTGCTGTCGGGCGGCGAAACCACGGTGACGGTTACAGGGAACGGACGGGGCGGCAGGAACATGGAGCTGGCGCTTTCCTTTGCGATCGGGATAGAAGACATCCGGGGGATAAGACTTCTCTCCGCCGGCACAGACGGTACGGACGGGCCGACCGATGCGGCAGGCGCGATCGTCGACGGGGACACGGTGAAAAGAGGCAGGGAAAGGGGGGCCGATGCCCGTGAACATC
The DNA here is from genome assembly GCA_046704045.1 of Thermodesulfovibrionales bacterium. Taxonomy (GTDB): domain Bacteria; phylum Nitrospirota; class Thermodesulfovibrionia; order Thermodesulfovibrionales; family UBA6898; genus JAWOKY01. Next base: position 6,278 of record JBJKSM010000094.1, on the reverse strand, counting down.
TCGCCGACAATGACTCCTATACCTTTTTCAAAAAGGCTGGAGGGCTCCTGGTCAGCGGTCCGACAGACACGAACGTAATGGATATCCAGATACTGGCGATAGAGTGACATGCGTTATCGGAGGAGCATCCTTTGCCTCCCTGATGCACAGGCGGGAGGAGAATGGACAGGAGAAGCCGGATCTGATACCCTGAAAATAAGATAACGGACCGAGAGAGAAAGGAGGAGAGCGATGCTTCTCTATCTTATCCAGCACGGCGACGCAAAGAAAGAAGAAGAGGACCCCTCACGCCCTCTTTCGGATAAAGGTGTGCATGACGCCGAGAGGGTGGCCGGCCATCTCTCGCGGCTCGGCATCGTTGCAAAAGACATCCTTCACAGCGGCAAATTGAGGGCAAAGCAGACCGCTGAAATAATAGCGGGAAACCTCAAGCCGGCGAGCCCCCGGAACCTTTCCGAAACCGACGGCCTCGCCCCGCTCGATAACCCCGGGATCTGGGACGATCGCCTCAAATACATGACCCATGACCTGATGCTCGTCGGCCACCTGCCCCACCTCGGGAGGCTTTCATCACTCCTTTTGTGCGGGGACCGGGAAAAGGATATCATCTCCTTCAGAACGGGATGCGTCCTCTGCGTGGAGAGAGACGGAAAAGGCGTCTGGTCGGTGCGCTGGATGGTGACTCCGGATATTCTCGCTTAAGCCCGGCCCGGGGAAATATGGCACGGGTGTGCCGGACGGCATTCCTGCTCACAGTTATTGTAACCGTTCTCATAACCGGGCACCTGCGCAGTTCATGCACCCTCGACTGCCGTTATTTATCCGCACTATAGTGAAAAAGCTGAAGCGAGAAAGGAGGAATATGTATGCAAAAGATCACACCACATTTATGGTTTGATAAAGAAGCTAAGGAAGCAGCCGAATTCTACGTCTCCGTTTTCCCCAAATCAAAGGTCAAGGATACAACGACCCTCCATAATACACCTTCTGGCACGGTGGACATGGTTACATTGAGCTGTTGGGGCAGGAATTCATGCTGCTCTCCACATTGCAACCCTTCAGCGGGCTTACGAAGGGAGATAGTATGAGAAAACTTGTTGTTCTGTCATTCATAACCCTTGACGGCGTGATGCAGGCTCCCGGCGGGCCTGAAGACGATCCCACTGGTGGGTTCAAGCACGGCGGGCACGGCCTAACACATTACCTGCCGCATATAGTTCGACGCCGTAATGCCCGGCGGGTTAATTAGACGCTTACCTTTTGTCAAGGCGTCCAAATCATGCTATAGTGACACCGTGAATCTGAAAAAATATCGGGTCCCTATAATTATTGTTGTCTTCGCCATCAGTCTTCTGGCCCCGGATGCCGGCTCCGCCGTGGAGCCCTGTTCCGGCGAACTGGTTCCCGTGAAGTTGAAAGTTCATGAAGTAGCGGACATTGGCAAGGGTACCCCCGAGTTACGGGCAGCGAACGCCGGGGAAGATGCGGGCAGCAAGAGCGATCAGACCCCGGCTTTGAAGACCAAATGGGGTACCGGCTTCCACAAGAGCTATCTGATCCCAGCCCTCGAGATCCCGGGATTTATCCTCTTCCTCAATGGGTTTGACCGGCTCGCCCACGGCAATGAAACAGAAGGGGGAAAAAGAGTTTATAATTCTACTCCCTCCACTTTTTGGAAGCACGTCACCCGTGGCCCCTGGGGGTTCGATCAGGATTCCTTTGACATGAACCAGTTCCTGCATCCCCTTGCGGGATCAATCTATTACGGATTCGCGCGATCGGCAGGTCTTAACTACTGGGAGTCGCTCGGCTATACCTTTGCCGGTAGCTTTCTATGGGAGACTGCAGGAGAGACCACCCCACCCTCCGTCAATGACCAGATAGCAAGCGGCATCGCGGGGACCTTCCTGGGAGAACCGCTTTACAGAATGGCAAACCTCCTGCTTGAAAAAGGTGATGGCAAGCCCGGTTTATGGCATGAAGTGGGCGCGGCAGTGCTGTCGCCGTCCACCGGTTTCAACCGTCTTGTCTTCGGCGACCGGTTCAAGCCCGTCCTTCCGAGCTACGATCCGGCGATCTTCTGGCAGCTGCAGCTTGGCGCGAGCAAAAGCTCGCAGTTGCGCGATGAGGGCGGGTCGAGCATCCTCAGGTCGTATGTTGCGTCTGCTACCTTCTCGATGGACTATGGTCTTCCGGGGAAGCCGGGCTATGAATACAAGCGTCCCTTTGACTATTTCCGTTTCGAATTTACCGCCCTCAGCAGCGCGCGCAACTATTTTGAGAACATCATGACACGGGGTCTTCTCCTCGGGAGGGAATACGAAGTGGGCGACTCTTATCGCGGGGTCTGGGGCCTCTACGGCAGCTATGATTACATATCACCGCACAACTTTCGGGTTTCCAGCACCGCTGCCTCTCTCGGTACCACCGGCCAGTGGTGGCTCTCCCGCAGGGTGGCTTTGCAGGGATCTGCCCTTGCCGGCGTCGGCTACGCGGCCGCCGGCATTGCCCCCGGCCCGGGTCAGCGCGACTATCACTACGGCATCGCCGCACAGGGTCTCCTCGATCTGCGACTTATCTTTGGCGAAGTGACAGCGCTGGATGTGAATGAACGCGAGTATTACGTCAGCGGCCTCGGCGCCACACAGCCGGGAAGTGAACTTATCGGCCGTGCCAACGCCGGGATCACTGTCCGCATTTACGGGCGCCACGCGCTACGGCTCCAATACACGGCTTCGAGCCGAGATGCCCACTATCCCGACCGGCCCGGCAGGCACCAGACGGTTGGAGCAGTGAATCTGGTTTACACTTTGCTCGGCGATACACGGTTCGGCTCTGTCGAGTGGCGCGATACTGCCGAAGCTCGGGAATAAGACCGCAGTGATGCCGCAAAACTTACTTCAATGCTTGGCATCGCGTTTACGCTGAAGATTTTTGAGAGGTGGATGATTTATGACAGTTGCCGAGGGGAAGGTAACGCCTAATAAAATGTTGCCCTATTTATCGCAGTTTTCTTAGTGCTCAGTTGTGCTCATTTAGGGCCCAAGCCTTAACTCATAATTGACCCCTAAGCCGTCTCCTTGAAGAGGGAATATTTTTTTAGAAGCATTTTTTTCAGCTGGAAATCGTGAATCATCTCGCTAAGTCTGAAGTGCGACTTTGTCGGGCGGACTTTTCGAGCCCGCCGGGAAGCATAGGGCGAGGACTTCCGCGTAAAACGCACATCAGCAATTCCGTTGGCAGGAGATGTCGATGCACATACTGACCGTGCGGCCCGTGACAAGCTGGCGTCACCTCCGCTGCGCCAGCAGGATCACCCCCACGAGTACGAACAGAAGCACAAGCCACGTTATCAGGGAGATGCGCGTCGCCCTCTTCGCCCGGTCGGTCTCCCACCATGTGACGGGACGGATCCCCTGGACGAGAAAGGTAATCACACCGGAAAGGTTCACACATATGAGGTTTGTGAGCAAAAGCAGAAGAGCGCCGACGGCCTTTGCCGCAAAGCCCGAGCCAAGGAGCATGCCGAAGACCACGAGGGGAGGGAGGAGCGCCACCGCCACCATCACTCCTATCAGCGTGGCCGGTACACCTGCCGTAAAGGCAAGAGCTCCGGCGCTGCCCGATGCAAGCGCCAGCACCACGTCGACCAGGCCGACCTTTGTCCTGGCCAGTATCTCGGGAACATCCGGACTGACGTGAAACAGGCGGCCTACGGCCAGGGCCAATGAAAGCCCGACCAGGATACCGGCGGCGTTTACCTTAATTGCGCGGCGGGCAAGGTCGGTGTCCCCGAGCGTGGTGGCAAGGGACAACGCCACATTCGGACCGAGCAGGGGGGCGATCACCATAGCGCCGATTACAACCGTGATATTGTTGTTCATGAGCCCTATGGCGGCGACTATGGAAGAAAGGACGACCATGACAACATAGACACGGGAGATCCTTGCGGAATCCGCAATGTCGTTGTAAAGCTCCTCGCGGCTTATCCGCTGGGCCTTCGGGTTCTCTTTCTTCGGGGCTTCTTTGCCCTCCTCTTTAGCCTCTTCCGGTTCAGGGGGTCTCGGCACGGTAGCCTCCACGGGAAGCAGCAGCACCCTGAAGCCCTCCGCTGTCGAAAATTTTTTATCGAAACCGTCCAGTACAGCCTCGGTATCCTCGGCGCGAAGAAGTATCCGAACGATAACGCGGTCCTCCTCCATTTTTTCCTGCCAGATTCCGAGGACCTGTTTCTCGTCCAAAAGGGACGGCACCGACCTCCCTTCCGTTTCGGGAAGATACAATTCGACCAGACGAAGTGACACGAGACCCTCCTGTCGATAAAATTCTATCAGATATTCGCACCGGGAAATAGACAGCCCGCTCACATACTCCCGCACAGTATGGTATCCTTTGAATCATGAAGCGGTTATTGTTCTTCACAGATCTGGACGGCACGCTGCTCGACTATTACACCTACTCCTTCGATGACGCCCGCCCGGCGCTTGAGCTTATCGCCCGGCGGCGCATCCCCCTCATCATATGTTCGAGCAAGACGAGGGCGGAGATAGAATATTACCGCAGGAAGCTGGATAATCATCACCCCTTCATTTCCGAAAACGGCGGCGGCGTCTTCATCCCGAAGGGATATTTTCATTTCTCCATCCCATCCGGAGAATGCAGCATCCACGAGGAAGGTGATTACGTCGTCATGAGACTCGGCGCACATTACACGCAACTGAGAGATGCCATGACTTTGCTGAGAAGGGACGGGTTTCATGTAACGGGGTTCGGCGACATGACGCCCGGAGAAATCGCCGCGGTTACAGGGCTGGGCGCGGCCGAGGCGAAGATGGCGAAAATGAGGGATTTCGACGAGCCCTTTCTTTTTACCGGAGACCCGGCGGAAGAAGAAAACCTCGTGAATGCGATCAGGGGAAAGGGGTTAAATTACACCCGCGGCAGATTCTTTCATCTCCTCGGCAAAAGCGATAAAGGGAAAGCGGTAACCGTTCTTACCGCCCTTTACAAGAGGGACGCAGACGGTATCGCCACCGTTGCCCTCGGCGATAACCCCAATGACCTGTCAATGCTGAAACGGGCAGATGTTCCGGTCATCGTGCAGAGGCACGACGGAAGCTATGACCGAAGCATCGACCTTCCCGGGTTCCTGAAGGCGGAAGGCATCGGACCGAGGGGATGGAACAGTGCCGTAATAAAAATTCTGTCGGAAGAATTCCAGGATTAACCTCTGTTTTTTCTTCATGGCAGATTGCTCAGCCCGCGCCTCATCTTCCAGAGGAAGTACCTCTCGAAGGATACCTTGAGCCATTTCGCCCAGACGCCCTTTTTTGTATAAGATTCCTGTCTCGGCGGAAGCGCGGGGGCCGCCTTCATGAGTGCGGCGGTATGGCCCATGTCCATGAGGCATACGACGTCGATGTCGAGCATCGGCGGAGGGTTTGTCCCTTTGATGTCGGCAAAGATTGCAGCAGCAGCTGTTTTCGCCATCTTCACCGTCATGAAGCCGGTCTTGGGGACCCCTGTGGGAACAGGCGTCGGCTCGGGAGGGGCTATAGCCATGGCCACACCGACCGCGAAGATATTCCTGTATTTCGTATGACGATAGTTCCTGTCCACCGGGATGAAACCTCTCGGGTTGCCAAGCGGCGAAACAGCGGGAACACCCTTGAAAGGCGGCGCCAGCATCGCAAATTTAAACGGTATCTTCGAGCCGTCCTTCAGCCTTATCTCTCCCGGCGCCACCTCTTCGATGGACTGGCTGACCACCGCTTTTATGTCCCTCTCGGCGAATTCGTCTTCCATGAACCTTTTCGACTTCCCGAGGCCGCCCACTCCCATGTGGCCCAGGTAAGGCTCCGACGTCAGGTAGAGGATGGGCACATTATGCCGCATCTTTCTTCTGCGCAGTTCGGCGTCCATCTCGAAGGCGAGTTCGTAGGATGGACCGAAGCAGCTCGCCATCTGTGTTGAACCCACGACGACCGGCCCGGGAGATTCGATAATCTTTTGCCATGACGCAGCCGTCTTCACCGCGTGGTCAAGTGTAAATGTGCAGTCGGTATGACCCTTCTCGGGTCCCAGCCCCGGTATCTCCTCGAACGACAGGTAAGAGCCGGTCGAGATGACAAGAAAATCGTAGTCTGCCTCTTTAGCGCTTGCGGAACAATATTATGTTAAATCATGGCGGCATGCTGACATTATCTCTCCAGGCGTAGGCATATTCCTATAACCTTTTGCCATTGATATCATTGGTTGAAAAGAGTTGAGAGTATGTG
>JBJKSM010000093.1:0-17322 GCA_046704045.1 Thermodesulfovibrionales bacterium | reverse complement strand
GCCTTGCCCTGAAATGACAGTACCTTCGTGATCGCCGCCGTCAATGTCGTCTTGCCGTGGTCTACGTGCCCTATCGTCCCAACGTTGCAATGGGGTTTCGTCCTCTCAAATTTCGCCTTTGCCATTTTGTCACCTTCCTTGTAATGTAGGGACGGGCAATCCTGACCCTACTGAAAATTTCGGCTTATTCGCCTTTCACCTTTGCTATTATCGCTTCCGCTATGCTCTTCGGAACCTCGTCATAGTGCGCAAACTGCATCGTATATGTTGCCCGGCCCTGCGTCTTTGACCGTAAGTCGGTGGCATAGCCGAACATCTCTGAAAGAGGGACCTGGGCCTTGATGACCTGGGCCTTTCCCCTCTTTTCCATCTGCTGTATCTTTCCTCTTCTCGAATTCAGGTCGCCAATGACGTCGCCCATATAATCTTCGGGAGTAACCACCTCGACATTCATGATCGGTTCGAGGATGACCGGCTTCCCCTTCCTTGCAGCTTCCTTGAAGCCCATGGAGCCCGCAATCTTGAAGGCCATTTCGGATGAGTCGACTTCATGGTAGGAACCATCGTACAGAGTGGCCCGGATATCCACCACCGGATAGCCTGCAAGGATGCCGCCTTCGGTCGCCTCTTTTATGCCCTTTTCTACTGCCGACCAGTATTCCCTCGGCACGGAGCCGCCGACAACCTTGCTCTGGAACTCGAAACCCTTTCCGGGTTCAAGCGGCTCAAGTTCTATATATACATGACCGAACTGGCCGCGGCCGCCGGACTGTCTGACGAACTTGCCTTCCGCTTTCGAAGCGTTCCTGATCGTCTCTCTGTATGCGACTTGGGGCTTGCCCACATTCGCCCCCACCTTGAACTCCCTTAATAACCTGTCTACGATGATCTCCAGATGAAGTTCTCCCATTCCGGAGATAATCGTCTGGCCGGTCTCCTCATTGGTTGATACCCTGAATGAAGGATCTTCCTGTGTGAGCTTACCCAGCGATTGTCCGAGTCTTTCCTGGTCCGCCTTGGTCTTGGGTTCTATGGCTACGGAAATGACAGGCTCCGGGAATTCCATGGCCTCCAGTATTATCGGGTTCTTGTCGTCGCAAAGAGTATCGCCTGTAAGGGTACTCTTCAGGCCGACGGCGGCAGCGATGTCGCCGGCAGAGACTTCCTTTATGTCTTCCCTCTTATTTGCATGCATTTTAAGCAGCCTGCCGACCCTCTCCTTAGTCCCCTTTGTCGAATTGTAGACATACGAGCCCGCTTCCATGACACCGGAATAAACTCTCAGGAAGGTAAGCTGACCGACAAATGGATCCGTCATCACCTTAAAGGCAAAAGCCGAAAAAGATTCATTTTCGTCCGCTTTTCTCGTCAAATCGGCGCCCTTATCGGGATCTTTGCCGACTACCGGGGGGATGTCCAGCGGAGAAGGCAGATAATCGACTATCGCATCGAGCAACTGCTGAACGCCTTTATTCTTAAATGCCGTGCCGCAAAGAACCGGGGTAAGCTTCATTTCAACTGTGCCTTTTCTCAGGGCGGCCCTTATCTCGTCAGCGGCCACTTCTTCGCCGTTCAGGAATTTTTCCATTATTTTTTCATCAACGTCCGAAAGGGCCTCGATCATCTTCTCCCTGTACTCTACGGCCCTGGGCATGAGATCATCGGGGATATCTCCTTCGACATACCTGGCGCCAAGGGTCTCATCGTCGTAAAAGTATGCCTTCATGGTAACGAGGTCGACGGGGCCCCTGAAGTGCTCTTCTGCGCCCATAGGCAACTGGACGGGTACCGGATTCGCGCCCAATCTGTCTACCATACTGTTAACGCTCATATAAAAGTCGGCACCCATCCTGTCCATTTTATTGAGAAAAGCTATTCTGGGAACGTTATATTTATCGGCCTGCCTCCAGACCGTCTCGGACTGGGGCTCAACGCCTGCAACCGAATCGAATACTGCAACCGCACCGTCCAACACTCTCAGAGACCTCTCCACCTCAATAGTAAAGTCAACATGCCCCGGGGTATCAATAATATTTACCCTGTGGTCTCTCCAGAAACAGGTGGTTGCAGCAGACGTGATGGTGATGCCCCTCTCCTGCTCCTGGACCATCCAATCCATGACAGCCGTGCCCTCATGGACTTCGCCTATCTTATAGGTAACTCCCGTATAATAGAGGATTCTTTCCGTAGTCGTCGTTTTCCCGGCGTCGATGTGTGCCATGATGCCGATATTGCGTGTTTTTTCGAGTGGGAACCTTGACAAAATCTTTCTCCTCTATTCTCTTTACCATCTATAATGGGCAAAAGCCTTGTTAGCCTCGGCCATCTTATGGGTATCTTCCTTTTTCTTTATGGAAGACCCGGTGTTATTGAATGCATCGAGCAGCTCGCCGGCGAGCCTTTCCTTCATCGTCTTTTCGTTTCTGCCCCTCGAGTACGAGATGAGCCACCTCGAAGCCAGGGCCATTCTCCTCTGCGGCCTTATCTCGACCGGGACCTGGTAGGTCGCTCCGCCGACCCTTCTCGGTTTGACCTCGACAAGGGGTTTTGCATTTTCAAGGGCAGCCTTGAAGACCTTCAGCGGGTCGTTTCCCGTCTTATCCCTGATCACATCGAATGCGCCGTAACAGATGCGCTCGGCAATAGCCTTTTTGCCGTCCTGCATGATGGCGCTTATGAATTTACTCACGACCTTGCTGTTGTATTTGGGGTCCGGCAGTACTTCCCTTTTTTCCGCTACTCTTCTTCTTGGCATTAGTTACTCCGTTTATTTGGGCTTTTTGGTCCCGTATTTGGACCGTCCGCGCCTTCTGTCGTTTACCCCGGTGGAGTCGAGCGTACCTCTTATAATATGGTATCTGACACCGGGAAGGTCCTTGACCCTTCCGCCCCTGATCATGACTATCGAGTGTTCCTGCAGATTATGTCCTATACCCGGAATGTAGGCAGTAACTTCCATTGCGTTGGTAAGCCTCACCCTGGCCACTTTCCTCAGCGCGGAGTTCGGCTTCTTCGGCGTGGTCGTATAGACCCTTACGCAAACCCCTCTTTTTTGGGGGCAGGACTTCAATGCGGGACTTTTTGTCTTTCTCACCAAACTCTTACGACCCTGCCTTACTAACTGTGCTATCGTGGGCACTTTTCCTCCATAAAATAAGAATCAGTAATTCTCATGTCTCCGGGAAAAAACCTTACAACTTTACCAGAGAAAGTTTTTTTTGTCAAGCCTTTTGTATGAGGAATTTCGGAGAAAACTGTTTCCCCAAAAACCTTTTCAGGATCAGCTACTTTGGAATAACCATTATAGCACGGATCGGGAATTTCTGCATGACTTTCACGCAGGAAAAAGCAAAAAAACCCGGGGCCGTCGAATAGGCAAAAATAATACCATAAATCAAATAGTTACGGTATACGATGCAGACCGGTCAACCGGTTTCCCTCTGAGGGATAGCCCGAATGCCGTTTCAGTGCTTGAACGCCCTCTGTCCGGTAAATACCATCGTCACCTTCGGGTCGGCCTCGTTGCATGCCTCTATCGATTCAAAATCCCTTTCCGACCCCCCGGGTTGCACAATCGCCCGTATCCCCTCCTTTATTCCCACGTCAACGCCGTCCCTGAAGGGGAAAAAGGCATCCGACACCATAGTGGAGCCTATCATGCCGCCCTTTTCCTTTCTTGCCTGATCGTCGATCTTCCGGAGTGCTGCAGCATCTCTCTTGCCCTGGGACGCATCAAACTCAAAGGTCTTGTAAGGCACACCGTATTTTTCGAAACAAAGCATGTCTGCGTATTTTGTATACGCCTTGAAGATCGCGATCTCAGCCACCCCAACCCTGTCCTGCTCTCCCGTGCCTATTCCGACCGTTACCCCGTCTTTCACATAGAGCACTGAATTCGATGTAACCCCCTGCTCAACGTTCCAGCCGAAAAGCATGTCATTGTATTCCTCTTCAGTCGGTTGTCTTTCGACAGCATATTCCTTGCCTTTGTAAACGGTCTTCGCAGGCAGGAAATCCTCCCTTGTCCTTATCTTGTTGAGAGGAGACTGCTGGACTATGAGACCTCCGTCGATGAGCGACTTAAAATCGACAAAGCGCGTCTCACGGTATTTTCCAAGCTGCTCTATCCTGCCTATCTTTACGATTCTGAGGTTCTTTCTCTTGGCGAGGACCCCGACGACACCTTCTTCATATTCGGGGGCGCCGACGACTTCAAGGTAGTTGCTGTTGACCATCTCGGCGGTCACCTTGTCCATCGCCCTGTTTACAACGAGGCAGCCGCCGAAGGCGGCGATCCTGTCGGCCATGTTCGCCCTTTCATATGCCCCGGCAACCGTCTTTCCGTAAGCCACGCCGCAGGGGTTGTTATGCTTCATGATCGCGGCGGCAGGCCTGTCGAGCAGGAATTTCATTATATTGAGTGCGTTGTCGAGGTCGGTCAGGTTTGTCTTGCCCGGATGTTTCCCGGCCTGGATCATATCCTCCTCGGTGATGCTGCTCACAAGGCCGTTTCCGGGTTCTATATACTTGCAATCCCCGAGGACAAGGTTCCCGTTGACAAGTTCGAAAAGCGCAGCCTGCTGATCGGGGTTTTCCCCGTAACGCAGCCCCTTTTCTATCACAACGCCCGTCTTTTCATCAGGGATCTTCCATGCCCTCTTCCTATAGACAAGGGTCTGCTCCCCGAACTTAATCGTCATCGTATCGGGGAAATTGTCATCCATGATGGTCTTGTACATTTTCTTCAAGTCGGACATGGCGTGTCTCCTTTTGATTTTTCAAGTAAGTATTTCGTAGTCAAATTAAAGAAACGGCCGGAAATCAATGCGCAGGACAATAATACCAGAACAGGGCGTTACGATGAAAGGGATTATGGAGATCTCTGCGGCCGCGCCAATGCCGTGTGCTAAAATAGAGCCAAAATTACCAATGGCAGGAGAACCATGGAAGACATGAAAAATATCGCCAATTTCCTGTTCGAGGCAGGGATGCTCAAGCGCACGCCACGGACAGGATTCCAGTTTCTCGGTTCCGGCGCCGAATCGGTTGCAGAGCATATTTTCAGAACGGTCTATATCGGCTACACGCTCGGCAGGCTGTCGAATGATACGAATACCGACAGAATTATCAAGATGTGCCTCTTTCATGATCTCCCCGAGGCGAGGACAGGGGATCTTAATTACGTGAACAAAAAATACGTGAAGGCCGACGTAGAAAAAGCTGTCGGAGATCTTGCAGCCACCGTGCCATTCGGCGACGAAATCAAGGAGCTTGTCGACGAATTCGAAAAGGGCGAAAGCACCGAGGCCCAGCTTGCCCATGACGCCGACCAGCTCGAACTTATCCTTGCATTGAAGGAATACAAGGATCTTGGGAACAAATACGCGGATGAATGGCTCGATTTTGCGATAAAGCGGCTGAAGACAGACATCGCGCGGGAACTGTCCCGTACGATCCTCGATACCGACTCATCCCTCTGGTGGTTCTCGGACAAAAGCGACTGGTGGATCAGGGGCAAAGAGGAAGAATAATCTTACCTGGACCGGAAGATTAAAGATCGCCGGGGGGCTTGCCCGCCCCCGGCGATGATCAGCTCTGCCTTTCTTACGCCAACTCTTTCAAGATATCTTCCGGGAGGTCTTTCCCGATAACCACAGGTTCGACTGTCCTGCTCACTATATCGACAGTATTTTCGACCTTCAGCTTTTCGAAGAGGAGCGCGAACTTCTTTTCGAGTTCAGCCATTATGGGTTTCCTTACATCCTCGCCGAGATCCCACCATTTCTTCTTAAGAGTGCCGAAGCCCTTCTTTCTCGTGCTGTAGATGAACTGTTCCTCTGTCTGGCCTTCTTTCCTCTCTTTCGCAAACTCGGTCTTTATATAGTCATAGACCTCGTTTCTGAAGTCTCCCGGCAGGTGCGCGCTGTCATAGATGATATTCTGGAAGCCCGTGGCAAGATGCACCTCGGACGTACCTGTCTCGGGGAACATATGGAACGCCTCATCGGGAAGCGTCGATGCGCCGTGCTGTACCGCCCCTGAGAGCCCGTATTCCTTCCTGGCGATATCCGACAGCCGGCGGAGAGTCTCGAAATCGATCTTCACCTTCGCCAGTGTGCCGTCAGGAAGGACAACGCCGCCATGGGATGTGCCGGACTGGACGCTTAGCTTGCTCAGGCCTTTGCCGGCCTTGAACATCTCCCTGAACCCGCCCAGAAATGCATGGAGTTCGTCCGGGGTGCTGTTCTTCTTCCCGATCTCGCCGATCTCGCCTCCTGTCGATATCTCCACTTCCGCCGGTTGCAGCCCTCTTATTACAGCAGCCATTTCCGCGGTCTTTTCGAAGTTGGGTCTCTGCTGCTCCTTCAGCGTCGGCTTTTCGAGGTCCACAAGCGTTGAAGAGTCTATGTCGATGTTATAGAACTCCGCGCCGATAGCCTCCTGCACGAGACTCCTTATGTACCCTGTTTCGGCGGCCGCGTCGCTCAAAAAGTTTTTCCTCACCATCTGGAAATGATCTCCCTGAATAAAGACAGGCCCCCGGAAGCCCTCCCTGACCGCTGCTGCAAGAATAACTGCAGCGTATTCGAGCGGCCTCTGCTTGGTATAGCCGATCTCGGAGCGCGCTATCTCGAAGATAAAGGCGCCGACCTTCTTTTCTTTCACCTTCCTGAAGACCGCACGTGCGGAGTCATAAGTGAGCCCCCTGATGTTCATGGCAGGCACGGTAAATCCGGGATAGTTCCTGCCCATCTCCTCATAAAGGCCCTGAATCGAAGCAGGTACCGCGCCGTACGCCTTTGCGATTTCCTTGACGAGCAGAAGAAGACCCGTCTTCCTGTCGCCTTCGGAAAAGACCGCCTCGTAAATGAGCTTGTCCCTGAACGCGGGAAGGGCGCTCCTGTCCCTGACCTCGATTCCTGTCTTGCTCACACTGACGATGTCATTAAGTTCCCTGATATCCATTAGGCCCTCCCTGAAAATGTATTATAGATTGAAGTGTCCCTGGCGTATAAGGCGTATTATACTATTTTTTTGTCCGGCTTACGACTGCCGGACCGGCGAAGTGACCTGCTGAAGGCGGGAGTCCGGCATGCACCGGGGATTATTTCTTTTTTTCCCCGCCCTCCTGCCCTCCGGATGTTTCTTCTTTTATCCGGAGGTCGCAAGAAAAATCGGGGCAACGCATATCCCTTCCCGAAACGGAAAACTTCTTACTGCAGGTCTCGCGCCATGCGCAGAGTATGCATATATTCTTTCCTGTCTCCATGCTACCTCCTGAAATACCGGGCCAGAACCCTTTCGATATTGCCGACGATACTTTTTTTTGCGTTTATTATAAAGATTCTGCCCGATATCTGAAAGAGTTCTCTTTCCATGCGCGTGATTTCAGGAGGCGACTCGCTCCGCCTTTTCAGCTCCGCATCGAACATCGGCACGATCTTGTCCTTCATCCTGAGTTCGGTGTCCATCAGGAATATCGAGATCTCAGGTGAAAGGTCCGAGACCCTGTCGAGAAAGGCCGCTATCTCATTGTCGTAGATCTGCTTCGGCGGAGACGATTTGACTTCCGCATAGAGGAGTGCTCCGTCCAGTTTGGCTATTACATCGTAGTCGCCGCCGATCTTGGGCCTCTTGAATTTTACACCCCAGGACGCCTCAGCGCCGAATTCTCTCCTGATCACCTCGGCAATATACCATTCGAGCGTCTCTCCGAAACTCTTGATGCGCCTCGTGAGGGCATAGCCGCCGTCCTGCCTTCCTGCAAGCCCGACCCCTTCGATATACTCGAGATATTCTGCCGTGACCCTATCCGTGGCGTATCTCGTCACGCTTTCGTGAGTGAAAAAGTGTTGATGCTTTATCACATCGCGCAGGAAGAGACGGAACGAATATTTGTGAAGCATCGCATAGTAGTCGTCGATAAACTCTTGTGAGGGGAGCAGGAGGTCCTCTGAAGGCTCTCTCTTGTATACACGGAACCCGCGTCTCCGCAGGATGACGTCCAGTTTCGGCGTCAGAAGGTTCAGGGATTCCCTCAGCCTCCTGACCTCTTCTCTCAGATAGGAAAGCTCGTCAAAGTCCCGGTTTTCGGGCATGATCGTCCTTCCCGGAGGCAGGTTACTGATGCTTCGAGTCGCCGATGAATTTCAGCGCCACTCTTCTATGTCTCGGTCCGTCAAATTCACAGAAGAAAACGGACTGCCAGGTGCCGAGGACCAGCCTCCCCTCTTCGATCAGCACATTCTGCGAAATCCCGATGAGCGATGCCTTGATATGGGCGGAGGAATTTCCCTCCCTGTGGCGGTAGTCCCCCTCGAAGGGAACGAGCCGGTTCAGGACCGCCAGGACATCGTGCTGGACACTCGGGTCCGCGCCCTCGTTCACGGTCACCGCAGCGGTCGTGTGGGGGACGTAAAGATAACAGACGCCGCTTGTGACCCCCGCCTCTTTCAGTACCTCCTGCACCTTATCCGTGATATCGACAAACTCCGTCCTCGTCCTGCTCCGCACGTTGATATATCTGATCATCTTGCACTCTCCTCGGACAAATACCGTGTCATCTAAACCCTGAAGACCTCGTCGTAGAAGGCCCTGTCGACTGAAAATTCGACCTCCATTACAACTACATTGTCGGGCAAATCAAAATTCCTGAGCTTTATTATATCCTTTTCCGTGGTCACAATCCATTCTGCGCCGCAACGCTTAACGTCCTTCAATATCCCGGCGACATCGGAAGAACGGTAACGATGATGGTCCCGGAAGATCCTGCAGCCGAGGAATCCGGCGCCAAGGGAAAGGATCGTCTTTCTGAATGACCGGGGGTTCCCCAGGGCACAGAAGCCGAAGACCTTTTTTGCGGAAAGCCATCCAGGAGGTTTTCTTTCTCCCGAAAGCAATCTGCACGAAAGAGGGCTGTGCCCGGCCTGGAATATGGGGGCCTCAGCATTATACCTCCGGATTTCTCTTGCAAGGGCGGCGGCAGGTGCGTTCCCCTGCAGGTCCCCTTCACCGTCCGACTTCGACAGCACTATAATGTCCGCCCGGCCCAGAGAACCCGGCGGCTCCCTCAGCCTGCCGAAAGGAAGAAGGGTCCCGTTTCCGAAAGGGTTGGCGGCATCGACCAGCACGATGTCCATGTCCCTCTCCAGGCGCCGGTGCTGGAACCCGTCGTCGAGGATGAAAACAAGGGGTTCGGACCTTAAATTTAGCGCCTTGAGTTCGCGGAGCGCATAAAGCCCCGACTCATAGCGGTCGCCTCCTTTGACCACAGGCACTCCGGCAAGTCTTTCCGCCATTAAAAGAGGTTCGTCTCCTGCGTCTTCCACCGGAAGTAGCGGGCCCTCTCCCCTTGTCACAAAGCAGGGACCTTTTGCCTTTCCCCGGTATCCCCTGGTAAGGATGACCGGGTACAGGCCGCGCCTCTTCGCTTCTTCTGCCAGCGCGATGGCGGCAGGGGTCTTGCCGGTGCCTCCGGTCGTAATATTCCCGATGCTCATTACCTTGTGAGGAAGCCGTTTCCGGTGTTTGAGGGAATAATTCTTCGCGGCAGAGAAACCGAGATAGTACAAAAGCTCAAAGGGATGCATGGCAGGTCATATGCGGGGGGGGTATGAACTTCGGTCGTCGCGTCCCCGTGTATTTTTCCAACGCGGCCTCCCTTTTCTCTGTTCCCTGAATACCTCGATCGCTATCTCCGGGCACATTTTTGCACACATCCCGCAGCCGGTGCATTTTTCGAGATGCTCCGCCGCAGCGGGAAAGTACCCGTTTTTGTTGAAGCGCTTCCTGATCGATATGACCCCCAAGGGACAGGTTTCCACACAATAGCTGCAGCCTTTGCAGAGGTCGGTGTTTATGCTGATCTTCCCTTTCATCTATTTCACCCTTTCCAAAAGTTCTCCGGCATGGCGGAGCGATATCTCTGTAACACTGCCGCTCAGCATCCTGGCGATTTCGTCCTTCCGCTCTTTGCCGCTGAGTTCCTTTACCTCCACATGGACACTGTTCGCCTTCTCCCTCTTTTCGATCCTGATATGCACGTCCCCATGACTTGCGATCTGGGGAAGATGGGTAATGCACAGCAGCTGCCGCCTTCCGGAGATCATACCGAGTTTCCTGCCCACGCTCCCGGCCGTTCTTCCCCCGATGCCCGCGTCCACCTCATCGAAGACGAGCACCGGTATGCTGTCGAGGTCTGCCAGAACACTTTTCAGCGCGAGCATCACGCGTGAGAGCTCTCCCCCGGATGCGATCTTCGCGAGGGGCTTCGGAGGCTCGCCACGGTTGCCGGAGAAGAGAAACTCGATCCTGTCCATGCCCTGCGGCCCGATACCCGGACCGACGCCCTGCTCATCCTGCGTTACATCGATCCTGAATTCCGCGTTGCCAAAGGCGAGTTCGGCAAGGTTCCGCCCGATAAGCGCCCCCAGCTCGGCGGCGGCCTGCTTTCTCTTTTCGGAAAGAGACCTGGCGGCCTTAAGAAGTTGCTCTTCCTTGCCCGCCAGTTCCACGGCCAGGGCAGCGAGCCTCTGGTCGGCGGATTCGATCTTCTTCAGTTCCTCTTCGGCTTCATCCCTGAACCTCAGGATTTCCTCTGTCGCGTTTCCGTATTTTCTTTCGAGTCTTCTGATAGTCTCGATTCTGTCTTCGACGGACTCGAGCCTGTCCGGGTCGAGATCGTATCTGTCCCTGTATCTCCTCACCGAAAAAGTGGCGTCTTCGATCATCGGCGCCGCGGCCTCTATCAATTTTAGCGTCTCCTCGATCCCGCTGTCTATGGAGCTTATTTCTCTCAGGTGAGAAAGCGCTGCCGAAAGTTTCTCCGCGCATGAACCTTCCGCCTCGTAGAGCAGCGCATACGTCGTTTCAGTCAGCTCCTTCAGACGCGTCGTATTGGCCAGTATTTTCCGTTCTTCCTCCAGCCTCTCCTTTTCGCCCGGGTTGAGTGAGGCCGCATCGATCTCGTCTATCTGGAACCTGAGAATATCCAGTCGCCTGGCCCTCTCCTGGACCTTCTCCCGGAGTTCGGTCAGGGCGTCAAAGAGCGCCTTTCTTTCGCCGAAGAGCACGCGGACCCCCTCCACATCGTTTGCCAGCTTTCCGTAGGAATCAAGAAGCAGTCTCTGTTTTTCCCGGGAGAGGAGACTCTGGTGTTCGTGCTGGCTGTGAATATCGACAAGCGCCCTTCCGACTTCCGAAAGCCCCTGGAGGGTCACCATCGTGTCGTTGATATATGCCTTGCTCTTGCCGGCCGAGGATACGATGCGCCTGAGCAGTAGCCCCTCAGACATGTCTATGCCGAGGTCGGGCAGCACGGAGTATGCATCGAGTTCGAAATATGCCTGAACCGAGGCCTCCCTTTCTCCGGATTTTATCATCTCCGACTGAGCCCTCTGCCCGAGTGCAAGGCCCAGGGCATCCACGATGATAGACTTGCCTGCTCCCGTCTCGCCGGTGAGGACGTTCAGCCCCTTGCCGAACCTGACGACGAGGTCATCGACAATTGCGAGGTTTCTGATCCTGAGTTCCTTCAGCATGTATCTTCCGGAATGGCGCCGCGCCCCGGTCCCCACTGTCCGGAGAAAGGGTTGCGCCCTCTTAAATATAGCATAAATAATTACCGCATTATCACATACTCTACGACCGCCGAGAGGAAGATAAGGCCGCATGCGGGCACGATCCTCCGGTAGATGCCCCGCAGGTCGGCGTTGAAATATTCCCTGGTGAGAATGAGGCAGAGGTGAAGCGGTGAAAGGAGCACCCCGATATACCCTGAGGCGAAGGCAAGGGACATCTCAGCCACGGAAGCCCTGCCGGTAATGCTGATGAGCAGGGGGAAGGTGCTTCCGACGAACCCGCTCGTGAGACCGGTCAGCATTCCCGTGACAAGGGGAAGCATACACAGCACGGGGACGACGGGGATCCCATTTTCTACAAAAAACAGGCTCAGGTTATGGACCGCGCCCGACGTTTCAAGGGTCTCCTTGAAGAGCATGACGCCGAAGATCAGGACGATCACATCGCGCGTGAAGCCGTACTTGAGGAACCGGGGGATATCTTTTACTCTGTAACGGTAGCAGAAAAAGAGAAGTGCTATGACGAGCAGGAGCGCATACTGCAACTCCACGTGAAACACCATTACGAGGAAAAGGATGGCTATAAGGGGCAGGAAGCTCTTTGCCGTCCCGGCCGTCGGCCCTTCCTTTTCAGCTCCTTGCCCTTTCCGCGGAACGCCCTTCCCGATGTCCCGCATGCTGAAGACAAAGCCGGATCCGAAGAGCACAACCGCGTATGCAAGATTTGCCGCGATCATGACATGCAGGGGGATCTTCGAGATCGCGGAGGCAAGAAGGATCCCGGGGTAAAGAGGCAGGACATATTCCCAGGGGTGCCTGAACCAGTAATTGACGAATGCCTTTTCTTCGGGGTCCATCCCGAGCCCGGATGATGCGTCCTTCACCATGGGCGCCGAGAAATAGGCGCCGCCGAGCGACGGCAGCATCCCTATCAGCATGGGCATCGAGACGATCACCGCCTTGCGGCTTTTGAAAAACCCCTTCACGCCGCTCATCATGGCCGTAAGGACGTTGTTTTCCCTCGCTATCAGCTCGAATATCCTTATCAGGGAAAGGGCGAGCAGGAGTTTGACGGTGATCGGCTCGAACGAGGCATTCTTCACGGTTTGGAAGAGGAGGGGGACTGTCATCCCGTAAAGGAGCGCCAGCGAGGAGGAGGCAATCAGCATCACATAACCGATATTCAGCTTTCGCCTGAGCAGGAGGATGATGACGAGGAAAGTGATCGAAATTCTCAAGATGTCCGGCACATTTCATTTTACCACATGAACGGGCCCCCTCAGGAGCCTGGGTTTTCCCCTGCAGATCCCCGGGATGCCGCCTCCGAACGCCTGATCCGTTTCCGCAATCTGTTAAAATAACGGGTGCTGCGCCCTGATAACCGGAAAAACGCATATGGAAGAATAAGATGAGAAATTTCAGATACTGGGCCCCGGTGCTTCTCTGGATGTGCGTTATCTTCCTGATGTCGACATCGGCATTCTCCTCGCAAAATACCTCCCTGGTTATCGAGCCGATACTGCGTTTCCTGGCGCCGTCGCTTTCGGGCCGTCAGGTGGAGATGATCCACGATCTCATCCGGAAGGCGGGACATGTAACCGAGTATTTCATACTCGGTATTTTGTTGTTCAGCGCTTTTCGCGGCGACTCGAAAGAAAAGAAGATGTGGCGGTGGGCCCTTTTTTCCTTGCTGGTTGTGGCTTTTTATGCCGCCGGTGACGAGTTCCATCAATCCTTTGTGTCCACAAGGACACCGTCACTATTCGACGTCGTCATCGATACGGCTTCGGGAATCCTTTCGCAGGGGGTAAACATACTGCGGCATCGCCGGCATCAAGGATAATGCCTGTCGCAGTGTCCGTGAACCCGGCGTCTACCAGGTACGGGCCCGAATAATCAGAGCGAATTCGTGACCCTTATGATCTCGTGGAGTTTTTTCATCGCCCTTCCGGAATCTATAGCATCCCGCGCCACCCCAACGGCGGATGACAGATCCCATTCCCTGCCCGAGACAATGATAGCCGCAGCCGAGTTTATGAGCACTACATCACGCTTGCGGCCGTCTTCGCCGCCGAGTATGCGGTGCGTGATCCTTGCGTTTTTGTCCTTGTCTCCGCCGACGAGGTCTTCAATCGTGCCCCGTTCGAGGCCGAAATCCTCGGGAGAAAAATACAGGTTCTCGACTTTGCCGTTGGAGAATCGCGAGGCCTTTGTGCCGTCGGTGATCGTGATCTCGTCGAGACCGTCCTCGCCGTGAACGACCATGGCGTCCTCTGACCCGAGATTGCCGAGGACCTGCGCGAGCGTCCCGGTGAGTTTGTCCGAAAATACCCCCAGGACCTGCCTCTTCGCGTTCGCGGGATTCGTCAGGGGACCGAGGATGTTGAAGATCGTCCTTATCCCCAGCTCGCGTCTCGGGCCGATCGCAAATTTAATCGCCGGGTGGAATATCGGGGCGAAGAGGAAGCCGAATCCTGTCTCGAAGAGGCACTTCTCCACCTTTTCGGGCTGAAGGTCTATCTTTATCCCGAGCGCTTCGAGCACATCGGCGCTTCCGGACTTGCTCGACACAGCCCTGTTGCCGTGCTTTGCAACGGGTATTCCAGCCGCGGCTACGACGATGGCGGTTATCGTCGATATATTGAAAGTGCCCGACATGTCGCCGCCGGTACCGCAGGTGTCGAGCACCCCGGCCGGGGCCTTGATCCTTGCAGCCTTGTCCCTCATGATCCGCGCTGCGCCGGTGATCTCCTCTACCGTCTCGCCCTTGACCCTCAGGGCGGTAAGGAATGACCCGATCTGGGCGTCAGTGGCCCGGCCCTCCATGATCTCCGTCATGCACTCCGCCATCTCCGGTTCGGACAGATTGATGTCGTCCGCAAGAAGGTGGATCGCCTCTTTAATCATCTCCCCTCCGTATCCGCGCAGCAACAAATCATCGGCACTTTATCATACCGGTCAATGCCGGGCCTTCATCTTGAGGTACTCTTTTATGAACCTGTCGATATCTCCTTCGAGAACCGAGTCGACATCGCCGACTTCGAGACCTGTTCTGTGGTCCTTCACGAGCCGGTACGGCTGCAGGACGTAGGACCGTATCTGGCTCCCCCAGGCGATGTCTTTCTTGTCCCCGGCAAGGTTTTCCATCTTCTTTTCCTTCTCCTTCATCTGGCGATCATAGAGCCTCGCCTTCATTATCTTCATCGCCATCGCCCTGTTCTTGTGCTGGGACCGCTCGTTCTGGCAGGCGACGATGATCCCGCTGGGGATATGGGTGAGACGGACCGCCGAGGAGGTCTTGTTCACGTGCTGTCCGCCCGCGCCCGAGGCCCTGTAGGTGTCCATCTTTATGTCCTCTTCCCTTATCTCGATATCGACGTCGTCTTCCACCTCAGGGTAAACGATGACCGAGGCAAAGGAAGTATGCCTTCTCTTGTTGGAGTCAAAGGGAGAAATCCTCACGAGCCTGTGGACGCCCGCCTCGGAGATGATGTAGCCGTATGCATAATCGCCGCTGACGGTAAACGTCACGCTCTTTATCCCCGCCTCTTCGCCGGGAAGCATGTCGACGATCTCCACCTTGTAACCGCGCCTTTCAGCCCACCTCAGGTACATCCGCATCAGCATCTGTGCCCAGTCCTGGCTCTCGGTGCCGCCTGCGCCGGGGTGGATCGTCACGATGGCGTTGTGCTTGTCGAGTTCCCCTGAGAGGAGGTTCTGGAGCTCGAGGGACTCTATCTCATCCCTCAGGGCGTCCATATCCCGCTTGATCTCCTTGAAGAAGAGGTCGCCGCCTTCTTCTTCGAGGATGTCTATCGATTCTTCGACATAGGAGAGCTTGTTTTCGAGGGAGGCGAAAGGCGCCACGGTATTTTCAAGTCTTGATTTTTCCCTGAGGAGTTCCTTCGTTTTCTCAGGCGAGGACCAGATATCTTCTTCGGCGAGGTCTTCGGTTATCCCGGCGATCAGCTCCTTTTTCTTATCGACATCAAAGATAACCTCTGAGTGCTTCGGTTTTCGCCCTGAGGGAGGCGAGCTCTTCCTTCAATTCAGACTGGATCAACATGTTACCTCCATACTTTCACGTTCATCGAGAGTATTATAAACAAAACAATGCAGAAATAGGAGAACAGGTCTCCGTACTTAGTATAAAACGTCAGCGTGCCGTCTGTCCTTATGGTCCGCGTCAGCGCCAGCCGCTGAAACAGCCGGGTCTTTGCGGTTATCCTCCCGTTACTGTCGATAAACCCCGATATGCCGGTGTTCGCAGCCCTTACCAGCGGTTTCCTGTTTTCGATCGCCCTGAAGACCGCCATGCTGAAATGCTGGTACGGCCCCGAGGTCTTGCCGAACCATGCGTCATTCGTGATATTCACGATAAAATCTCCGCCGCCGGTATAAAATTTTCTCACAAGCCCCGGGAATATCACCTCGTAGCATATCAGCGTGGCGAAATCGCCGAAACCGGTTTCCGCCTTCAGATATTCCCTTCCCGGCGCGTAATCGCCGATTCCCGCGGCGAGCCTGTTTACGAAGAAAAGAACACCCCTGAGAGGAACGTATTCTCCGAAAGGAACTAAATGTATTTTATCATAGGAGTAAAGCGTTTTTCCTTCCCTGTCGAGCAGCACTGCACTGTTTGAGAGAAGGACTCTGTCCTTTGATGCATCCTTTACGAGCACGCTGCCGAAGAGGAGGTCTGAGCCGAGATTTTTTTCGAAGCCGATGAGTTTTTCGGTATTCGCCCTGTCTGTGCCGAAGAGGAATGGGGCCGCTGTCTCGGGCCAGACGACAAGCTGGGGCGAGGATGTCTCGGCTGCATTAGAAAGCGCAAAATAGGTGTCGAGGACCTCCTGCTGGTATCTGGGCACCCACTTCATGTCCTGCTCTATGTCACCCTGGATCACGCTTACGGTAACCGGGTGACCCCTTCGCTGCTGCCCGAGCCTCCATGCGCCGTACCCAAGAGAAACGACGATGAGCAGGGCGAGCGAGGCAAAACCGGCATACGTGAACGAAACGGGGAAAAGCGGCATCTCTTTCACCCTCTTTTTCAAAAGCAGGGCATCAGCTATGGCGCCGTTTACGGCGAGCACGAGGAAGGAGACGCCGTAGACGCCGGTGATATCGGAAATCTGTATCACAGGCAGAAACCGGTACTGGCTGTATCCTATAGTCGACCAGGGAAACCCGGTAAGCGCATACGAGCGAAGGAATTCGAGGACAACCCATATCACCGGCGCGATAAGTAGAGCGGGGAGCTTCGTTTTTCGGAGCATAGAGGAGAAAAGGAAGGAGAAGAGCGCCGGATAGAGGCCGAGATACATGCACAGGAGAAGCACAATCGATATGCTCGCGGGGAAGGAGACCCCGCCGTAATAATTTATCGAATGGTAAATCCAGTAGAGGGTCCCGAAAAAATAAACGACGCCGAAGACGTAGCCGCGCGCGAATGACTCCCTGCCGCTCTTGCCCCAGAGAGAAAGAAGGAGGGGCACAAACGCGACCCATGCAAGGAAATTGAGGTCAAAGAAGGGGAAGGCGAGCGCCACCAGTGCGCCGGAGGCTATCGCCGGGAGGTATTTTTTCCCTTTATTCGCGAATTCTTTCGTCACGGGTTGACAATCAAAAAAGGTAATGGTTATATTTATTATCCGTGGGCAGTTAGCTCAGTCGGTAGAGCAGAGGCCTGAAAAGCCTCGTGTCCGCAGTTCGATTCTGCGACTGCCCACCATGATTTTAT
>JBJKSM010000092.1:0-17647 GCA_046704045.1 Thermodesulfovibrionales bacterium | reverse complement strand
CGGGTACAGCGGCATATCCTTTTTTTCTTCTTCGCTGACGTCTCTTTTCATTTTTCCCCTTGTCATATTATTCTCATCCAAATCGATATTTTTTCTTTATAATTGTAATTATTAATACATTATCAATTTAAAAAATGCAAGCTTTTTTATCTTTCTGTTGACAGAGGGGGCAACGCTCAGGTAATATTAGAACCGATTTTTCTAAGGAGGTTGTTATGAAAGAAGAAAAACTCTTCATGGATATATTCATCAACCCGCAGGCTGTGCCCCATTATGTGTCTTATGCGTTCCTTGCTTCAATCTTTCTGATCGTCGTCGCACTCATCGTCCGAAGTTCACTGAAGCTCGTTCCGACGGGGACCCAGAACGTCATGGAATCGATCATGGAGGCCATCCTCAACCTCTGTGAAGAAAACATAGGCCATCACTGGGCGAGGGCGATGTTTCCGTTCGTCGCCACGATCGGTCTTTTTATCACCGTATGCAACTTCTTCGGCCTTATTCCGGGATTCTATTGCCCTACGATGAACATAAACACCAACGCAGCCATGGCGATACCGGTTTTTATCGCAACGCATATATATGGCGTGCGGGTCCACGGCGTCAAATACGTCAACCACTTCCTCGGGCCGATACGTTCCATTGTGGCCCTGCCGCTTATGATCCTGATGTTCATAATTGAGTTCATCGGGCATCTGGCGCGCCCCCTCACGCTGTCGGTGAGGCTCTTCGGTAACATGAGCGCAAAGCACTATATTATTGCGGTGCTGGCGATACTGTCGCCTGCAATCATCCCAACGGCCATACTGGTGCTCGGAGTGCTCGTCTGTGTCATTCAGGCGTTCGTGTTTACCCTGCTTTCAGCTTTGTATCTCGCTGGTGCCGTTGAAGAGGCACATTAAATCCAATTCCTTGAGAAAGGAGGAAACAGCAATGAAGAAGACACTCGCAATGGTCCTTTTGGTATTGGCGCTGGTCGTCATTCTCGCTCCCGTCGTCTTTGCGCAGGAGGCTGCAACGGCTCCTGACAGCGCGAAGCTTAACTACTACGCGCTCACTGCTATCGCATGCGGCATCGGGGTCGGCATCGCCGCCCTCGGCACCGGCATCGGACAGGGCATGGGCCTGAAGGGCGCGACGGACGGTATCGCAAGAAACCCCGGTGCATCAGGAAAGATCACAACAACCCTGATCATCGGTCTTGCCATGATCGAGTCCCTCTGTATTTATGCGCTCGTTGTAGCTCTGATCCTGCTCTTCGTGAATCCTTTCAAGATATAGCGGAAAGGACAAGGGGAAAAAGGGCCGTGATCCCCACGGCCCTTTTTCTATGCGCGCTTGAACGCCAGGTGCTTTCGCTGATATCCGTTGTTGACCCGCCCCCTATTTCAGCCCACCCAGTTTCTCGTACATCTGCGCGTTCTCTATCGCGATGCCGCCCTGCTCCGCAAGGGCCACGGCAAAATCCATTTCTTCCCCGCTGAAAAAGCGGTGCTCCGCGGTAAGGAGCCGCAGGACGCCGATGATTCGCTTCCGCACGACAATCGGCACCACGAGGATGCTCTTTATCCCTTCTTCCCTCGCCTCCTCGCGGTAGACAATCCGGTCGTCCGTCGCGGCGTCATAGATCGCAACGGGCCGGCCTTCGAGCGCAAAAATAATACTCTCCTCTGCGTCGACCGGCCCCCTCCCGAGGTACCTGTCGCTCACGCCATGGGCCGCGACGAGTTCAAGTTTCATGCCGGAGGGATCAAGGAGCCGTATCGTTGCCGCCTTGGTGTTCATGATCTCGGGGATCTTCCTCACGATCATTCCGAGGACCTCGCTGATATCGAGCGTGGAACTCACCATCTTCGACACTTCCTGAATCGCCGTAAGATACTGCACCTCCCTGTTCAGCTTCTCGTAGATCCGCGCATTTTCGATGGCGGTGCCGCACTGCTCGGCAAGCGAGGCGGCGAATTCGATCTCATCTGCCGTGAAGTCTCTCGGCACGCCCGTAAGCAGCCGCAGCACCCCGATCACCTCCCCACGGGCGATGATCGGAAGGGTGAGCATACTCTTTATCCCCTCCCCGGCGGCCTCCTGCCGGTAGCGGATCCGCCGGTCCGTCGGGGCGTCGTAGATAGCGACCGGCCTTTCGCTGAGTGCGATCCTTACATTTTCCTCCGTGTCCACGGGGCCCTTGTTGAGATACTTTTCGCTCAGTCCGTATGCCGCAACCAGCTGAAGCTCCTTTCCCGTATCGTCAAGGAGTCTGATCGTAGCGCCCTTCAGCCTCATTACCTCGGGGATCTTCCTCACGATCATGTTCAGGACATCATTTACATTGAGAGACGAGCTGACGGCCTCCGTCACCTCCTGGAAGACATTCAGGTACTCCCGCTCTTTTGAGACCGTTTTCTCGAAGACCCGGGCGTTCATGATCGCGATCGCGGCCTGGTCGGCTATAGCCGAAACGAATTTCAGGTCCTCTTCGGAGTATTCGACCGGTTCGGCTGTATACATGCGCAGCACCCCGATCACCTCGTCCATGAATCTGAGGGGGATCGAGAGGATGCTCCGTATACCTTCCCTCTCGGCATCTCTCCGGTATTTCGCACTCCTGTCAGCCTGGATGTCGTAGATGGAAACCGGCTTGCCTGCAAGGGCGTCGTCTATGCTCGCATCGTATTCAACTGGTCCCTTGTCCACATAGCTCCTGCTGAGGCCGGTAAAGGCGGCAAGTTCGAGACAGCTGGTCTCCTTGTTAAGCAGCCTGAGCAGGCTCGCCTTCACGTTCATCACCTTCACGACGTTCGTGACGATGAGCTGAAGCACCTCATCGAGGGAGAGACTCGTGCTGATCGCCTTGCAGATGTTCTGATAGCTCTCCATGTAGATTTTCTTCGAGAAAATCTTTTCCGCACAGGAGGGGCAGATCGAATGGGTGAAGTCCCCGAAGCCCTCCCCGGCAAGGAACGGCTCGATCTTTTCCCACTCCTCGGTCGTCTTCCTTATCCTCTTGCACCACCCGCAGATCGGTATGAGCCTCTCCATTTTTTCCGTCCTCATCTGGAAAGGCCTCAGATTCTTGAATGATGCGACATCCCTGAAGGCAATGACGACCCCGCTGATCTTACCTTCCCTGTAAAGGGGGGAGATGTGCTCTTCGACGAGCACCTTCTTCCCGCCTTTCGTCCTGAGGAAGAGGTTTCGCCGCAGCGGCCCCTCTTCGGACTCGGTCATCAAAAGCGGGCAGCCCGAATCGCAGAGAACGTTCCCTGTTTCGTCCTCGTGTCTCAGAAAATCCTCATAGCAGCCCCTGCCGAGCACCTCGTCCGAAGAGTATCCGGTGATCCTCTCGGCGCCCTTGTTCCAGAACAGGATCCGCCTTTCGCTCGTGACAAAGTAGATGCCGTCCGCCGCGTTTTCGAGGATTTCCCGGTAAAGCCTCTGCTTCCTGTTGAACATCCGGTTCCCTTACCGCCGGCCGGAAGACGCTGAAAACTTGGATAATCGCCGCACAAAACTATTATAATTGAACAAAGGCTTTTTGTGATAGAAGGCAGTTCCGTGGACCGGACGATTTATCTGAGATTGAGGGAAAAAGCAGTCAGTAAGGCTGAGGGTATGGGACTGCCCTCTTTTTATTCGGATCACGACAGGGAGATCAGGGTGTCTGCGGCGTCCTTTTCGTCGAGTGACGTGATCCGCAAATGCGAAGAGATGATCGACGCATCGAAGATGCATCCGGCCCACGGATTCGAGCACCTTAGAAAGGTCGCGATCGAGGCGGGGGCGCTCGCCCGGATCGAGGGCGATCTCCGCGGCTGCTGCCCTTCTGAAAGAGAGGAGGCGAGACTCTGCGCCCAGCTTGCCGGGCTGCTCCATGATATCAGACGCGCCGAAAAAGACCACACGACCGCAGGGAGCATCGAGGCGGGAAGGATACTCGAAAGGTGTGAGATGAAAGAACGTTACAGGAATTATATTACCGCTGCCATAAGAAATCATGAGGCGTTCAGGGATGTGCTTCCGTCAGCGGACGAAACTGCGAAGCTGATCAGCGACTCACTTTACGACGCAGACAAGTTCAGGTGGGGGCCCGACAATTTCACGTCCACCCTCTGGCTGATACTCGGATCATCCGGCATTTCGGCTCATACGCTCTATTGCAGTTTCCCGGAGAAAATGGAATGGATACGGAAGATAAGGGATACATTCAGGACGCAGACCGGCCGGAAATACGGCCCGGAATTCATCGACCTCGGGATGGAGATCGGCAACGAAATCTACCGGGAAATGAAAGGCATCGTGGGAGATCTTCCGTGCGCCTGATAACCGACCTGAAAGACATCGCCGCCCCCTTCACGAGGAGCGTCATCACCCTCGGCAATTTCGACGGCATCCATCTCGGCCACCAGGAACTGATACGCAAGGTGATCCAGCGGGCAAAGGAGACGCGGGCGCAAAGCATCGTCGTGACCTTCAGGCCCCATCCGCTTAAGATCCTCGCCCCTGAAAAATGTCCTCCGCTCATCAGTATCTACGAGGAGAAAATCAAGCTCTTCGAAAAACTCGGTGTCGACGTACTTGTAAAGATCCCCTTCACTATCGAGTTCGCCAAGATGTCGCCGGAAGAGTTCGTTAAGGGCGTCCTGTGCGACACGCTCGGCGCAAAGGAGATTTTCGTAGGTTTCAATTACCGGTTCGGCAGGGGAAGGGAAGGAAACATCGCGACTCTGAGAGCGCTGGGAGAAAGACTCGGCTTCACCGTGCGGGAGGTCGAGCAGGTCTCTCTGGACGGAGAGGTGATCAGCAGCACGAAGATTCGCAGCCTGCTGAAAGACGGTGAGGTCGAGCATGCCGCACGACTGCTCGGAAGGACTTACGCGATCACCGGCATCGTGGTAAAGGGAGACGGCAGGGGAAAGGGGCTCGGGTTTCCCACCGCAAACATAGCCCCCAAGCATTCAATAATCCCGGCAGACGGCGTTTATGCAGTCAGGCTTTTTGTGCGCGACAAATTCTACGACGGCATCGCCAATATAGGGATGCGGCCGACCTTCGGCAAACACGACCTTGCCATAGAGGTGCACGTCTTCGACTTCAACGAGGACATATACGGGGAAGAAATTTCCCTCTACTTCATCGGAAAGATAAGGGAAGAGAAAAAGTTCGACGGCCCCGGCGAGCTTATACGCCAGATTCGCGCGGACATAGAGACCGCCAGAAGCCTGCTTTCAGGACATTCCGCACCCGTCACATGACGGGCTGCGCGATGTTCCGTGAACCCGTTGCCGGCGGAGATCGCCGGCGGATCGTCGGGGGATTGCCATCTTGCTCATAAGGGGCTAAGCTTCCCCTATGGGCGGAAGGGCCATATGGATTACCGGGCTCCCGGGGAGCGGGAAAAGCACTGTCGCTGATGCGCTCAAAGACACCCGTCCTTCTTTTGTCCTCCTGAGGATGGATGAATTCAGAAAAATCGTAACGCCATGCCCCACATATTCGGATGCGGAGAGAGACATCGTGTACCGGGGTCTCGTTTATCTCGCCGCGGAGCTTGTCTCGCTCGGACATGACGTGATCATCGACGCCACAGGGAACAGGAGAATATGGAGAGACCTCGCAAGAGAACTCATCCCCCGGTTTACCGAGGTATATCTGAAATGCCCGCAGGAGGTCTGCAGGAAAAGAGAAGCAGGCAGGGAAAAGACGCGAGGCGCGCCGAGAGACATCTATAAAAAAGGGGCCGCGGGCTGGCCCGTGCCGGGAGTGAACGCACCGTATGAGGAACCGCTGAATCCGGATGTAGTGATCGAATCAGATGCCTCTATGGGAGACGCGGTGCTCTCCATAGATAATTTCCTGAAAAAAGCTGCGCTGGCGAGCAGGCGAAAAGGGAAAAGGCAGGCAGGACGGTGACCGGTTAGCCCGGGATCAGGACTGCTTCGAGTTCATTCCTTTAAGCTCCAGCAAGACCCTCATCGTAAAATCTCCCGGATGTTTTTCCGCCTCGAACTTCATCCCCCAGCACTGCCTCAGGTATTCCAGCGACAGAGTGAGGTCCTGCAGACCCTCCCCTTTCGAGTCATACCACATCTGTGCCGCCATCCGGAGAGATTTGAACGGCCTGAGCGCGACATTTGCCGTATACGTCATAATGTTTTCAGCCCTGTTGTATCTCTGCCCCACGGAGACCGCAGCCTTTAAAAGGGTGAACGTCATATCGGAACTGACCGTTTCGAGCTCGCCGTTATAGACATTGTATGTAGCCTCCATGACAAGCGGGAAGAACCTCCTGAGGGCAAGCTCCATCTTGAGCGGCTGAAGCGGCCTGTCCGAATTATAGGTATCGACCGCCTGCGTCACCCTGAATGCGACCGCTTCAGCTCCTTTTATGATCGCCCTGTTGAGAACGCTCAGCTCGATGTTTGAGGTCTTTGTGAAAAGCTCGGTCTCATCGAAAACAGGCAGGTCGTTCTGCGACGAAGAGATAAAATGATATCCGATCGAGGGTTCGATCACATGTGTAAAGGAGGCGTAATCCCTGTAAAGCCTCGTATGGCCTACGACGTCGTATTCGAAAGCGCCCCGCTGCGTAAAAGAGTCCCTGCTCTGATCATTGTAAAAATCGTAGGAAGTTCCCCGAACCGCGGCCGTCTGGGTTACAACGAAGTCGCTCCCGACCGAATGAATCAGTTTAGGATAAACATCCACCCTCCCCGCGGATATCCCGTTTTCCCGCCAGAAATTCGCAGCCGTAGCCGAAAGCGAATACATGAAGCTTCCAGCGCTCGTGTAATTCAGGACATATCCGGCCTCCGGTAATTTCTGTGGCACATCCCCCGTAGGATTTTCCAGGTCCAGCCGGTACTGGGAAAGCAGATAAAGCCGGGAATTCGAGAAGGGCCGATTGATCTCGCCCGTCGATTCTATATAACGCTGGGTCCTTATATCCCTCTGGGGATTGAACTCCCTGTAGAAATCCTGTTCGTTCACATAATCGAGATTGAGATATGCGCCGGGCATTCCGGGGTGGCGGTCTTCGAAGAGGTCCTTTATCTCCCAGTCATCCTTCTTGAGCTCAGTGTCCTTGATATGATAAACCCAGAGACTGTTTTTTATGTCCCCCGGTTCGATGAACCGGTACTCAATGCCGGTGCCGACGCCTCGCTTACCGTAGTAATCGAGGGCAAAGGTGGCGTCCCGGTTTTCAGCCATCGCCCAGTAGAAACGCTGGAGCAGCTCAAAACCCCTCGTCGAGCTGTCGCCGACAACCGGGATCAGGAAGCCCGTCTGTCTTTCGGTGAGGATCGGAGCCGCAACATACGGCGTGTAAAAAACAGGCAGGCCCTTTATTCGGAAGGAGGCGTCCTTTGCCTTCAGCTTTTCTCCGGTATAAGCATTTATGTCCTTTGCCTTGAAGCACCAGGCAGGGATCGGGGCATCGCACGTGGTAAATGATCCCTCGGGGATGTAATAGTAGTTTTCTCCCCTTTTTTCTATCTCCCGCCCGGCAAGATAGGAATGTTTTTCCTTGAAAAAAACCTGCGCGTCAAAGAGCCTGCCTGTCCTGGTCTCCATATTCAGTTCTGCACGGTCGGCCTTTATCGAATATGATCTGTCGGAGTAGGTAAAGTGTCCCGAAGCGTCCACCTCAGATGTTTCCTCAAAAAAGGTCGCTTCATCAGCGTGGATCACAGCACCGTCTCTTTCGATCTTCACCGCACCGGTCGCGACATATTTTCTCGCCTCCGAGAAGTATTCAAGCCTGTCCGCCGTTATAACGGTCCCGCGTTCGGCGCCAAAAGCCAACGACAGAGGAAAAAGGCAAAAGACGGCCGAAAGCAAAAAGGCGATGGTCAGCCGGGCGATCCCGCCTGTCTTCCGTCCGACTCCCGGACAGGTCATTCCCTGAGCCTCGTGAGTACGCCTTTCGTCCCGAGCGCCTCCTTGGCCTCGCCTATCGTGTAGAAAGAGCCGGTCACAACAATGAGGTCCCCGGCCCTGGAGAGCCCTTCCGCCATCAGAAGAGCATCGCGAACACCCCCTCCTATGCGGGAGGAGTAGCCCTTTGCGGCCGCACGGCCGGCGAGCGCCTCCGCTGAAGCCGCTCTGCCGTATGCCGGAGACGCAAAAATGACCTCTGAGGCAAGCGGAAGCAGGGGGTTCAGTATCCCGTCGACATCCTTGTCCGCCATGATCCCCGCAACGAGGATTATCCTTTTATACCG
Source organism: Thermodesulfovibrionales bacterium (assembly GCA_046704045.1). Classification (GTDB taxonomy): domain Bacteria; phylum Nitrospirota; class Thermodesulfovibrionia; order Thermodesulfovibrionales; family UBA6898; genus JAWOKY01. The sequence continues at coordinate 9,425 of JBJKSM010000092.1, read as the reverse complement.
GCAAGAGAGCGTCTCCTGCAAATAGCTGGAGAGGGCAAGGGCCGCATGGGGGTTGTGGGCGCCGTCGATGAGAACCGGCGGATCGTCTTTCGCCATTTCAAGTCTTCCCGGCCATTTCACCCTTTCGAGCCCTTTCCTTATATCGCATTCCAGGCTCCGATATTTTTCGGAAAGCGCTTCGATGGTTCTTATGGCCATCGAGGCGTTGACCGCCTGGTGCCTGCCCGCAAGGGGCAGTTGAATCCTCTCGTATTCCCTGAGACCCCCGTAGTGAAACTGAATACCTCCGGGGAAATCGGATACCTGTTCCGCCGTGAACTCTCCGCCATACCTGAACAACGGGCATCCCTTTCCCGCAGCCCTCTTCTCTATGACCGTCATCGCCTCCGGCATCTGCCCGGCGGTGATGACGGTGACGCCATCCTTGATTATCCCGGCCTTTTCCCCTGCTATCTCCCCGAGTGTCTTACCGAGAAACTCGCAGTGGTCGTATCCGATCGAGGTAATGACAGTCGCCTCGGGGGTCAAAACATTCGTCGCATCGAGTCTTCCGCCGAGGCCCACTTCAACGACAGCCCAGTCCACATTCCGCCGCTTGAAGTGCAGGAACGCCATCGCGGTAACGACCTCGAAAAACGTCGGAGAGAAGCCATCAATACCCCCCGCAATCCGCCTGACCTCATCTGCCAGAGAAACAACTTCTTCCTCCGCGATCTCCTGACCGCTTATGCGGATCCTCTCGGTAAAACTCACCAGGTGCGGGGAGGTGAAAAGCCCCGTGGTCATGCCCGGGGTCCGCAGCATCGACTCGATCATCGCAGCAGTGGAGCCCTTACCGTTCGTGCCGCCCACGTGCACGGACCGGAATGTCTTTTGGGGGTTGTCGGCAGCAGAGAGGAGTCTCGTAATGTTGTCGAGGCCGAATTTCATGCCGTACTGCTGCAATCCGTAAAGATAAGCTATCGTCTCGCGGTATTTCATGCCAGGAGTTCGATGATTTTCGCGATCATCGTTTTCATGTCCTTCCGGTCGACAATCCTGTCGATGAGACCGTGTTCGAGGAGGAATTCGGAGCGCTGGAAATCGTCCGGCAGCTGCTGTTTGATCGTCTGCTCGATGACCCTGGGTCCGGCAAAGCCGATCAGGCTCCTCGGCTCGGCGAGTATCACGTCTCCCAGCATCGCAAAGCTCGCCGTCACCCCCCCGAACGTGGGGTCGGCGAGTATCGAAATATAGAGCCCGCCGCTTTCGTTGAGCCTCGCGATCGCCGCCGAGACCCTCGCCATCTGCATCAACGAAAAGATCCCCTCCTGCATCCTCGCTCCTCCTGACGACGAAACGATGACGAGCGGCCTTTTCTTTTCAATCGCCGCCTCCGCGGCCCTGAGCGCCTTTTCCCCCACCACGGAGCCCATGCTGCCGCCCATGAACAGGAAGTCCATGATCACGACTATCACGGGGTGTCCCTCGACCGCCGCCTCCCCGGATATCGCCGCTTCTTCAAGGCCGCTCTTTTGCCTGTTCTCATCGAGCCTCTCACGGTAGGACATCTTGTCCCTGAAGTGCAGGGGATCGCTCGACGCGAGGGAAGCGTCCATCTCGACAAAACTGCCCTCATCTACAAGGAGCCTGAGACGCTCCCGTGCGCTTATCCTGAAATGGTAATTGCACTTAGGACAAATCCTGAGATTCTTGTCTATCTCTTTCCTGTAAATGATCTCCCTGCAGCTCTCGCACTTCACCCAGAGCCCTTCGGGGATCTTCACTTTTTTGTCCGGCTTCAGTTCTTTGCTCTTCTTAAACCATGCCATATTGTCTGCCTGCGTACGACGAGATTGCCGGATCGCCTTCCTTGCGCCTCACCGCCATCATCCGGAAGTAATGGGCCGCCGGTCAGGTAAACAGGCGGACTGTGCCGGCGGGGCTCCAGGCGCCCCGACTGCCGCTTAACCGGCCAGGCGGTCCCGGCATGAAGCGGCCCTTCAACGTATTGCACTTCTCAGGGAAAGCAGATATCTCTTCACTTCTTCGTCCGTGTCCGCGACGCGCCTGACTATCGCGCTTCCGACGATCACCCCGTCCGCAAACCGTGAAACAGCCGCAGCCTCTTCCGGGGTCGAGATGCCGAAGCCGACCGCCACAGGCTTGTCGGTGGCGGCCCTTATCATGGCGATATGCGATTGAATGGAGGAATCCATCGAAAGCCTTGCGCCCGTGATCCCCGTAATCGAGACATAATAAATAAAGCCGCTCGAAGCCTTTGACACTTTTCTTATCCTCTCCCTGGTGGAGGTCGGTGCAAGGAGGAAGATAAGGTCCAGGCCGGCCTTCCTGGAAAATCCCAGCAGGTTTGCCGCTTCATCAGGGGGAAGGTCGGGAACGATCATCCCGTCGACTCCGGCTGCGGCCGCGTCGCGGGCGAACCTCTCTTCCCCGTATCTGAAGATAAGATTGTAATAGGTCATAAGGACAATCGGGACCTGCGTCGCTACTGTTCGCAGATCCTCGACAAGTCTTATGACGCCCCCGAGGGTCACTCCTTCGGCGAGGCTTCGCTGGGCAGCCTTCTGTATCGTCGGCCCGTCGGCGAGAGGGTCGGAGAAAGGAACGCCGAGCTCGATAATGTCCGCACCGCACTCTTCGAGTATCCGGACGAGTTCCCTCGTTCTTGCCATGTTCGGATCACCGGCCATGATATAAGGGATAAAGGCCTTCCCCCCCCTGCTTCGGATTTGTTTGAATCGTGTCCCGATGCGCGACATTACGGCTCAATCCCCTTGATCTTTGCCACGTGTTGCACGTCCTTGTCGCCGCGGCCGGAGAGATTTACGATCATGATCCTGTCTTTCGCAAGCAACGGCGCACGCTTTGTGGCCTCGGCAATCGCGTGAGATGATTCGAGCGCGGGGATGATCCCTTCCGTTCGGGAAAGGAGTTCGAAGGCGCTCAGGGCCTCGTCGTCCTTTGCATAGGTATATTCCACACGCCCCGCATCCCTGAGAAAGGCATGCTCGGGGCCGACGGCCGCGTAATCGAGGCCGGCTGAGACCGAATGTGTGCCGAGAATGTTCCCGTTTTCGTCCTGGAGGAGGTAGCTCTTCGCCCCCTGAAGAATGCCTATGCTGCCGCCGGCGAACCTGGCTGCGTGCTCCCCGGGGCTGATGCCCTTCCCGCCGGCCTCCACCCCTACCATCTTCACCTCTTCGTCCGCCAGGAATTCATTGAACAGTCCCATGGCATTACTTCCGCCGCCAATGCAGGCGATGAGGAAATCGGGCAGTCTCCCCTCTGCTTCGACGATCTGTTTTTTTGCCTCGCGGCCTATGACAGACTGGTAATCGCGCACGATCGCGGGAAAGGGATGGGGACCGAAAACGGTTCCCATCACGTAGTGGGTCGTCCTTACATTCGTAGTCCAGTCACGGAGGCCCTCGTTGATGGCATCCTTCAACGTCCTCGATCCCGCCGCCACCTCGATAACCTTCGCGCCGAGGAGCCGCATCCGGAAGACATTGAGCGACTGTCTCGCCATGTCCTCTGAGCCCATATATATGTCGCACTCGAGACCGCAGAGCGCAGCTCCCGTAGCAGTGGCGACGCCATGCTGGCCCGCGCCTGTCTCGGCGATGACCCTTTTCTTACCCATCCTCTTTGCAAGGAGCGCCTGCCCGAGGGCGTTGTTTATCTTGTGAGCGCCGGTATGCGCCAGGTCCTCCCTTTTAAGATAGATCTTCGCACCGCCGAGCGTCTTCGTGAGCCTCTCGGCAAAATACAGGGGGGTCGGTCTGCCGATATAGGTCTTTCGAAGGTGCGCCAGTTGCTTCCTGAATTGACTGTCGCTCCTGGAGGCTTCATATGCTTTTTGCAGTTCGTCGAGCGCAGGTATCAGCGTTTCGGGGACGAAGCGTCCGCCGTAGTTTCCGTAATATCCTCTCTTGTCGGGCAATTTTCTTATCTCAAACCTCTTGAAAAAGACTTTCTCTCTTCCGGGAAGACAGTTCCCCGGGCAGTTTATTATATCCGAAAAGAGGGAAATATGGTAAGGCGCGGGAAAGGGCGGCCGATACCACCCCTGGCAACAGACGCGGACAGGAATCAGGCCGCAAGAACCTTCCCTATTTCCTCCTGAGAGACCCCCTGCCGCATCGTTACCGAACCTATCCTCTCGGGCAGGATAAACTTCAATTGTCCCGAGACGGTCTTTTTGTCAAGCTGCATCGACGAATAGAGATCGGCGAAGCCCATGTCGGCCGGAAGTTCGAAGGGAAGGCCGTATGCTTCTACGAGGTGTCTTATCCTGTCGACCTCTCTGTCTCCGATTATGCCCAGAGCCGCCGAAAGCCTCGCCTCCAGACACATGCCGATTGCCACCGCCTCTCCGTGGAGGAAACGCCTGTACTCCGTGACAGTCTCGACGGCGTGTCCGACGGTATGTCCGTAATTCAATATCGCCCTCAGCCCTGACTCTCTCTCGTCCCTTGAGACCACCTCCGCCTTGATTTCGCAGGAGCGACCTATGATGCGCATCAGGGAAGACCTGTCAAGGTCGAGAATCTTTTCCCGGCTTTCGGCGAGGAAGTCGAAAAGATCGGCGTCCCATATAACGCCATACTTGATCACCTCGGCCAGGCCGGCAAGAAATTCCCTGCGCGGAAGGGTGGCAAGGGTGTCGGTGTCGATCCAGACGAGCCTCGGCTGCCAGAAGGTCCCGATCATGTTTTTGCCGAGTAAGTGGTTCACCCCTGTTTTCCCGCCCACTGAACTATCCACCTGCGCGAGAAGTGTTGTGGGGATCTGAATGAAGTCCACTCCCCGCATGTACGTAGAGGCAGCAAACCCGGCGATATCTCCTATGACACCTCCCCCGAGGGCGACGACGACCGATTTTCTGTCGAGCCGCATCCGGAGCATCGCCTCGTATATCTTCCCGACCGATTCCATATTCTTATACTGTTCGCCGTCGGGAATAATGATCTCGGCCGGTTCAAGTCCGGCCGCCCTGAGCGACCCGGATACAATATTCCCGTACAGACCGTGCACTGTGGGATTGCTCACCAAAGCTATCCCCGGACTGAACTCGAACCGTTCGAGGATCTTGCCGATTTCGCCGAGGATGCCGCTGTCGATGAAAATGTTGTAGCTTCTCTCGTCCAGTTCTACCCTTATCTTTTGCATCTCACCGCCTCCGCAATCTCCTCTGCGATCTGCAATGGAGTTTTACCCTCGGTATCGATAAGCGTTCCCGCCCCTTCATAGAAAGGCCTCCTGAAGCCGAGCAGTTCCTTTATCTTCGCCAGCGGGTCTTCAGTCCGAAGGAGAGGCCTGTCTTCGCTTCTGCCTGTTCGCTCCAGGATGGTCTCCGGGCGTGCATCGAGGCAGAATACGATCCCGTTTTCTCTCAGTGCCTGCATGTTTTCTTCCCTGAGCACAGCACCTCCCCCGGTCGAGATGATGAGGTTATCCCCGGCCGCGAACTTCTTTATCACCCTGGTCTCGACATCCCTGAAGTATTTTTCCCCGAATTCCTGAAAAATATCGTTTATGGTCATCTTCCGGTCGTTCTCGATCTCGGCATCTACATCTACGAGCTGCATACTGAGAAGTCTTGCAAGTTCCCGCCCCACTGCGGTCTTTCCCGTTCCCATGAACCCCGTCAATACGATGTTTTTCATTTCGACATTACCTTCCCGGGCGTCTACACCGCCGAGAGCATTTTCTTCGGGTCTAATATTTACTTAAATACGCCAAGTAGGATTTAAGGTTTCTTGTTACTTCGCTTTTGCTGTCGCCGCCGAACTTTTCAATAAATGCATCGGCTGCAACCAGCGCCGCCATCGCCTCACCGACGACGGAGGCGGCCGGCACGGCACAGACATCGGACCTCTCGTAGGCGGCCTCGAACGCCTCTTTCGTCCTGATGTCCACGGACATGAGCGGCCTTCTGAGGGTGGGAATGGGCTTCATCGCGGCCCGGAGAACAACCGGCATTCCGTTTGAAATACCGCCTTCTATGCCGCCCGCGTTATTGGTCTTCCGGTAGAAACCGCCGGCGGCATTTACTTCCGGTTGCCTCCGGTTTCCGACTTTCGACTTCCGCCTGTAGAATATCTCGTCCATAACCTCGGAGCCAAAACGACCGGCCATGCCGAAACCCGATCCGATATCTACTCCCTTGATTGCCTGAATGCTCATGAGGGCCTGCGCAAACCTGCCGTCAAGCTTCCGGTCCCAGTGCACGTGACTTCCCAGTCCTGCCGGGAGGCCATCGATAAAAACCTCGAAGATTCCTCCAAGTGAATCGCCTTCTTTTGCAGCCCTGTCGATAAGTCTCACGGCCTTCCGCGAAGCCTCATCATCGGGGATCCTCACCGGCGACATCTCTGCCTTCCCGTGGGCCCTCCGCAATTCCGCCCCCGATGCCGAATCAATGGGCAACCCGGCCTTCTGCGACCCGATCTGTATTACATAGCTGCCCATGGTAATGCCGAATACGGACAACATCTTCTTCGCTATCGCGCCGAGACCGACCCTCATGGCGGTCTCGCGGGCGCTCGACCGTTCGAGGATATTGCGTACGTCTCTCTGATCGTATTTCAAGACTCCGGCGAGATCGGCATGCCCCGGCCTCGGGCGGGTAACAGGCTTAATGGAATGCGCGTGCCCGGCCTCGGACGACATCCCCTCCTCCCAGTTTTCCCAGTCCCTGTTTCTTATCAACAGTGCGATCGGAGCCCCTGTGGTCTTGCCCCATCTTACTCCCGAAAGTATCTCCGCAGTGTCGGATTCTATCTTCATCCTGCCGCCGCGTCCGTAGCCGCCCTGCCGCCTTTTAAGCTCGACGTCGATGTCCCCGGAAGAAATGGAAAAGCCCGAAGGCATCCCTTCGAGGATTCCCGTAAGCCCCCTGCCGTGGGACTCGCCTGAAGTAAGAAATCTGATTCCGGCCATTATACGCTGCCTCTGGGACGACCCAGCAATTTCATCGATGTCTTTGTTTTCCTTTCGTACGCCCGTTCCCACTGAGCACATACAATGATACCAGAACTGTGGGGCGAAAGAGCAATATGGATCCTCAGGAATTCATACACATCGGACATTCGGGAAAACCGGCCCGGCAAGCGACTGCCTGTTAAGGCCGCAAAAAAGGCGGCCTTTCCGCCGCCTTTTCATTTTTGTCCTCCCCGTCAGGAAGGGTCGCTAAAATTGTTCATCAACCACAATGACGATCGGCGCAACGCTCTCCGTATCTTACCCATTCGGCTGATTCAGGATCGTCGGCGTTATGAATATCAAAAGCTCCGTCACCTTTGGTCCCAGCTTGCTCCTTTCCTTGAAGAGCCAGCCGAACCCCGGAATCCTGCCCAAAAGCGGGACTTGGGTATCCGCCTCCGATTCACTGTTTTGGTAGATGCCTCCCAGAACGAGCGTCTCGCCGTTTTTCACCAGGGCCTGCGTTGTCAGGCTCTGGGTATCGACAACCGCGTTTGCGCCCGCGGTGCCCTGTTCAAGGGTGTTGTTCGTCGTAACAACCTTCAGCTGGACGTAGCCGTCCGGAGTAATTTTGGGGGTGACAGTAAGGCTCAATGTCGCAGTTTGGGCCTGGGTCTGCGTCCCCGCCTGACTGACGGTAGGAATAAAGAACGTCGTCCCCTGCTGGATCGTAGCCGCTTCGTTGTCCATCGTCAGGATCTTGGGATTTGAAAGCGTCCTGGCCTTTTTTATTGTTTCAAGAGCGGAAAGAGACAGGTTTACATTGACACTGTTTGCATGGCCGATAGTCATATTTACCGCACCGCCTCCGGGAACTGCTGCGTTAGGTCCGGCGGCGACTGTCGGCGTATTGACCGAAAAGGCGCCTCCCAGCATGTGGGTGTCATTCAGCTTTGTTGAAAAAACCCCGCCCCACTGTACGCCGAGATTTTCGGTATAATCGGTGCTTACCTGCACGAGCTTAGCCTCTATCATAACCTGCGGCTTGGAGACGTCCATTATCCTGACCAGGTCTTTCACCTTGGCAATGCTCTCTGCCGTATCCTTGATAATAAGAGTATTCATTCTTGCATCTATCGTTATGCTGCCCCTGGGACTAAGCAGTTTTCCCTGCGTAATGGCGCCGCTGATATCCCCGGCTGTCGCGTAGTTGACTCTTATGATCTCCTGCGTCAGCGGCGCCGCCTTTTCGGCAGCCTCCTGTTCCTTCGCCTTGTCCTGGAGTATCCTCGCAAATACGTTTGTAGGAGCTATCCAGAGGATATTCCCCTCAATGGATTTACTAAGATAGAACGTATCAAGGATAATATCCAGCGCCTGGTCCCAGGGCACATTCATAAGTTTGATGGTTATCTTCCCTCTTACGGAGGGGTCAAGAACGAGATTATAGCCGTTCACGTCGGCAAGAAGCCTGAATATCGGCCCTATGTCCGCATCCTGGAAATCGAGGGAAATCTTCTTCCCCGTGTACTTGCCCGGCACCTTATCGACTTCGGGGATCGAGGTTATCGTTTTTGTCGCAGGTTCTTCCGGAGTCGGCTCCTTCGCGGCTGCCTCTTGCCTCGGAGCCTCTTCCGCTGCCGCTGATACCGCAGGATGCCGTAGCGGAGGCATCATGCTTCCGAGCGCTATCACGACAGAAGAGCCCTCTGTTGAGACAACGTAATGCGTCTTTTTCCTCAGGTCGAGGACAATACGTATGCCGTCTTTGTGTTTCCCCGTCCTGATAGCCTTCAGGGGCTGAATGACCTTCTGAGGGCCCGCCGCATTCCGGGATACCGATGGGATGTCGATCACGATCCTTCCATCCAGCGGAAAGATATTCGGTATGACGCTGCCGTTTCCGGTAATTACAACTTTCACCGCTCTGTCAGCTCTCCTTAGTTCTATCCCGGTAATCTCTGACGCCTTCGGAAGAGGTGCGGAGGCCTCAGCCTTCGGGGCCATTTTCGACGCCGCAGGGTCGGAGGCATTTTTTGGCGTGTTCTTCACACCGCCGGCCGCCTGAGGACTGACATCGGCCTTTTCGACAACCGCGTCAGCCGGCGCGGCCGGTGTGCCGGAGGGCGACTTCCCGGCGGCACTTTTTCCCGCCTTTATCCCGGCAGGAGCCGCCGGTTGCCCGTTCTTCATAATGAGGGTCAGGGTGTTGTTCTTATACTGCGGGACCGCGGAAGAAGGGGCCTGGAGTGTGAACTCGAGTTTTACGGAAGGATGCGGCGATTCTATCTGCCGGGGGATTACCTCGGTGACCCCTGCATTGTCGAACTCCATTTTCTGTGTAAAGTTGCCCAGTCGAATATCAGGTATTTCTACCGTCATCTTATAGGGGTCATTCGATGAATATATCGTATAGACAAAATTCCGGCTGCAGGCAATCGACAGGGTATTTCCCCGGACCGCTATATCCGTAACGACCGCAGGATTGTCCGCGG
>JBJKSM010000091.1:0-24209 GCA_046704045.1 Thermodesulfovibrionales bacterium | reverse complement strand
CGTCGGGCTGAACCGCCGGCAGCAGTAGGCCGGCAAGAACCACACTCACTATGACGATCATGTACTGAAAACTTCTGCGTATGTCCGGCTTTTTCATTGTGTGCCTCCTGAAAGAGATTCGTGTTTTAGCAGATTACGGATCCAGGCCCGCCCGGGGTCTCTCCACCAATGATTACCACAAATATCCCCGGTTTTCAACATGAACCTGCGGATGAACCGCAGTCGCAACCCAAGGTATTCGCATTCGGCGTCACGCCTGTTTTCTATCGGTGGGGCGGCAATATTGCAAAACGGAACTCATCTGTGGAAAAGTATAGTGTCATGATAAGAAATGCCGTGTTTTCGCTTCTCATCGTCCTGGTATCGTTCCCCCTGTTCGCCGAGACTGCGAACCATGTGGAGGTGAGGTTCGGCAGGCAGGAAAACGGGGTGCGGGTGGTGTTGCAGTCCGGCGATGAATTTATGGGAAGCGCTACGATCATTACATCGCCTTCCCTGATAGAGGTGGCCTTTCCCTCCTTTTTCGATATCGCAAAATCAAAGGACTTTCCTTATGAAATAAGACAAAAAGACCGCATCCTTTACATCAGTCTGAAAGGGCAGAACATCCTCGACATAAAGGTTTCGAGACTGTCCGGGCCCGCCAGACTGGTATTCGATTTTAAAACAGCGGCAGGCGCGCCTAAAATGACCCCCGGACAGCCGTTGCAAAAGTCCCCCCGGGCCGCCGTGAAGGACCAGCCTCTCCCTCCGGCCGCTGCCGGCTCGCAGAGTGCCAGTCAGCAGCAGGAAAAGCTTCGCGTGGTCGTCATAGACCCCGGACACGGCGGGTATGACTACGGCATCCTGTCGAAGAATACGAATGAAAAGGACGCGGACCTGCTTCTCGCCAAAGATCTGGCCGATGCCCTGACAAGGAAGGGCCTGACCGTCTACATGACGCGCAAGGCGGATCAGTACGTCCCCATCGGCGGCAGGATCCTCTTTTCGAACAGCAAATCACCCGGTCTTTTCATCAGCATCCACTCGGCGCTTTCGAATCACTTCGCCCTTTATACCTCCGATGTCGAGGACCTGAATATAGATGACGCCGTCAAGCCTTACAGCGTGGCCTCGCAGCAGCACAATCATATCGAGGAAAGCAGGACCCTCGCGAAGTCCCTCGGCATGGCCATTGCGAAGGCGTTCGGCGACTCCGAAGTCGTCCTGCGGGAACTGCCGCTTCCGCTGCTGAACGGCATGAAAGCGCCGGCGGTTCTGATAGAGTACCCTTCGGTGGCGCAGGTTCCCTGCGATCAGAAGATGCGTGCCCGGCTCGTGGGCTCAATCCTGAAAGGCATAGCGGCCTATGAACGGTAGAAAGATCTGGATAGCTCTCCTCGTGATCGTCTTCCTCGCCGGGGTGTCGGCGAGCTATCTCATGTTCCGTGTTTTGACGCGGCAGCAGGAAAAGCCTCCTGTCTCCGCTGCGGTCTCCCCTGCCGTACCGGCGGTGCCCGAAGATTTTTTCGATCTCAGGATGTACTACCCCGTCGGCGGCCGCCTTGAGACGGTTGAAAAAAAGCTGCCGCGCCGGACAAAACAGTACGCTATTGCTGAAGCGGTCATCGAAGAGTACTTCAAGGGGCCCGGCAACGGAATGGTATCCCCCCTGCCTCGGAATGTAAGCCTCCTCGGTGTTTACAAAGGTTCCGACCACGTCCTCTACGTAGATCTCTCCGACGAGGTGCGCAGGAATTTCCAGGGCGACGCGCTCACGGAATTTCTCCTCCTGAAAGGGCTCTACGAAAGCCTCCTTGCTAACCTTCAGGACATAGAGGACGTCAAGATACTCGTCGAAGGCAAGGAGATAGAAACGCTCGGTGGTCATTTTTACCTCAAGTACCCGCTCAAGAACCTGGCCTCTTATGAATTCCATGGAGACACGAGGATTTCCGGTGAACAGTAACAGACTGCCGATAGGCATATTCGATTCGGGCATAGGCGGATTGACGGTGCTGAAAGAGATACTCTCCGTATTGCCGGGTGAAGACACGATATACCTCGGCGACACGGCGCGGGTACCCTATGGGATACGGTCGCCCGAAACGGTGACGAGATATTCCTTCGAAAATACGAAGTTCCTTGTTTCCAACGGGATCAAAATACTTGTCGTTGCCTGCAATACCGTTTCATCCGTCAGCCTCGATGCGATCAGGGCGTCGCTGAACATTCCTGTCGTGGGCGTCATAGAACCGGGGGCGAAGGCCGCCGCGGCCGCTACGAGGCGCGGCAGAATAGGCGTAATCGGCACGGACGCCACAATACGAAGCGGCTCCTATTCAAAAGCGATCAAGGCGCTGAATGACTCGATCGAAGTATTCGGTCTTGCGTGCCCGCTTTTCGTGCCTCTCGTAGAAGAGGGCTGGACCGACGGCGAAGTGGTCGAGCTTACCGCCGAACGCTACCTGAAAGACATCGCCGACAAGGGGATCGACACGCTCGTGCTCGGCTGCACGCATTATCCTCTTCTCAAGGACGTGCTGTCGAAGGTCATGGGAGAAGGGGTTAAACTAATCGATTCGGCGATAGAAACGGCAAGGGAAATAAAGAGGATTCTCTGCGCGCTCTCCATTGTCAACCCGGGCGGCGGCGAAATACGCAGGTTCTATGTGACCGATTCCCCCGGGAAATTCGTACAGGTGGGGGAGCGGTTTCTGGGAAGACAGATAGGCTATATCAGGAAGATCGTACTCGACTCGGAGGTGTGACGCATGCGGCCGGACGGAAGAAAGCAGAACGAGATGAGAGAAGTGAAGATCACGCGTGGTTTTATCGGCACGGCTGAAGGCTCGGCACTCATAGAACTGGGAAACACCCGTGTTATATGCACCGCCTCGATTGAGGAAAAGGTGCCTCCTTTTCTGAGGGACCAGAACCGCGGCTGGATAACGGCCGAGTATTCAATGATTCCGAGGGCCACCCAGACCAGAACGTTCCGCGAGTCCACCGCCGGCAGGGTGAGCGGAAGGACCCACGAGATTCAAAGGCTGATAGGCAGGTCGCTGAGGTCGGTAGTAGACCTTAACGTTCTGGGGCAGAGGACTTTCTGGATCGACTGCGATGTCATACAGGCGGACGGCGGAACCAGGACGGCTGCCATAACCGGGGCCTTCATCTGCCTCTCCGACGCCCTTGAAGTCGCCATGCGAAAGGGACTGATCCCGGGATCCCCTGTCAGAGACTACCTTGCTGCAATAAGCGTGGGCATCGTCGGGGGGGAGCCGGCGCTTGACCTTTGCTACGCGGAGGACTCCACCGCCGAAGTAGACATGAACATCGTAATGACCGGGAGCGGGGATCTGGTGGAGATCCAGGGGACCGCCGAGGGAAGCCCCTTTTCCACGGAGGCCCTCGACAAACTCATCCTGCTTGCGAGGGAAGGCATAGACAGCCTTATCGGCATCGAAAGAGGACTCATCGCAACCCCGCCGGGCTCAACACGTACTTGATTTATTGCCGCCTGAAGTGAAATTTCTATTTTTTCTATGGTAGAATAAAAAACAGCTATGGAGGTAATAAATTGAACGTATATAGAAGCCTTTTCATATGGCTATTGATAGGATTGATGATCATCCTTCTCTTCAACCTGCTTAACGCCCCGAAAAAAACGCAGGAAAACATCATATTCTCCGACTTCATGACTAAGCTCGACGCCGGACAGGTCGATGATGTGACGATAAAGGATTTCTCCATTACGGGCCGACTTAAAGACGGCACTAAATTCAGCACCTACTACACCGAATACCCTGACCTGATCAAGAACCTGCGGTCCGAAAACGTAAAGATCACCGTCAAGCCGCCCGACCAGAACCCGTGGTACGTAAACCTTTTCTTTACATGGGGCCCCATCATATTTATCGCGGTGATATGGATATTCTTCATGCGGCAGATGCAGAGCGGGGGCAATAAGGCCCTCTCCTTCGGGAAGTCGAAGGCGCGTCTCATCTCGGAGAAGACGGTCAGGATCACCTTTTCCGATGTAGCCGGCGTAGAGGAGGCGAAGGGGGAGGTCCAGGAGATCATCGATTTTCTCAAGGACCCGCAGAAATTTCAGAAGCTCGGCGGAAAAATTCCCAAGGGTGTGCTGCTCGTCGGTTCCCCCGGCACGGGGAAGACCCTCCTTGCCCGTGCAATCGCAGGTGAAGCCGGGGTGCCCTTCTTCAGCATCAGCGGCTCTGACTTTGTCGAGATGTTCGTCGGCGTGGGCGCCTCGCGCGTGAGAGACCTCTTCGACCAGGCGAAAAAGAATGCGCCTTGCATCATATTTATCGACGAGATAGACGCAGTCGGACGCCACAGGGGCGCGGGCCTCGGCGGCGGCCACGACGAGCGCGAGCAGACTCTCAACCAGCTCCTCGTCGAGATGGACGGTTTCGAAGGCACCGAAGGCGTCATCATCATAGCGGCGACCAACAGGCCGGATGTCCTTGACCCGGCGCTTCTGAGACCGGGGAGGTTCGACAGGCAGGTGATGGTGCCCCCGCCCGACGTCAAGGGACGTCTCGATATACTGAGGGTCCACACCAGGAATATCCCCGTCGATGAAAACGTAAACCTCGAACACATCGCCCGCGGCACACCCGGTTTCTCGGGAGCCGACCTTGCAAATCTCGTGAACGAGGCGGCGCTTCTTGCTGCGCGCAAGGGCAAGACAAAGGTCGAGAACGGCGACTTCGAGGCGGCCAAGGACAAGGTGCTCATGGGCGTCGAAAGAAGGAGCATGATCATCAGCGAGGAGGAGAAGAAGAACACGGCCTATCATGAGGCCGGTCATGCGCTCGTGGCCAAGCTCACTCCCGGAACCGACCCCATACATAAGGTGAGCATCATACCCAGGGGACGGGCACTAGGGGTAACCCAGCAGTTGCCCATCGACGACAGATATACCTATTCGAAGGATTACCTGATAAACACCCTGCGGGTCCTGATGGGCGGACGCGTTGCGGAAGAGCTGGCCCTGCATCACATGACGACAGGCGCCGGCAACGATATCGAACGCGCCACGGAGCTTGCCAGAAAGATGGTGACCGAATGGGGCATGAGCGAGAAGCTCGGTCCCCTAACCTTCGGCAAGAAGGACGAGCAGATTTTTCTCGGCAGGGAGATCGCCAAACACCGGGATTACAGCGAGCATACTGCCATCGAGATAGATGAAGAGGTGAAGCGTATAGTCTTCGACGCATACCGCGCGGCCAAGTTCCTGCTACAGGAAAAATACGACCTTCTTGACGCATTCGCAAGGAAGCTCCTCGAAAAAGAAACGATGGACGGACCCGAGATCGAACAGATGATCCAGGAGTTCGAGTCCGGCGCTCCGGCTCCGGCCTGAGACCGGCCCGCTCTCGTATCGTTTATCAGCAGATCATTTTCCGGGAAGCGAATGAAGCTGGAATGGAATAATTTCTCTCTCGACCTTTCGGCAAAGACCCACATCATGGGCATCCTGAACGTCACTCCCGATTCCTTCTCCGATGGGGGTCTTCACATCGAGACTGCCGACGCCGTGGAGCGGGCCTTCCGCATGGTCGACGAAGGGACCGACATTATCGATATCGGGGGCGAGTCCACGCGACCCGGCTCCGAGCCCCTGTCGCAGGATGATGAGCTGCGGCGTATCCTGCCTGTCATAGGGGCACTCGCAAAGAGGCTCAAAATCCCGCTCTCGGTCGACACCTACAAGGCCGAGACAGCCAGACGGGCCTTCGACGCCGGGGCATCCATGTTGAACGATATCAGTGGCGCCCGCTTCGATCCCGACATGCCGCGGGTCGCGGCGGAATACGGGGTCCCGGTCGTTCTCATGCATATCAGGGGAACTCCCGGGAACATGCAGGTGAACCCGACCTATGCGGCATTGATCCCGGAGATCATCGATTACCTGAGAGGCTCCATACGAAAGGTTCTCGATGCCGGGGTCCGCGACAATATGATCATCGTCGATCCGGGAATCGGCTTCGGTAAGACCTTCGAGCACAATCTCACCATTCTGAACAATCTGCAGGAGTTCGGAGTGCTGGACAAACCGCTCCTGGTCGGGCCCTCGCGAAAGGCCTTCATCGGCAGGATCCTTGGAGGCGCTTCCCCGAGGGAGCGTGTCGAGGGCACTGCCGCCGCAGTTGCGATCTCGATAATGAAAGGCGCCGACATCGTGCGTGTTCATGACGTGAAGGAAATGGCAAGGGTTGTCAGGGTCGCAGACTCGATCAGGAGGGAGCGTATCACCTGAACCCCGGGTGCGCTCTCCGGTAAACCACAGGCATTTCCCTCAGACCGTTACGCGACCATATCCCTATTTTTCTTTTACGGGCATATCGTTCGGCGGCAGCGAATTCCTTCGCATACTTCACGTCAGGAGGAAAGGTGAAGAGGACCGCCCATCCTTCCCTGACCATCTCCCTGTTCACCATCCGGCCGTCTGCCAGCCGGAGATACGCAAGAAGCCGCCCGTATTTATCACGTTTCTCGGCATCGTATTCAATACGCACCTTCCGTGAAGAAGAGGAGATCATCTCCTGCAGGCGCTTCTTTGCCATCTCCCCCCAGGGTTCCTGTCCCATCTCGGGGGCGTCGATCCCGATAAGCCTGATTTTTTCAAAACGGCCTCCGATGACAGCGCCGACCGTATCGCCGTCGTTCACGTAGCGGACGACAACAATATCCACCCTTTTTCCTTTTCCCATCGCACGCATTTCTCCGGGGAATGCGCCGGAGGAAAAAAGAAGAACAACAGAAACCGCAACAAGAAACATCGAAGGCGTCTTCATCGCCTGTCTCATTAGTGCACGCTTTGGTGAACGGAAGTGCATGAATGATTGTACACAAAAAAAGTATTGTGTGCAGCCGGAATTTTATCCTTCGCCGGGCAGCGACTTTCCTATGGAAAGCAATTTGAATTTTTTTTGATAAATTGGTAAAGTGTCACAGGTCGTGATGAAATTTCCTCTCTCCAAAAACAGCGAATCGAGGATAAGACGGAAAATTCTGCGGGGCGTCTACGAAGAAAACCTCAGAATCGTCGGGAAGCGGCGCGGAAGAACAGTCACCAAACGCCGCCATTTCTTTCTGAACAAACTCCTTTTAATGTTTCTTCTCGTTTCCGTAGGCCTCTTGGTCCAGGGCAATACCCTGACGGGCCCGTTTCTCCCCGGGGAGCAGCTGACCGCAAGCCCCATAACTGCCCGCGACCTCACTGATCACGACCGTCCTGCCGATTACAGGCCCCTGATGGGCAATTCCGCCGAGCCGGTGAGCCGGATCTTCGGCCTTGGAGTGAAAACGATCATGATCGATCCGGGACATGGCGGCAATGACCCCGGCACAATCGGCAGAATGGGGACAAAAGAAAAGGATATGACTCTCGACATAGCGAAGAGGCTCAGGGACCTCATCCGGAGAGACGGCCGATTCAATGTCCTCATGACACGCGATCAGGATATCACTGTGCCCCTCAGGAAAAGGGTACAGATGGCGATTGCGGCAAAGACGGACCTGTTCATATCGATCCACCTGAACTATCTTCCGTCGAAACCCATAAATATCATAGAGACATACTACTTCGGCCCTTCCTCCGACGCAAAAACTCTCAAGCTTGCGGAGCAGGAAAATGCCGGTTCCCAGTTCGGGTTGAGCGATTTCAAATCGATCATTGAAAAAATCGGCGATACGGTAAAACTCCAGGAATCAAGGATACTCGCCGCATCTGTTCAAAGAAGCCTCTATTCGGGCAGCAAAAGGGAGAAAGACGGCGCATATGACTTCGGCGTGAAGAGGGCGCCCTTCGTCGTCCTCCTCGGCGCCGACGTCCCGGCGGTCCTCGCCGAGGTTTCATGTCTCAGCAACGAAGAAGAGGAAGCGAGGCTCCGCTCGGACAGTCACAGGGAAAATATCGCCCGTTCTCTTGAGGCTGGCATCTTAGACTACCTAAACAAAGGAGAAGCGATTTATGAAGCAAACGGACGCGCAGAAGGAAAGTGACATCTTATTTGTCGGGATCGACCTCGGGACATCGAGAAGCTCCATATCGGCCGGCAACGGCACCAGGGAATGGGTCGAGAGTTATGTTGGATGGCCCAGGGACTTTATAGCGCAACAGGTAGTCGGAAAGCCGGTCCTCTTCGGGGCGGAGGCGTTGCAAAACAGGCTTTCCCTCGACATCTGCCGCCCTCTTCAGCACGGGGTGATCAAGGAAGGAATAGACAGGAGCGACGAGGCGGTAAAGGAAATCATCAGGCATCTCATCGAACTTGCCAATCCGACACCGGGACAGAAAATACACGCCGTAGTCGGCGTGCCGGCGGACACGCTGAAGGTGAACAAGCTCGCCATCAGGAAGGCGGTTGCGGAATTCGTTCATTCTCTCATGGTGGTATCCGAGCCCTTCGCCGTAGCTTACGGCATGAACCTTCTCAATAATGCCCTCGTGATCGATATCGGCGCGGGGACGACCGATTTCTGCATCATGCACGGCACCATCCCCACCGAGGATGACCAGAAGACGATAGTCACCGCAGGCGATTACATCGACGACCAGTTATTCAGCTATCTCAGCGAGTAATATCCGAACGCGAAATTCAACAAGAACATGGTCCGTCAGTTCAAGGAGCAATACAGCTTCGTGAGGGAGATTCAGGATGAAATCGACGTAGAGATCCCGGTGGACGGAAAGCCGGTCATGCATGACATCAAAAACGAGGTGAAACGCGCATGCGAGAGCATCCTCCCTGCTCTGACCGAGACAACGACCGAGATGATCGCCCGTTTCGACCCGGAATTCCAGGTCAGGATAAAGAACAACATCGTCCTTGCGGGCGGAGGAAGCCTCATCCGGGGGCTTAAGGAGTACCTCCATGAAGCCCTCAGAGAATATGGTCCCTGCCGCGTTACCGGGGTTGAAGATCCCCTCTTTTCCGGTTCGGACGGGGCGCTCAGGCTCGCAAAAGACATACCCCCGAAGTACTGGGAAACTTTATAAGATACGTCGAGCTACGGCTTTGCCGCAGGTGAGTAAGGCCCCATCGCGCTCGGCCACCTGCCGGGCTGAATCGGGTTTTCGAGGCTCTCTTTCAGCATTTTGAGGAATTCGGAGCGGGGAATCTCCCGGGCGCCGAGGCTCAGGAGGTGCTGCGTCGTCATCTGGCAGTCGATCAACAGGAACCCCTGCTCGATGAGCCTTCTCACAAGCCCTTCGAGGGCGACTTTCGACGCGTCTTTTTTGACGGTGAACATCGACTCGCCGAAAAAGACCCTCCCAAGGGCGACGCCGTACAGGCCGCCGGCAAGCTCGCCGTTGCTCCAGCTTTCGACGGAGTGGGCAAAGCCCGCCTCATGGAGACCGCAGTAAGCCTCTTTCATTTCATCCGTCAGCCATGTGCCCGCGCCGCCTTTGCGCCGGACTTCGGCGCAATTTCCGATGACCGCGGAAAATGAGGTATCAAAGGTGACGCAATATACTCCCTTCCTGATCGTCTGTCGGAGACTCCTCGACACTTTGAATTCTTCCGGGAACAATACGAGCCTCGGATCGGGGGACCACCACAGGATCGGGGAATCCTCGGAATACCACGGGAAAATCCCCATCGAGTAGGCCAGCAGCAGACGGTCCCCGTCGAGGTCGCCCCCGACCGCGAGCAGACCGTCGTCTTCGGCCAATTCAGGCGAAGGAAACACCTTTCTGCGGGTTAGTTCGAATACCGGCATGACAGCTACGGAACAAGGATGAAGGATAAATTATGAATAATCAAATGCCAGTCCGCCGTTTTCGACATCAACCTTGACCCGCCCTCCCCTTTTCAGGCGGCCGAAGAGCACTTCGTCCGAAAGCACGTCCTTTATCTCCGTCTGAATGATCCTTGCCAGAGGCCTCGCACCGAAAAGAGGGTCGAACCCTCTCGCCGCGAGCCATTCGAGAGAGCCCTCGGAAAGGACGAGCGTCACTTTCTTCCGGGCAAGCTGGGAGCAAAGCTCGGAGATGAATTTCCCGACTACTTTCCTCATGATGGCGGGCGTCAAAGAGGAGAAGGTAATGATCGAATCGAGCCTGTTCCTGAATTCAGGACTGAAGAGCTTTCCGATGGCGTCCCTGCTCTTTCCGCCCGCGTCTTTGTCGCGGTCGCCGAAGCCGATCACGCTTTTCACCATGTCCTTTGCGCCGGCGTTCGATGTCATGACAAGGATCACGTTCCTGAAGTCCGCCTTTTTCCCGTTGTTATCGGTAAGGGTGGCATAGTCCATCACCTGAAGTAATATGCTGAAGATGTCCGGATGGGCCTTCTCGATCTCGTCCAGAAGAAGCACGCTGTAAGGATGTTTCCTTATCGCGTCGGTCAGAAGGCCGCCCTGGTCGAAACCTACATACCCCGGGGGAGCTCCGATAAGGCGGGCCACGGTATGTTTTTCCATATATTCACTCATGTCGAAGCGCAAAAACCTCACCCCGAGGACCGCCGCAAGCTGCCTCGAAACCTCCGTCTTCCCGACGCCGGTCGGCCCGGCAAAGAGGAAAGACCCGATCGGCCTGTCAGGAGAGCCCAGACCCGCGCGGGACCTCTTGATCGCGGAACACAGAGAGTGGATAGCGTCGCCCTGGCCGAAGACGACCCTCTTCAGCTCCGATTCGAGCCCCTGGAGTTTTTCCGTGTCGGAGGACGAAACCGTCCTCGGGGGAATTTTTGCCGTCTTTGCAATAATCCGTTCTATTTCCCTGACCCGCACTACATTCTTTCCCGGGCGAAATCCCTCGGAGAGTCTCAGCACAGCGCCCGCCTCGTCGATCACGTCGATAGCCTTGTCGGGCAGGTATTTGTCGTTTATATACTTTGCGGACAGCTCGGCCGCCGCCTTCAGTGCGCCCTCACTGAACCTGACGCCGTGGAATTTTTCATAATAGGATTTCAGCCCCCTGAGGATGCCGATCGTCTCCTCGATCCCGGGCTCCTGTATCTCAATCTTCTGGAAACGCCGCGAGAGGGCCCGGTCCTTTTCAAAATAGTTCTTGTATTCCTCGTAAGTGCTTGCGCCTATACACCTCAGCCTTCCCGAGTTCAGTACCGGCTTCAGGATATTCGAGGCGTCCATCGACCCTCCGCTGGTCGCGCCCGCTCCCACCACCGTATGGATCTCGTCGATAAAGAGGATCGCTCCCGGTATCTTTTCGAGACCGCCGATGGTGGCCTTCAGTCTGGCTTCGAAATCTCCCCTGTACTTGGTGCCGGCAAGGAGTGCGCCCATATCGAGCGAAAAAATCTGCGTATCCTTCAAAGGGACCGGTACCTCCCCCCCCTG
Organism: Thermodesulfovibrionales bacterium; assembly: GCA_046704045.1. Lineage (GTDB taxonomy): Bacteria > Nitrospirota > Thermodesulfovibrionia > Thermodesulfovibrionales > UBA6898 > JAWOKY01. The sequence goes on along the minus strand of JBJKSM010000091.1, from coordinate 12,887 downwards.
CACCTTTAGTGCGAGACCTTCGACTATGGCCGTCTTGCCGACGCCGGGCTCGCCCACAAGGATGACGTTGTTTTTTCTCCGCCTGCTCAGTATCTGCAGCGTCCTCTTCAATTCGTTTTCCCTGCCGACCAGCGGATCTATATCGCCTCTGGCGGCTCTCTCCGTGAGATTCACCGTAAAGCTCCTTAGCGGGTCCCTCTGCGGCGACGGTTCGTGCTCGCGGGGCACCGCCTCGCGTTCATCATCATCAGAGTCATCGTCGGATTCTTCGCGTTCCAGCCCGGCGCCGTGCGAGATGTATTCGAGCACGTCGATCCTGCCGATCCCTTCCGATTCAAGGATATAGCGGGCCTGCGAGTCCTCCTCCAGGAATATGGCAGCGAGGATGTCGCCCGCATCGGCTTCTTCCTTTTCCGCGGACTGGGTATGGAACAATGCCCTCTGAAATACCTTCTGAAAGGCGACCGTCGGTCGGGGATATGAATCGGATGCCTCCGGCGCCTGCGGCACCTGTTCCGCAAAAAATTTTTCAAGCGATGACTTCAGATGATCGACGTTCCCGCCGCAGCCCAGGATGATATCGGCCCCGAGATCGTCGTGAAGCACTGCAAAGAGGATGTGTTCCACGGTAAGATACTCATGGTTCCTCGCCCTGGCGTCCCTGATGATCGCCTCGATCGTTAGCTCGAATTCTTTATTGATCATTCCTTCTCCATTATGCACATGAGGGGAAATTCGCTCGCACGCGCCCGCTCATGAACCTCGGCAATCTTTGTTTCGGCAATTTCCCGTGTGTAGAGGCCGGCGAGCCCGATGCCCTTCTTATGCACATGCAGCATGGTCTGCATCGCCTCTGCGGGAGATTTGCGGAAGACCTTCTCGAGCACGAACACGACAAATTCCATGGTTGTATAATCGTCGTTCAAAAGGAACACCTTATAGAGGGACGGCTTCTTCGTCTTCAGCCGCTCTTTCGTCTCGAACCCCTGCCCTGTCGCCGGATACTTGTTCATTCCATAGCCCGCCAGATCAATATGCCGCTCTTCATTCATATTGTAACACAGATATCCCTCCCGCCTTCGCGCCTCCTTAATGTTGTACGGATATTGCTGTTGACATTAAATGAAATAATTTTTATTATCTTACACCAATAAAAGGGAGGGAGTATGAAGATGTTCAGGAAGTTTTTCTCGGTCATAGTCTTCTCTTCACTTTTGATAACAGGCTGCGAAACTCTCAAGATCTCCAAACCTATAATACCCATGAGGGAATACGAGCGGATGATCGCAGGCAGACTCGACGCAAACTACGTCGGCACACGCACATGCCTCGCCTCGTGCCATTACCACGACAGAATCAAGCGCGACTTCGATGCGAGTACGATGGGCGTCCAGCTGTCCAAGAAGTCGGGCCTTCCCCTTGTGGATTGCGAATCCTGCCACGGCCCCGGAAGCCTGGCGATCGAAGGGCTCACCCCGGAAAAGGTCGCCGAAGACGCAAAGAAGGGGATACAGACAGCCTGCAACTACAAGACCCTCATAGACATCAAGGACCTCCCGGCGCAGGCGAAATCGCTGATCTGTCTCAAATGTCACACCGGCAACGCCACATTCAACCTCAATGACTGGAACGCCGGGGCGCACGCCATCAACGATGTCTCATGCTCTGATTGCCATAAGGTGCATGCCGGTCCGGATTTGAAGGTAAAGCCGAGGGACACGGCGAAGATGTGCGAGAGATGCCACATGCAGGAAAAGGCCGAATTCTCACTGCCGAGCCATCACCCCGTGCCGGAGCAGCGTATCTTCTGCACCGACTGCCATGATCCCCACGGCACGATCAACGACAAGCTGCTCAGAAAACCGACGGTTAAACAAACCTGCACACAGTGCCATGCCGAAAAAGAAGGCCCCTTCCTGTACGAACATGCGGAAAATACCGAGGATTGCCGCACATGCCACAGACCTCACGGATCGGTAAACAATAACCTTCTTACCGTTGCCGTACCCTTCCTCTGCCTCCAGTGTCATACCGGCCACTCCCCGGGAACCACCGCCACCCAGACAATGACCTTTTACACGAGATGCACCGATTGTCATTCACAAATCCACGGAACGGACCTCCCCTCCCCAAGCGGGAAGGGAAGGTTTATTCAATAGGGGGGGGCGATGAAGAAGATACTTTCAGTTCTGTTCCTGTTCATCATGATCTCCGGTAGCAGGGCGTTCGCCCAGGACCAGGCGCCGGCGGACGCAAACCAGGAGCCGGCTGCAACCGAAGAAGCCCCTATCGAGGAGGCATACCAGTTTCCGGTCATCCCGCCGACGGGCACGATCTTCGGCGGTTATCGCTTTGTCAGCCTCAGCGGCTCGACAAGGGCGGGCGAGTATGAGTACCTGCACGACTCCGTTACGTTTGGCGGCGAATTAAGGGTATTTTCATTTCCCCACCGGCTGCATCTGGATATCGACTTCAGGAACAAAAAGGACTATTTCGCTGACGTCGGCTATGCATACGAGGACATAGTACTCTTCAGGGGAATAAACAGAACCCTCTTCCACAACCTCGATAATATCAACCTCGCAGGTGGTTTCATTTCCACGCCCTCTGTAAATGAAAGTGTCAACCCGAAAGACGAAGGAGTAAAATATGGCGTAAGATGGGGCATGACCAGCGTTTCTCTGAGGTTCAAGACTCCGAATTATCCATTACATGTTTTTCTTGAAGGAAGCATCATAGACAAGGACGGCACAATGCAGCAGCGGTTCCTGAGTGAGGTAGGATCCCCCGTCAATCTCGTGAGGACTTCCGAGTCCAGAGATATAGACTGGGAGACAAAGCAACTCACTGTCGGAACGAACGCTCATCTCGGCCCGCTGGAAGTCGAATATACTCACGGTGAAAAGAGGTTCGATCCGGGCGGCACTAATGTCCTCTCCGATTATTACGAAGCCCACGGCAACATGGGTGACATCAACTATAGAGGTCCAGGAACCTATCTCCACAACCTCGTTCCTGACCTCACCGGCTCATCTAACACCATCAGGATGCACACCTCCTATACGGGAAGGATCGTTGCCTCCGCAACCTTCACAAAGATCGACCGTGAAAACAACGACAGCGGCGCAAAGGCCGATTATTTCATCGGCGCCGGGGAGGTTACCTGGACCGCGGCAACCAATCTCGCGGTATTTGTGAAGTACCGTCATAAGGAAGCTGATATCGATAATCCTTCCTCGGTAACGGTGACGAATCTCCTCAACCCTGCAGAAGTCTATTCCTATTTTGTCAGGCCCTCCATTTCATCAATTACGGATACTGCATCAGCAACCGTCAGATATCGTCCTTTCTCGGGACTCACACTTCGCGCTGCATATGATTATGACCATATCCGGAGGACGAATACTAACTTTACTTTTTCTGACGGCACTATCTGGAATATTCCTCCAAGGACGCAGCATAACATCGCATCGCTTTCGGCCGACATGAGGATCATCAGAAACCTGAACCTCAGGGCCGGTTACGCCCACAAGGATGTCAATGACCCGGCCTACAACATCGAACCGGACCATTCGGACGAGGGGCATGCTACGATCTCATGGACGCCTTTTGAAAGGATAACGACCTTTGTGACTTACAGCGTTGCAAAGGAAAAGAGGGACGACCTTAATACAACAGAGGGTAGTAATGGTATTTCACCGACTGCAAAAAACCGCGACGTGCTCAGGGACCGGGCCATGGGAGCAGTCACATATCTCGTGAGCGAAAAGGTTTCGCTGACGGGGAGCTACACATATATCCACGACAGGATACGCCAGGACATCGTGGTAGGCGGGGATCCTGCCCAAGCCTTTGTCCCGGACACCGACCTCGCCCACAGTTACGGGCTGACCCTGAACTATATTCCAAACGACCGCATCAACCTCAGCGCAGGAGTGAGCTACACGCTCAGCAGCGGGGCTTTTTCCCTGACGGATCCGACAGTGCTGTCTCCAACATCCCTGGCCGGCCTTTTGACCAGCCTTTCTTCGCTTAAAACCAGGGAAACGGATTATTTACTTTCGGGCGAATACCGCTTCAGAAACGGTTTCGCAGCAGGCGTCCAGTACCGATTCACCGACTTCAACGATGTGCTCGACAACCCCTGGGACGACGTACAGGATGGCAGGGTCAACATCGTGTTGCTGACACTCTCGAAGAAATGGTAAGGCCAGACAGATGAAAAGACCCGCATCAATAGTCAGATTAGCAGCAGTCGTTGCGCTTCTCATTTTTTCCATGATCGTATCCGGGCAGGCATTTGCAGCCGAAAAAATGGTCGGAGTGATCATGACGGGAAATATCCCCTATTACCGCGAGGTGCATAAGGCATTCACGCAGGCGCTCGCCTCGGAGGGCTTCGGCCCCGGCCGTGTGACCGTTGTCATGCAGAGCCCTACCCCCGAGCCGATGTCTTGGACGAACGCCGCCAGAAAACTTATTGCCATTGGTTCCGATATCATCGTCTCATACGGCGCCCCGGCCACGCTGACGGCACTGGGCGAAACGTCCGATATCCCGGTCGTTTTCGCCGCGGTCTTCGATCCGCGCGCGGTTGGCATATCGGCTAAAAACGCAACAGGCATCAGTTCGAAGATCCCCCTGACCAGCGTCATCAAGGACCTGAAGAGCATATCGAATTTTTCCACCCTCGGGGTGATATACAACCAGGCCGAAAAGGATACGGTCATCGAGGCTAATGAGGTGAGACAGCTTGAACGCACTTACGGCTTCCGCTCGGTCCGGTTCAATATCAGACGGTCAGGAGATACGGCGCGGATAGGGCGGGTCGACGCCCTCTTCATGACCACGAGCTGTTCTGCAATGTATTGCATCAACAACGTCGTGAGCATAGCCCGGAGGGCGCGAATGGCGACCGCCGCGACATTGGGAGGCGGCGAGAACGACGGAGTGATCCTCACGATCGAGGCGAATCCTGCGGAACAGGGGACGGCAGCGGCACAAATGGTAGCAAAGGTGTTGAGGGGAGCGAAGCCCTCTTCGCTCCCTTTGCTCCATCCCAGAAAGGTGGACGTCGTCGTTAACCTCAGGGAGGCCACGTCCCTGGGATTCAAAGTCCCCTTTGACCTTCTCACATCGGCGACACGGGTTATAAAATGAGGGGCATGAACCTGCAGAAAAAAGCGGTCTTCATCGTAGCCGGTATACTCTTTTTTATCATCTCCATCAATACGGCGGTGCTCACCCTCATCGCTTCCGATAAATACAGAAACGCGATCCTCTCCAAGACGTCCGCGATCGGGGAGGGGCTGCAGAAGGACCTATCGAAGGTGCTCGGTCTCGGCGTGGCGATAGAGTCCCTCGACGGGATAAACGAAAAACTCAGGGATGTAACGGCGCGCGACAATGCCATCGGATACGCCATGATCACAGATGCCGGGGGAAAAGTCCTGTTCCACAGCGATCCGTCAGTTGCCGGGACGGTGCTGAAGGACGCCGCATCCCTGAAAGCCGCTGCATCCGACAGACCGCTTATACAGACCGTCGATTCTTTTTACGACCTCTCTTTTCCGCTTCTCAACGCCGACGGAAAGGTGTCCGGCGCGCTCCGCATCGGCGTCAGGACAGAGGCCATCCATGCCCAGCTCTACCAGCTCCTGTTTTGGGCGCTCGGCGTCTCCCTTCTCTGCTTTCTCCTCTCCCTCCTTCTCGTTTATTTTTCGATTTCGAAATTCATCACTGCGCCGATCATGGTCATGGAAAAGGCGGCCGACAGGATCGCGGCCGGCGATCTCTCCTCCGAAGTGGCGGTAAAGGGCAGGGATGAGCTTGCCTCGCTTGGAAGCGCCATCAACAGGATGGTGCTGAATCTGAAGGACATGCTTTCAAAGATATCCGGCATCACCAACAGCGTTTCAACCGTTACAGCCAATATCTCCGCGTCGTCCCATGCCGTAATGTCCGTCGCCGACGTACAGAAGAGGGCGATCGAAGAAACCGCCGCATCGATCGAAGACATGGACACCTCCATCTCCAATGTCGCCGACAGCGCCGGAATACTCTCGCAGTCGGCAGGCGACGCCTCCTCATCGATCTTCGAGATGTCCGCGTCCATCGAGAGGGTCGCCGAGAACGCCAACGTCTTCAACGAAACTGCCCATGAGACCGCCTCTTCCATCGAAGAAATGGTATCCACCATAAAACAGATCGCGGAAAGCATTGAGAACCTGTCGGCATCAGCCGAGGCGATAGCCTCGTCCATAGACGAGGTCAATGCCGCCACGCGGGACATCGAGCGGAGCGCCAATGAATCCGTTGAGCTCGCCGAGACCGTCATGAACAACGCCACGGTGAAGGGCATGAACGCGGCCGGCGTCGCCATGGAAGGCATGAGAAACATAAAGAAAAGCGTCACTGACCTCTCCGAGGTGATCAACATGCTCGGCAAGAGGACAGATGCAATCGGGAAGATACTGAACGTCATTGACGACGTAGCCGACCAGACAAACCTTCTCGCGCTCAATGCGGCGATCCTCGCTTCCAAGGCGGGAGAACACGGGAAAGGGTTCTCCATCGTGGCCGACGAGATAAAGAGTCTTGCCGAACGGACCTCCGTTTCGACTAACGAGATCGCCGCGCTGATTCAGTCCGTGCAGGACGTCACAAAATCGAGCATCCGGATGGCATCAGGGGGCATTCACACGGTCGAGAAGGGCATGACCCTCGTAAGCGACGTCAACGCGGCCCTCGGCGAGATCGTGGAGAGTTCGAAAGCCTCCACTGAAATGGCCAAGGCTATCCAGAGGGCAACCGCGGAAGAATCCGGCGTGATCAAACAGATCACCGGCGCGGTGGAGACCATGACCGCGCAGACCGAAAACATCTCGCGGGCGATCCAGGAGCAGAGCCGCGGAAGCAGGCTCATTATCGAGGCATCGGAGAAGGTAAAGGAACTCTCCACACAGGTAAAGAATTCGACCCACGAGCAGAAAGGCGGCAGCAGGCAGATCGCAAACGTGATAGAAAACGTCACGCAACAGGCCGCCCTCATCGCCGAGGCCACCGGCAGGCAAAAAGATAACAGCACGGAGATCGTACAGTCGATGGAAAAGATCAGGAGCACGACCGGCAAACTCATCGAGTCGTCGACTGAAATGAGCGTCGTTATCACTTCACTGAAGGACGAAGCGCTCAACCTGCTGCTCGAACTCCAGAAATTCAAGACGTAGAACAGCCGCTCACGCGGACCGTCCCGTTTTTTCCGCGAAGACCGAAAACCGCGCTGCAGTTCGCTGATAAGTATGCTAAAATAGAGCGCCACAACGGCCGCAGTATTTATTGCCGGATGAAAATATTAGTCGCAGACGACGAAAAAAACCTCAGAAGGGTCCTGGCGATTGAACTCGCCGAAGAAGGCCATGACGTCTCGGAAGCGGAAAACGGGGCCAGGGCGCTTGAACTCCTCGGCGAGGAAGAATACGACGCAGTGGTACTCGACCTTACGATGCCTGACATTGGGGGCATAGACGTGCTCAGGAGGCTGCGGGCCTTCGAGATCCCTCCGGAGGCGATTGTCCTTACCGGTAATGCCACTGTGCCGGCCGCTGTCGAGGCGATGAAGCTCGGCGCCTACGACTTCATGACAAAGCCATGCTCTCTTGACGAGCTCAAGGCCCTTCTTCTAAAGGCGGGCGAAAAAAGAAAACTCCTCCGGGAAAACCTGGCCTTGAGGACGCAGATACGGAGGCAGTCGGCCGGGAAAAAGATGGTGACGACGAGTCCGGTCATGCGCGCGCTTTGCGACACCGTAAAAAAAGTAGCGCTGTCGGATCTCCCTGTGCTCATATACGGAGAGAGCGGGGTCGGCAAGGAACTCATCGCATGGACGCTCCATGAGATGTCGGAGCGGGCCGGCGGCCCTTTTATCCCCATCAACAGCGGCGCCATTCCGGAAGACATGATGGAAAGCGAACTCTTCGGGCACGAGAAGGGCTCGTTTACCGGCGCACACGCGCGAAAGCCGGGCCTGCTTGAAATCGCCGCGGGGGGCACCGTCTTTTTTGATGAGATAGGAGAAATGCCGCTGCGCCTCCAGGTGAAACTGCTCAGGGTGATCGATACAAAGTCTTTTTTCAGGGTCGGAGGTGTCAGAGAGGTCAGGGTCGAGACGAGGTTCCTCTTCGCCACCAACAAAGACATCAGGGCGGAGGTCGATACCGGCAGTTTCAGGCATGATCTTTACTACCGTCTCAGCGCCCTTACGCTTTCCGTTCCCCCGCTGCGTGAGAGAAAGGATGATATCCCGCTCCTGATCGAGCATTTCACCGGCGGCACGCCCGAATCCAGACGCAAGAAGTTCGGCAGGGAAGCCCTGCGCGTCCTTATCGATTATTCATGGCCCGGCAATGTGAGGGAATTGCAGAACATAGTGCAGCGTGTTCTGTTGCTTTCACGGAACGACACCATCCAGCCGGAAGATCTCCCCGCCGATCTTGTCCGCAGTGCGGACCCGCCTGACAGGACACTGGAAGACGTCGAAAGAAACCACATACTCAAAATCCTCGGCGAGGTGGGCGGGCATCGCGGTAAGGCCGCGGAGATCCTCGGCATCGATCCCAAAACGCTCTACCGCAAGCTGGCGGCTTACGGCAGAGAGGCATGAAGATCAGCAGAAAGTACTCGCTCTCGATAATATCGCTCGTCTTCGTTATCGGATTGCTGTCGACCGTCCTCTATTACAACTCCGGCATGTCCGAAGAAACGGAGAGGCTCGAATCCCTCGGCAACACCATAGGACCGCTCCTTGACCACAGCCTGGATAATTACATGCTCGCGCGGGATTCCCGCGCTCTCGACGACGTGCTGGGCCGCCTCAGGACGGTGAGACCGATCCGGAGAATACGGCTTCTCAACAGGGACGGCTTCGTCAAGGCCTCTACGGACAGGCGGGACATTGATACAAAGATAACGGAGGCAAGCCCCGAATGCCGTGGCTGCCACAAAGAAGGCAGGCGGGGGCTGTTGCTGAAACGGAAGGGCATCTTCACGTGGGTGCAACCGGTCGAGAACAAGGCCGAATGCCACAGGTGCCATGATCCCTCCGTCAGGAACAACGGCGTCTTTGTCATCGATTTCTCGACCACCGGGTTCGAAAAGTATGCCATCAGGAACATCGTAAAGGAGGCGGTCATATTCATCCCCTCCATCGGGCTGATCGGCCTCGTCATATTTCTCCTTTCCAGCCGCCTTATAAGGCGGCTTAACGCGGTGACCGAGAAGATAGGCAGTCTCAGGGAGGGAGACTACAGCGTCAGGATCGAAGGGGGAGGCGATGACGAGATCGCAAAGCTCGAAGACGGATTCAATGAAATGGCCGAGGCGATCCACAGCCGCGAAAGGGAAAAAAACCTCCTCTTCAAACAGGTATCCCGCTCCTATCTCGAATGGCAGTATACCTTCGACAGTATCACCGAACTGATAGCCATAATCGACGGGGAGTTCAACATCGTCAGGGCAAACCGCACCTTCGCGAAATTCCTCGGCCTCGCGACAAAGGAGTGGAGGACAAAAAACTGCCTTGAGTTCTTCTATGGGGAGGAAAGGCCGCCGGAAGCGTCCCCTTTCCACGCAACGATAGCAGAGGGCCGGTCAGTCACTTCTGAAGTCACGGACGTGAGGGGAAGAACCTTCGAAATATCCACGTTCCCTTACTCATATACCGATGCAAATTTCCGGGGGGCTATCCTGGTTGCGCGCAACATCACCGAACGCAGGAGGTCGGAGAAGATCATCAAACGCAATTTCGACATGCAGACGGTGATCAACTCCATAATGAAGGACGCCCAGGAGGAGATCCCGCTGACGGCCGTACTGCAGCGGGCCATCGAGCACATCCTTTCACTGGACTGGCTTTCCGTCAGGTCGATGGGAAGCATCAGTCTCGTCGAGGACGCGCCGGACGTCCTGGTGATGAAGGCGCAGAAGAACCTCCCCGAAGAGCTGCTTCGCACATGCGCCAGCGTCAGCTTCGGCGAGTGCATTTGCGGCAGGGCGGCCACGGAACGGGCGGTGCAGTTCATGGACCACGTGGACCACCAGCATGAGATCTGTTACGATAACGCCACGCCCCACGGCCACTACTGCGTACCCATCCTTTACATGGACAGGACAATAGGGGTGCTGAATCTCTATCTGAATGAGGGCACGCACCTTTCGAATGTCGAGATGGATTACTTCGGGGCGATCGCGGCCGTCCTCGCAGGGATCGTCCAGCACAAGCGCGCCGAGGAGGACAGGGAAAGACTTATTTCCAGGCTCCGCGACGTGCTGGACATGGTCTCATACTCGCAGAAGCAGTGGCAGGATACCTTCGACAGCATTACCGACCTCATCTCCATTCACGACCGCGACTTCAACATCATAAAGGCAAACCACGCCTTTGCCGCAGTTTTCGGCCTCACGCCCGGGGAGGTCATAAACAGGAAGTGTTACGATTTCTTCCACGATGAGGGTTCGCCGCTGCCGGGATGCCCGCATGAGGCCGCGATGAAGGAGAACAGGGCCGTGACGGAAGAGGTCTCGGACGCCAAGGCGGGGAATATATTCCGCATCTCCACGTTCCCTTATCGTTCGCCCGATGGTAAACTCATCGGCACCGTCCATATCGCCAGAGACATCACCGAAGAAAAGAACAATGAAATGCGTCTTATCATGGCCGAAAGACTTGCCTCACTCGGGCAGATGGCAGCAGGGATAGCCCACGAGATAAACAATCCGCTCGCGGCGATCGCAGGGTGCACGGAGGGACTACTCAACAGGGTTCAAAAAGGACAGTATGACGGCCGGCTTTTCGAGAATTATCTCGGTATCATCGTGGAGGAGATTTCGAGATGCAAGAGCATCACGTCGGGGATGCTCTCCGTCATCAGGAAATCGACGTACGAAAAGAGAGATGTCGATGTCAACTCGGCGATTGACAAGACCCTCGAGATTATCGGGTTTCAGGGCAGGCTGCAGGAGGTCACGGTGATAAAGGACCTCAGGGGCGACCTGCCCCCTGTCCAGGGATCGGAGGGGGAACTCCGCCAGATTTTCCTGACCCTGATCACCAATGCCCTGGACGCGATGCATGAGAGGGGAACTCTGACCCTGCGGACGGAAGCCACACCGGAAAACGTACTGATAGAAATCGCCGACAGCGGCGAAGGCATCGCTCCGGAGGATATCAACAGGATCTTCGACCCGTTCTTCACCACCAAGTCCGACAGGGGGGGGACGGGTCTCGGTCTTTCGATAGCGAGGAAGATCGTTCTCAACCACAACGGCGTCATCAAGGTCTTTTCCAGGACCGGATGCGGCACTACCCTCAGGATGACTTTCCCGGTCGCGCCGACAGCGTGACAGCGATTTTGCGGGCAAACCTCCACCTGCCGCGGACATAATTCCCGACGGGACGGAGACATTACCGCCCGGGTTCTCATGATATCCGTATTTCCTCCCCGTGGCATACGGCTTGCTGTTTCAAAGAGTCGCGGACGGGAACGCGTCATCGCGCCGGACATGAGGAGAAACCGTGCGACGAATACTTTTGGCGGAGGACAACAAGAATTTCGGGCTTCTCCTGAAGACCGAGATCGAAGAGGAGGGATACGTTGTGGACCTTGTCGGCGGCGGGGAGCGCAGAACTGGCGGCAGCCCTCGGCGCCGGCGCCCTGCATTTCCTTGCCAAGCGGTTCGGCATATCCCGCATCAGGGCTCTGATACGGGGTATCCTGCCCGAGCCGGACAGTCCAACGGGCAAACATAAAACATCGGAGGTGCAGCAGATGGAAGATCCCAGAATTCTCCTTGTGGACGACGAAAAAAGAATACTCGATTCCTTCGGCCCCCTGCTCCGGGACCTCGGTTACTACGTGAGGACCGCCTCCACTGCAGGTGAGGCGCTCACCTCCGCCTGCGCCGATCGGTTCGATATAGTTTTTATCGACCAGTTTCTGGGGAGCGACAGGGGGCTCGAACTTCTGCCCCGCATGTCGGCCGCATGCCCCGACCAGTACTATGTGATCATCACCGGCAACGGCAACACGGACCTTGCAGTGGAGGCCCTGAAGAAAGGCGCGTCCGACTTTATCAGCAAGCCCTTTTTTGTCAACGATCTTGTCAGGAGCATCGACTATGTAAACAGGAAAAGGGAACTCGACAGTCAGAGGGAGGAGATACTTCAACGGCTCGAGCATGAACTCCGCAAGAAAGAGGATGAGCTGCGGAACGTCTACTTCCCTGTGCTCTCCTCGCTCGCGCAGGCCATGGAAACAAAAGATATGGGCACTTACGGCCACAGCATGCGTGTCATGCATTACTCGCGCCTCATCGCCTCTGCCCTTGACCTCGGCGACGAGGACAGGGATAATCTGAAGGCAGCCGCAATGCTCCACGACATCGGCAAGATAGGAACGAGCGATTTCATCATAGGCAAGCCCGGTCCGCTCACCACCGATGAGACAGCCATTGTCAGAAGTCATCCCCGCAAAGGCGTGGAAATACTGAAGCCCCTGGTGCGAAGTTTCGCCCACTTCGAGCTGATCCTGCCCGCAATCCTCCATCACCACGAAAACTACGACGGCTCGGGATATCCCTACGGGCTGTCCGGCAGTGACATACCTCTTCTCGCGAGAATAATCTCCGTCGCGGACACCTATGACGCTATCCTCTCCGACAGGCCCTACCGCCCGGCGTCAACCCACGACAGTGCGATCGAAGAACTGCTGGCAAATGCGGGGAGGCAGTTCGAACCGGCAATCGTGAACGCCTTTGTCCAGGCCAACGACAGATCTCACCATCTCTTCCGGTCATTTGACTTTTAACGGCCTTCGACGGCCGGCGTTCCC
>JBJKSM010000090.1:0-5306 GCA_046704045.1 Thermodesulfovibrionales bacterium | reverse complement strand
AAGAGAAGAAATGAGGCCCGGGCAATCCCTACAACCCAGGCACGTTTGCATTGTATCAGTCATTTTGGCCTTCATTGTCATGGCTGCCGCTGCTACTGTGGTGAACGCCGCCGAGCGGGAGATCGGGGTTACCGACGGCAGCGTAATAACCGGAGATGTTGTTTCCCTGTCGGGAGGCGACTATACGATAAGGTCGGCCACAATATCCGAAGTCCGTCCTGCCCTTTAGTATGAACTCTGGTCCCGCTGACGTCAGTAGTCTTTTCGAAAACGACCTGACCAGTTTCTGCTCAGTCTCGATCCGGCAGTTGCCATATCGAATGCCTGTCAGGTATCACTCATATCACGCCCCACCTCCCCGTGCCGTCGTTGAAGACATGAGGTAAAATGTCGGGAAGAGGAGGACTGAGATGATCCTTGCCGTCCACGGAGGGGCGGGAAGCAGAAAACCCTCAAAGAAGGCTTTGAAGAAATTAGCCGAATCTCTCTCGGCTGGATACGAGGTATTGAGAGGAGGGGGGGCCGCCCTCGATGCGGTGGTTGGGTCGATAGAGATTCTGGAGGATTCCGGACTTTTCAACGCAGGCCCGGGAGGAAATCTGCAACTCGACGGCGTGAGAAGACTGGATGCGGCTGTCATGGAGGGAATTGCTTTGAAAGTCGGTGCGGTCATAGGCGTTGAAGGGGTGAGAAACCCGATAAAACTGGCGAGGATTATCATGGATTTACCCAATGTTGTACTGACGAACACCGGGGCGGGAAAAATCGCCGGGGCACATCGGCTTGCCCGTCTTACTGAACCGGATGAGACTGCATTGAAGAAACTCAGAAGAGAATCGGGGAAAAAAGAAAAAGTCCGCAGGATTTACGAAGATTTTTTTTCGACAGTCGGCGCCGTCGCGATGGACGGCAACGGCGCGCTGGCAGCAGGTTCTTCCACAGGGGGGATACGCGCCATGCTCCCGGGGAGGGTTGGCGATACGCCCGTTATCGGAGCAGGCGTGTATGCCGAAAACCCGAGGGGCGCTGTCGCATGTACGGGCAAAGGCGAGTGCATACTGAGGCTTTGTCTCGCAAAGGAAATATGCATGAACATGAAAGAGATGACTCCTCTGAAGGCAGCCCGCCTGTCCCTGGGCAGACTTCTTGATATCAGGGGCAGAGCAGGCGTTATAGCGATAAACGGGAAAGGACAGTCCGCCATTCTGCATTCCACGCCATACCTGGCGGCAGGGCATGTGAGTGAAAAAGGCCCGGTAATCGGGGAACGGTTCAACCGGTTGTATTGATCACTCCTCACGGCGTCTCGTTCAGAAGAAGCCAGTAGAGACCGAGATGCTGAACGGCCCTGGCAAATTCGTTGAAGTCCACGGGCTTGCGTACGTAGCTGTTGGCCCCGAGGTTGTAGCTTTCGATGCGGTCTTTATCCTCGCTGGACGTCGTGAGAATGACTACGGGAAGAAGTTTCGTCCTCTCATCGGAGCGTATCCTCTGCAGGACTTCCAGCCCGTTCAACTTCGGCATGTTCAGGTCGAGCAAAGCTACCTGCGGCAGGACAGTCGCGTCCCGGCCTGAATGTTCTCCCGTGCCGAAAAGATAGTCGAGCGCCCTGACTCCGTCGCTTGCCACGACCACTTCGTTGAGGATATTGCTCTTCTTAAGCGCCCTTAATGTCAGTTTCACGTCATCGGGGTTGTCTTCAATCAAAAGAATAACCTTGTCCTTCATAATCCATCAAATCCTTTCTCTCGTCGTAATCTCCGCCTCTTGCTGCAGGGTAAAATAAAACGTCGCTCCCTTGCCGACTTCGCCTTCGGCCCAGATCCGGCCGCCGTGCCGGCGAACGATCCGCTTCACCGTCGCCAGTCCTATCCCCGTTCCGGGAAAGTCGGAAACGTCATGAAGCCGCTGGAACGGTCTGAACAACTTGTCGGCATAGGTCATATCGAAGCCCGCACCGTTGTCCCGGACGAAATATGCCGTTTTTCCCCCGAAGGCACCTGAACCGAACTCGATGCGGGCGTTACTGCTCCTCTCGGTGAATTTCCAAGCATTGGCCAGCAGGTTCTGGAGCGCGGCGTACAACAACCCCTCATCGCCCCGGGCAAAAAGATCTTCGGCGACAGTAAACCGGACTTCTCTTGCCGCCTCGCCCTCCTGAAGCGCTCTTGCGATGTCCCGGGCAAGGGCGCCGAGATTTACGGGCTCGCTTTTCAGTTCTGCGCGGGAAATGCGCGAAAGCGTAAGGAGGCCGTCGATAAGAAGGCCCATGCGACTGCTGGCCGCACAAATTCGCCGGAGGGAGTCCACGCCGTTTTCATCCAGCCTGTCGGCGTAGTCTTCGAGGATCTCCTGGCTGAAGCCGTTGATGAACCGAGCCGATCAACTGCCCGTTTTTGTCGCGCAATGGGGTCGTGCTAACCAGGAAGTCGCCTCCCAGGTTGCCTTCGTGCACTTCTTCCATATGCTCAGCGCCGTCACATACGGTGCGGGAATGAGGACAAAAAGGAGGCGGCGCATCCGTTTTGTGGACGTGTTTATAGCATGGCTGTCCGGCGCAGTCCTCGGGCTTAAGCCCCAGGCGCCGGGCCATCGGTTCGTTTGCCCGGACGATACGGTGCCCATTGTCGATGATCGCTATCAAGTCCGGCACGCTGTCGAACGTCAGCTCCCATTCCTCCTTCGCCCGGAGGAGAGATTCCTCCGCCCGCTTTCTTGACATGGCCGCGGCCTCAAGGTCCGTGACGGCCTTCATCAGCTCGATCTCCTCGCGGCTGAAATGCCCGCGGCTGCGCGTCCCGAAAGAGAGCGTGCCGATAGTCCGCCCCTCACAGACAAGCGGGTGGCAGGCGTATGCCTTTATACCGAGAGAGCGGACGAGATCGGTTCGTTCATCAGGCGTATGGGGTATATCCTCTGCGATGATCCTGCGACCGTCCCTGGCAACGCAGCCGCAGACAGCCACGCCGAAATCGAGCCATTCTATCTCCCCCGCAGTCGCCTCCGGAACACCCGCATATGCGTTCAGGTGCAGACGCCCCCTGTTTTCATCAACGAGGTAATTGAAGAAGGCATGACAGTCGAGATGGTTCATCACGTTTTCGCAGATCGCCTGGACGATCCCTTCCGGTGTCTCGCTCGTCAGGAGCAGCCGTGCGGATTCGGCGAGGATTTCAAGTTTCCGGTTGCTCCTCTTCAGCGCGGCCTCCTGTTGCTTCCGCTCCGTGATGTCGCTCAGCGTCACGGCAAAAAAGCCGCTGTGAGGGCTGAAGGCCGAGACGGAATACCACCTGCCGAGCGGCTCCGAGTAGCTCTCGAAGTGCGTGGGCTCCCCGGTCAGAGCGACCCTGCCATATCTTCCGATCCAGTCAGTCGGGTCTTTCTCTATCCCCGGCAGGACGGCTGTGACGCTTTTTCTTATGATGTCCTTCCCATTGAGACCGGTAAGTCTTTCGAACGCATCGTTGACTTCGAGGAAAACATAATCGCACGGCGCTCCTTCTTCATCCAGCACTATTCTGTGATATGCAAAACCTTCAGACATGTGGCTGAAAAGGGATTGCAGCTTTTCCTCGCTCCTTTGCAGCGCGTCCCTGACCGTCCGCGCCTCCGAGCTTTCTATTACCTCCCACCTGCCCCCATTCCGCACAAGAGCAAACCGGTGGTTCTTCACGACCTCCATGAGCCCCGCAGCATCGAACTCGTCGCGCGGGTAGGCAAAGAGGGCGATCACGTTGTACCTGCCGACAACATCGACGCCGTGAGAGGAAAACGCCTTTCCGCCTTCCTTCCCGGGCAAGGCGTTGCAAGCAATCCTGAGACCGTCAAAGCCGCCGTGGACAGCCCTGTCGACCCCCGAAAGGATCGCCCTGTCGGGCCCTCCGCCCCCGGAAAGCCACCTGCCGCAAGGGATTATTTCCATCTGCCCCTTCTCTGCAAAGCTCTCGAAATGGGGCATCACTTCAGTCATCGCCTTCTTCGCATCCTCCGCGCCGGGGGAGCCGGAAGTTACCCAAACGCAGTACTCATCGTTTTCCAGCCCCGCCCTGAAATAAGGGACGAGTATGTCGAGCAGGTCCTCTTCGGCCTGGTAGAACTGGCAGAAATGACTGCCCCAGGGCAGATCGTCGATTAGGGAGATGCCTGATTTACGTCTATCGAAAGGCATGGCGTACGCATCTTTGTTGCAAGCTGTATTGATATTCCGGCGTTCGCCGCATATGGTACCTATGAGGTACGGCCCTGACCGAAGCCCGGCATGCTGACAACCTGCCAGGCGCCGCGGTTCATCACAAGGGCGAACTCGTGGTTCTTCACTACGTCCATGACCTCCACCACTCCGCATTTCCTGAGGGAGTACGTGCAGAGTACGAGCAGCCTGGTGCCGCCGATCACGTCGTTGATCTCGGCCTCGTAGCAGGCAAAGTCGTCACAGTCCTTCTTATTGTCGATCCAGTAGGGATTGCCGCTCACCCTCAACCCGTCAAACCCCCGTGACAATGCCTCGCCGTGCTTGTCCATCCACATCCCGAGCGTCCTCCTGAGGTCGAAGCTTCCGCCCTTGAGGTACCAGTCCGTATAAGGGAATACCTCTATCTGCCTTTTGTCCAGGTATTCGCCGAATCCGGGCACGCCTTTTTTCAGTGCCCTCATGGCGTCTTCATCGGTAACGAAGTCCGAGGTGACCCATACGCAGAGCTCGTTGCCCTCCAACCCGGCCCTGAAGTAAGGGACAAGGACGTCGAGCAGATCCTTCTTTGTCCGATAGAATTGACAGAAGTGACTGCCCCAGGGCAGATCTCCTATCAGGGCTATCCCGGAATTCCTTTTTTCCGCCGGTACCATTTTGCGCCTCCTCACCAAGTTATATTTGTCCGGTGGTCGTGTGGAAACCTCCGCCAGGGATAATGGTTTTGCCCGGGAACAATTCAGTCGGAAGCACGGCGTCGGAAGGCGCCGGCGATACACCATATACACATTTTTATAGCATATGGCTCTTTCACAGTGCAAGGGGAATTGCAGCCCCTGATCCACCACCATCACTATGAGTGAGCATGGCGTCCGAGCGGATTCAGCGGCGCGGATTGCCTCACCTGCAGGGTGAAGCGCGACGGTGCCCCCGGAGTAGCTTCGACCGAAAATGAGCGAAGATGCTGTGCTCACTCATCTCAAATTTGATGGCGGATTCCGGACAGAGGGGCACTCGGCTCAAAGGGAAAACTTTTTCTAATCGATCTTTTTCTTCACTCCTGCCCAGACCCAGAGGAGCCCCACAAGGCAGAGGATTATTCCGAGCGGTTTGTCGT
>JBJKSM010000089.1:0-4575 GCA_046704045.1 Thermodesulfovibrionales bacterium | reverse complement strand
GATACGTGATATGATTATGAGCCGCGCGACGGCAAAAGAGATCAAGGACCGTGCGGTGGCGCTGGGTATGAGGACGCTGAGGGAAGACGGCATACGGAAAGTGAAGGCCGGCGTCACCACGATCGATGAAGTGCTGAGAGTGACGCAGGTGGAACTGTGAGAAAGAACCGGGAACGCGGAGCCCGGCTTCTTCATTCCGATAAGGGGATAGCCCTTATCATGGTCCTCTGGGTCCTCGTGCTGCTCGGCATCATTGCATTGAATTATCTCAGTTCGAGCAGGTGGAACATCGCGAGCACCCGCAATCTGAAGGAGGAGACGGTTTCCTATTATATGGCGCTTTCCGGATACAATGAGGCGGTGAATTACCTTCTCAACGACAAGGACCAGAACATCGATTTCGCGGACGAAAACGGAAATTTCTGGACAAGCGAAGACGCCGTGCCGGTCACCGGGAAGAAAGCGGTCGGCAGCGGCTGGGTGGACATAAAGATCATCGATGAAGATTCGAAGGTCAATATCAATACTATCAATACTAATATAGCGGCGCAGAACAGGCTGAAGAGCCTTTTCGCTTATGTGGGGATTCCCGACGACGAGGTTCCGACAATCATCGATTCGATGCTCGACTGGCAAGACCCCGATTCCGACGCCCGCTTGAACGGCGCGGAAGATGAGTACTACGAGGGACTTCCCGAGCCGTACGAGGCGAAGAACATGAATTTTGACATTCCCGAGGAACTGGCGCTGGTGAAGGGCGTGAAGCCGGAATATCTTTACGGCTCAAAAAAGGTGATGGCGCTGCTGCCTTTTATCACCACCTTCGGCAGCGGCAACATCAACATAAACACGGTGTCGAAGGAGATGATGCAGGCGATGGGCCTCGACGACGGCACGATCGAGACCATTATGAAACAGAGGAGCGGCGAGTCCAAGGGCTTCAGAAGCGTGCCCCCGTCATTTGCACTTCTGGGGTTCAGCGCGGTGGTCACGAACAACCTGAGGATCGAAGTGACGGCAACTGCGGACAGCAGCGGTCCTGCATCCAAGATCGTTGCCGTCATCAACAGACAGTACGGCACGAACGGGTACCTGCTGCAGACATTGTATTGGAGAGAGAGTGCGGAGAATATTAGGAGTTAGCATAGAAAGCGGCACATTGAGCGCGGCGGTCGTGGATATAAAGTTCCGCAGCGCGAAGACGGTGAAGCTGGAAGAGGTAGCCCTTTCGGCAGGCCCGGGGGAACGGGCTGATGCCATCACCGGCGCACTGAAGCGATGGAAGAATGAGCATTCTCCTGCCGGCGTTGTGATCGGGTTGCCTCTGAAGAATTTCTCCCATCAATTCATCGCCATGCCTTCCATGAAAAGGCAGGACATGATGAGGGCACTCCAGTTCGAGCTCGAAAAATACCTTCCCATTGCAGTGGATGAATATGCCTTCGATTTTATTTCGATGCCGCAGGAAGAGGGAAAGGCTTCCGTTCTCGTGTTCTCGGTGAAAAGAGAGATGATCAATGAGATTGCGGGATACGCGAAAGAGGCGGGGATGGACATTCTTGCGATCAGGCCAAACACCGTTATCTCACTTAACAGCCTCCTGGAGGCAGTGGGCGAGAAAGCCGTCTCAGGGCTCTTTGTAAACATCACCGGAAGCGCCTGCGAGATCATGGGGCTGAAGCATTCCATGCCCGTTTATGTGAAGGGATTCCCGAAGGGGCCCGATATCGCGGAAGAGATCGAAAGGCTCTCGGCGCTCTATCCCGGAAAAGTCTATTTCATGGGAAATGCAGACCCGTCGGTCGCCGGAAAGTTCGACAGCCGGAAACTCGAAATGCCGACAGCGAACGGCCTCGCCTTATCTGAGGCAAGAAAAACGCGATATCCGTTCAATTTCCTTCCGCCGGAACTCGCCAAACAGAGGCCGGACTTTTATCCCTTTGTCGTCGGCGGTCTGGCCGTTGCATCCCTTTTGCTCTTTCTTTTGACGGCGATGGTCGGCTACTATAAGGACTGGAGTGTGCTGCGCTCTATTGAAGTGAAAAGGGCGGCGATACGGACAAAGGAAGCGGGAATGCTCGAGACGAGAAAAAAGCTCGGATCGCTCCAGAGTGACGGCAGGACATTGCTTGATTTCCTCGGCCGGAGCAATACGGCGATAAGGGCATTGAAGGAACTGAGCGACGTGCTGCCGAAGGATGCCTGGCTGGTAAGTTTTTCAGCGGACGAAAAGGGGAAGATCGAGATAGAGGGATTCGCGAAGAAGACAACGGATCTCGTCATGGCCATCGAAAAGTCGGAGGCGTTCAAGAACGTTGCCTTTTCATCGCCGATCGTGGCAAAGGACGGCGAAGAACGATTTTCGCTTAAACTGGAGGTCGCCGGACCTTGAAAAAGAACCGTTACACGGTGATTGCCTTCTCCATAGTGGCCGCCGTTTTCATCTTTCAGTACGTTTTTTTGGCTCCCAGGGCGGAGACGATGAAGGAGGAGATCGAAGCGAAGCAGAAGGCCCTTTTGAGAGACGAGCAGTTCCTTAAAGATGCTGCCGTGACCGCGGGCGGTGTGGATTCCCTGACAAAGGAGACGAAGAATATCGAGGGGCGGCTGCTCAGGGAAAAGTCCGATTTCCTCGATTCGGCGAAATTGCAGGGAGAGATATCGGGGATCGCAGGAACGTCGGGACTGAACGTCATGACGATACGGCCTCTCGCACCGGCGAAACTCGGCAATTTTACGATGATCTCCCTCTATTTTGAAGGGAGTGGTGATATCAAACAGATGAGCGAGTTTCTGAAAGGCATAGAACAGGACAAGCTGCTCATCAAAGTGGACAAACTGGGCGTCACTATTACGAACATGCAGAACCCGAAAGACCTGAAGTACAAGATACAGGTATCTGCTCTGGCGAGAACATGACGAAAAAGGCAGGCATGCTTGCGGTCATTGTTTTTCTTTTCGTGTACACCGCGTGGGATTTTTATGCCGGCGCGCTGCGGTACGACCCTCTTGCCGACGTGACGTTCGGGAGATCCAGGGCGCATACCTTCAAATTGTCCGTTCCGAAGTACGAGCAGGCGTGGGGAAAAGAGATTTACGAAAAGAATGTTTTCAGTCCGGCACGGGGATATGTGCCGCCACCAAAACCCTTTGTTCCGCCTCCTCCGCCTCCTCCGCCTCCTCCGCAGAAACCCGACATGGATCTGGAGGGGATCGTGCTCGATCCGTCCGGGGACTGGATTGCCTATATCTCGATCGACAAGGCGAATGCGGTTCCGCTGAGGAAGGGCGATAAGACCAACGATGTCGAAGTGGTCGACATAAATGAAATGTCTGTTGTGTTAAAATGGAACGGTGAAAATATCACCCTGAGCCTTAACAGGATAAAAACGATTACTAATCCGAGGATGGCGAGATGAAGAACAGGACATTCGCAGTCGTATTTCTCTTTTTTCTGCTGAGCGCGTGCGCACCTAGACAGGAAATAAAACCCATAGAGGTGCCCCCTCCTCCGCCGGCGGCCGAGGCCCCGGCGCCACCTCCCGAGACGACTGTTGCGGAAAAGCGGCCCGAAACCCCGCAGGAGGCAAAGCAGCCGGAACAGTATGTAATGCTGAATTTTGTCAACGCGGATCTTGATAACGTGATATCGACGGTGGGCGAAATGCTGAAAATCAATTATCTGCTCGCACCGGGTGTAACAGGCAAGATCACCATACAGTCGCACAACAAGATCCCGCTGAGCCAGCTGTTTGCGACTTTTCAGACGATCCTTCAGACAAACGGATTCACCGCAGTGAAGGAAGGTGAGTTCTATAAGATCGTGCCGATCGATACGGCGAAGCAGGAGTCTCTCCCGGTTGTGGCAGGGAAAACGCCTGCCATGCCGGCGGATTCGAGTTTCATTACCCAGGAGATTCCCATCAGCTACGTAAAGGCCAGCGACGTGGCGAACATTATGAGGAACCTGATGCCGCGCGGCGCCGACATCGTCGTGTACGAGCCTTCCAATTCACTGATTGTTACCGCTCCGCCGAGGACGATGCTGAAATTCCTCAAGATCCTCGAAGCAGTCGATGTTCCCCCATCGGAAAGGGACGCCGTCAGGACATTCGTCTACTACGTGGAAAACGGCGAGGCAAAGAAACTCGTGGAGATCCTGAAAAATCTTTATGCCTCGAAAAAGGAGGAAGGAGGGGTGAAATCTATCACACCCTCGGCCGTTCCTTCCCCAATCCAGCCCGGCCGGATTATGGGAAGGGCAATGCAGCCGGCAGCGCAGCCCCAGACGTCTGCTCCCACGGGAGCGGTCCTTGAAGGTCTTGCGGGGGAGATCGAGGGGCCGGTTGCGATCGAGGCCTATGAGGACATTAACGCGATCATTATAAAGACCACGCCGAGGGGCTATCTTGCTCTTTTACAGACGATCAAGAAGCTGGATGTCCAGCCGAAGCAGGTACTCATCGAAGTGATGATAGCGGAGGTCAGCCTCGACAAGTCCACCCAGTTTGGACTGGAGTGGCTGCTCAAGGCGAATGCGAAGGTAGGCGGTGAACAATTGGGAATGATCGGCGG
>JBJKSM010000088.1:0-43688 GCA_046704045.1 Thermodesulfovibrionales bacterium | reverse complement strand
CTTTGTGAAAACGTATTCGCAGGCGTCTACGGCAACGCCGATCTTCTCGGCCGTCGCCTTGCCTTCGACCTGAAGGCCGTTTATGCTTTCATCTTTTGGAAATTCCGAGAGTGCAAGCTCATTGTCGAGAAAGGAGACGAGTTTCCTGAGGGGAACCGTTTTCAATGATCCTATGCCTTGCAGACGCCTATGAGATTGAAGCGGTACGTGCCCCATTGCCTGCAGTCGGGGCACCTGCCGGACCAGTCTGCTGCGGCGAAGCCGCAGGCGCTGCAGCAGTAGGGAAGCTGCTGCAGCATCCTGGCATCGACACCTTTTTTAAGTTCTTCAACCGCCTTTTCGCACTGGTTCCTCCTGAGGTAGAGGTTGCCGAGAAGCCGGTGCAGCTCGGGATAAGAGACGCTGCCCGTATCCATGCCGTAGAGGGTTTCAAGGGCGTCGTCGACCATCTCAAGACGGTAATAGAGTTTCCCGAGGAAGAACTTTGTCGACGGGTCGTTAGGGTCCTTCATGATGCTGCTTTTATAGATGCCGATAAGCCGCGACGGCTCGCCCAGGCTTATGAGAAGGTCTTCGAGTCTCGCCAGCACTATCTTTGAAGATGTCTCCTCATATGTTTTTTCAAGGAGGTTGATCGCCTCTTCGCTGTCGCCTTCCCTGAACATCACCTCGGCAAGCCCTATAGTCGCAGGTACGAATTCCCTGTCGAGTCTCAGTACGGTCTTGAACGCTTTCTTTGCCTTGTCGAGCCGGTTGTTTTCGAGGCTGTCCCTGCCGTATTCGTATTTGTATCCTACCAGGTTCTCGTGCTCCCGCTTCTTGTCCTTCTCGGTATGCTCGTGCTTCAGGATCGTTTTCTGGAGATATACGAGGTCGTCCCACCTGCCCTGCTTTTCAAGGATGTTCCGTTTGCGGTACATCGCGGTCAGGTTCGCGTCGTCGATATCGAGAATATCCTCGATGCATTTCAGGGCATCCTCCCCCCTTCCGGTCTTTTCAAGGACGTTCTCTATCGCAAGGAGGGTTTCCAGGTTCTCCGGGTTGATAGCCTTCGCCTTCTGGTAATAGGAGTTTGCCTTCCGGTAATTTTCCTCGGAGGCGTAGATATCCCCCAGCCTCAGAAGGGTCCCGATGTGTTCAGGCTCCTCGGCGAGTATCTCTTCGAGCGCCTCCCTGGCTCCGTCTTCGTTATGGGCCAGGATGAAATTGAGCGCCTTCGAATAGAGTTCCTGCACCTTCATGTCCTGCTTCTGCTTCTTCTGGAACTGCCAGTTATCGATGAACTTCTTCGTATCCCTGATCGCGAAGACTATGAGCATAGCCAGGGCCCCGGCAGCGGAGGAGAAGAGTATGAGCGCAATCTTCGGAACCTCGTAGACGTTATCGAAGGGGATCGTGACAGTCGTGACTTCCTTGTTGTGGACCGCGAATATCGAGAGGACCACGAGAAAAACAACGAAGATGAAGACGGACAGCTTCCCCATCAGTGGTGGTACCCCCTGCCGTGGATAATCGTAAAGGCCCTGAAAAGCTGCTCCATGAGCAGGAGACGCGACATCTCGTGAGTGAGCGTCATCCTGGAGAGCGCTATCGTCTCCCGGGCGGCCTCCTTTACCACGCCCGAAACTCCGTAGGCGCCGCCGAGGACGAAGGTAATATTCCCCGCCTGCCTGCCGATGAAATCGGCGAACTGAACCGAGGTGAGGCATTTTCCTTTCTCATCGAGCAGAACGTACGGGGCGCCGGTCTTCATGATCTTTTCGCCTTCCTTTTCGAGCATCCTCTGGATGTCCTTTCCCTTTTCTTCCCTGATCTCGGTGATACTCACCTCGGCATAGGGCCTCAGCAGCGCGGCATACTTCCCCATGCCTTCATCAATGAACCGTTCTTTTGTCTTTCCCACCCACAGCAGCCGTATCTTCATCTACAACGATCGCCTTTGCGTCCATCCAGAGTTTATCAAGATCGTAGTATGTACGTGTTTCCTTCTCGAATACGTGAACGATGAAGTCCCCGTAATCGAGAAGCACCCAGTGGCTGTAATCGAGCCCCTCGATCCCCATGGGCTTTATGCCCCTCTTCAGAAATTCGTGCTCGATGTTTTCGGCGATCGCCTTTACCTGCGTCACGTTTTCACCGGAGCAGATGACGAAATAGTCGGCGATTATCGTTAGGCCGGTCAGTTCAAGGACAACGAGATTTTCAGCCTTCTTGTCGAGTGCAGCCCTGGCCGCCCTGACGGCCATTTCTTTGCTTTTTAAGGGTATTTCCTGCTTTTCGTGCGCGATCTTCTCTTACCTGTCCGAAGAATATATTTTTTTAGAAATTATAATTGATTCCACTTCCGCTGGCAACAGGTATTTTAGGCTAAGCCCTTCCTTTATGCGTCTTCTGATGTCGGTGGAGGCGATGCCGACGGGGGTCGTCCGGACCAGGACGGCCTCCCTGCCCGCCGGCAGGGCAACGCTGAAAGAGCCGGTGCGGCAACGGTCGAGTTCCTGCATCTCTGCCCTGTCGACCTTAATATATGGAGAAGCAAGCAGGTCGCCGAACTCGGACCACGGTCTCGAAAGAACGGCAAAGTTGACGATCGAAACCAGTTTTTCGGGCATGTACCAGTTCGGCAGATCGATGAACGCATCTATGCCGAGCATGAAATAGAGAGAAGCACCGGGAAACATTTCCTGCAGTCTCCCGATAGTGCGCACCGTGTAGGATTTCCCGGGGCTTGCGCATTCGATATCGAGGACTTCGAAAAAACGGTTGCTGCCGACCGCCTGCCGCACCATCTCATACCGCAGCCCGGCATCCGCAAGGTCCATGCTTTTCAGGGGCGGGTTGCCCGACGGCACGAAGAGGACCTTTTCGAGGCCGAGCATCTCACGCGCCTCTTCAGCCGCCCTCAGATGGCCGTAATGAACAGGATTGAAGGTCCCGCCGAAGACCCCAAGCTTCATCGAGTGTCCTGCCGGATCTTTTCCAACAGCGGCTTATTCCCTCAACTGCCCGTTGCCCATCACGATGAACTTCGTGCAGGTCAGCTCTTCGAGTCCCATCGGGCCCCTGGCGTGTATCTTGTCGGTCGATATCCCGATCTCGGCACCAAGGCCGAACTGGAAACCGTCGTTCAGGCGGGTAGAGGCGTTGATGAGGACCGCCGAGGAATCGACCTCCCGCAGGAACCTCATGCCTCTTGCGTAATCCCTTGTAACGATCGAATCCGAATGGGCGGAGCTGTATTTTGCGATATGCTCCATCGCCTCGTCCATGTCCCTGACGATACGCACGTTCAGCACGAGGTCGAGATACTCGTTGTAGTAATCCTCTTCCTTCGCCTTTTCGGCCGACGGCACGATCTTCCTCGTCTCGGGGCATCCCTTAAGAATGACGCCTGCCTTTTTGAAGCGTTCTGCCATTGACGGGAGAAACGCCTTTGCGATCTTTTTGTCCACGAGCATCGTCTCCATCGCGTTGCACGTTCCGGGTCTCTGGACCTTCGCGTTGAAGCAGATGTCTTCGGCCATCACGAGGTCGGCGTCCCTGTCGACAAAGACATGGCAGACGCCCTTGTAATGCTTCAGCACCGGGATGCGCGAATTCTCCGTCACGGCCCGGATGAGCCCTTCTCCGCCGCGGGGAATAATGAGGTCGATGATGCCTTCGAGTTTCAGCATCTCCATCACCGCTTCCCGGTCAGGGATATCGATGAAGGTGATCGCCCCTTCGCCGATCCCCTCCGCTTTTGCCACTTCCCTCAGGATCCTGACGATCGCCCTGTTGGAATGGATAGCCTCGGAGCCGCCCCGCAGGACGACGGCGTTTCCCGCCTTCATGCAAAGGCTTGTTGCGTCTGCCGTGACGTTCGGACGGGACTCGTAGATGATCCCTATCACGCCGATCGGAACACGCATCTTTCCGACGCTCATCCCGTTTGGCCTCTGCCACATCCTTACGACCTCTCCGACCGGATCGGGCAGTGCGGCCACCTCGATCAGCCCCTGCGACATCTCATCTATCCTCTTTCGGGTCAGCGTCAGCCTGTCGATCATTGCCTTCGACAGCCCCTTCTTCTTCGCAAAGGCGATATCCTTTGCGTTTTCCCTGATGAGCTCCTTCGAGCGCTTCCTGAGGGCCGCGGCCATTTTCAGCAACGCGTTGTTCTTCTGTTTCGAAGAGGCCCGCGCGAGCGACCGCGCCCCTTCCCTGGCCTCCTTCGCCTTCGTGAAAACGAATTCATTTATCTCCATCCAGATAGCCTCCGTTATGCTTGACGTAACTGTTTTAGAATACACAAAAATGCGGGGATTTTTAAAGGTGGGGGACAAAGAGCACAGGGCAAAGAAGCCGGTTCAGAGCTTCCCGAGGATAACAGTGAGTCCCGGGCTTGAAGTGCCGGAGGAGGCGGATTTCCTGTATTCCAGATATGAGGTGATCACCTTCTTGACGTAGTTTCTCGTCTCGGGATAGGGAATATCCTCTATGAACTCGTCGTCAGACTTGTAATTGGCCTGCTGCTCCCACTGCCGGGTGATCGCCTCCCCGGCGTTATAGGCGGCGAGGACACGCGCAAAGGAGCCGAATTCGCTGAAAAGGGACTTCAGATAAAAAGCGCCGAGGGTGATGTTGTTGTCCGCATCGTGGATCTGCGCCGGCCTGCTTATGCCGAGTTTCAGTGTTTTGTCCAACCGGTAGGCGGTGGCGGGCATGATCTGCATCAAACCAAGCGCCCCCGCAACGGACCGCGCCCCCGCATCGAACCTGCTTTCCTCCCTCATCACCGCGAGGAGCATGAAGGGGTCTATCCCCTGCTTTTTTGCTATCGCATCTACGTCATCCCAATAGGCCAGCGGATACCAGAAACGGTGCAGTTCTTCCGAATACCTGCTCCTTGTCGCCATCCCTATGGCCCTCCGGTACTGTCCGAGCTGAAGCAGTCTTGCCACGACGTAATCCATTCCGGCAGGGGAATCGACCTTTTTGCATAGACACCCCAGTTCCATGACCGCTTCATCCGTCATATCGAGCGCAAGGAGCGCCTCAACGCGGTCGAACAGGTGCCTGTTGTCTGCAGGCGGTTCGACGTCGGGTCGGCCGGCAGAAGATGTGGCGCCGGCG
Source organism: Thermodesulfovibrionales bacterium (assembly GCA_046704045.1). Classification (GTDB taxonomy): domain Bacteria; phylum Nitrospirota; class Thermodesulfovibrionia; order Thermodesulfovibrionales; family UBA6898; genus JAWOKY01. Next base: position 38,573 of record JBJKSM010000088.1, on the reverse strand, counting down.
AGCTTCCCGTTGGTCCGTGCAAAGGCAACGGCGCTGTAAAAGTTGTCCTCTGTATTGGAAAGAGACGCGTAGAGCCCCTTGGGGTCTTCTCCGAGTGCTTCGAGGCTTTTCGCCTTCCAGTAAACGTACTTCGGGTCGTCGTATTTCAACTGGAGCTTCGAAAACATCTCCAGGGCATTCCTGTAATCCCCCGAGATGTAGTACGTCCAGCCGATCCCCCACATCGCCTCTTCCCGGTCGCCGGGATATCCGTCCAGAACGGTATTGTAGAGCTTCAACGCCCCGTCGAAGTCCTTGTCTCTCCGCTTGTCCGCTGCAAACGCGAGCATCAGTCCGCCCGCCCTTTTGTCCTTTTTTGCAACGAGGTCGCCCAGGACGGAGCTGAACCCCTCCTTGTCCCCGGCACGGTAGAGCGCACGCGCCCGGGCGTAAGTGTCGTTTATTTTCCCGTAGACCGCAGCCGCCTCATCATACCGTTTCTGTCTGAAGAGGACATAACCGAGCGTCCTCATGATATCTTCCCGGTCCTTTCCGCAATCCATGGCAAGGGCCTTCCTCAGGTCGCGCTCGGCCTCTTTGTAAGCGTAGTTCTTTATGAGGTTCGAGGCCCTCTCGTTCAGGTCAGCCGCAGTGATGTCCTTTGTCTTCAGCTCGGCCATGGCCCGGTCCGAGAAGGCCCCGGCCATGACATACACCTTCCTGAAGACGACATCCGCCTCTTGCGTCTTTCCCGCCTGCTTAAGAAGCGACCCGTACGTCATCGCCGTCTTCTCGTCATCGGGATAATCCTTCACATACGCGCCTAATACCTTGAGCACGTCCTCTCCGGGTACCTGCCTGGACTCAGTCGCTTCCAATGCCCTCGCCTTTCTCACGAGTGGAGAACCGGGATACCTCTCGAGAAGGGCCCGGGCAGAATCGAGGGCCTTCTTGTGATCGCCGAGTTTCTGATAGGCGGAAGAGAGATAAAAGAGGGCATAGTCGCCAAGAAGGGGGAACTCTTTCTGCGCCGTTTCAAGCTCCCGCACCGAATCTTCGAGATGACCCGAGTTCAGGTCGCTCTTGCCGTCGCGAAGTTTTTTCGCGGCATCCGGGACCGAAGCCCAGACACGGCCGGCGAGGATGATCAGAAGGAGTGCGGCAAGAACTGTCCGAATGGGCTTCTTCTTTGCAGGGATGTATCTTTTTCTCACAAGACCTTCCATTTCACATACCTTGCAACCGAGCAGTATAGTCCTATGATAGACAAAAAAGGATTTTTCGGCAATGGGCAAAATAGAATATTTCCATAACATATGGTATATTTTCGTATGATCAAGGACCTCAGGCTGCACGGCGGCATAGGCATCGTCGACTTCTTCGCCTTTGTCGCAGGCCCAAGCTCATACAACGCCTACTTCTATGAAGAGGAGCCCTCCAGGATAAGATTCTTCTCGCGCGGCAACGAATTCGCCCTGTCCGGGGACAGCATCACCCACAAGGGTACCGGAGGCAGCTTCTGCGAGTATATGTTCGGCGTCGAAAAGCCGATAACCGACATGGAAAAAAACGACGTCCTCAACAGGCTGATCATGTTCGGTGCCTTTCTCGACGAAAAAGAAAAGGTCGTGTTCACGAACAATACCGAAGGATCCGAGAGGTTTTCGAGGCTCTTCCTCCAGGGCCATGCCGTGACGAACTACTACTTCATCGTCTCGTCGGAATTCGACGGAGATTACAGGAGACGTCAACAGCAGATCCTGAAGGCGATCGGGAAATTCCTGAAGAGGACAGACCTCCCGGCCGGCGACAGGGACACCGAACTCCTCGAACGGTTCTGCGCCGAGCTACGGGAGGAGAGGTCCGTCATCTTCATATTCAAGCTGATCAACAGGATGAACGAGGAATACTACAACGCATTCAGGAATTTCTATGCAAAGAACAGGGAGCTCACCCCGCAGGACGAGCTCTATCTCGAAGAGATCGTGCAGAAAAACGGCATCGACCGCTACCAGCAGGAGAGGATGAAGATCGATGTCATGTACAGGCATCCCGAAAACAGGGTCGTCGTAGACGAATACCGCGACATCCTTATCAGGGGCATGCCGAAGGACACCCTCCACGCATCGGAATATGCCAGGCTGAACAGGCTGAGAACGCTGAGTATAAGAAACAACATCCCGGTGGTGCTCTTCGATACCCTCGATGCGCTTCTCCTGAAGGGCAAGCAGATCCAGGATACCGGGGAACAGGACTACCTCAGGGACGTCCGGGCGATCCTCGGAAATCTCTTCTTCAAAGACCCTTCGCTGAAACATCATATTATAAAGGAAGACATCGTCCGCCTGATCAGGGCCAAGCACACCGCCTATACCCAAAACGACAGGGGCTTCGACCAGGTGCTGCTCGACACCGGAAGGACATGCGACGAACTCGCACGCGAGACGGACGACTTCGGCGTCTTCGAGGAGTTCAGCGCGATCATCACCTACTTCGACAGGTTCGACAACGTGCAGGCCCTTCTCAGCCAGCTGGCATTCATGAAAAACATCGAGTTGCCGGAAGAGTCGCTGCGAAGCCTCATCGGAAACAGGAAGGCGTTCGATGAACTCGACAGCGGCCTCTTCAGGTCCATCTTCGTAAAAGACCTGCTCGCAAACAAGTACATCACCAATTACGGCAGGAAAAAGATAAAGCTGGTGCTGAAGGGTGCGGAAAATATCCAGCAGGGCGAGGCCTCACTGAAGGACGTGACAGCCGAGTTCAAAAACGTCACTGCCGAAGAAAAGCTGTATCATGAAACCCATGCGGCGCTGAAGGAAAGGATGCGGGGCTTTTTCCCGGGTCTCGAGATAAAGAACGTAAGGGAAAAGATGAGGACCGATATCACGGCCGAGCTTTCAGCCAGGGGCATAGCCGAAAAAATCCCTCCCAGGATTTTCGAGAAGGCCTTCATCGATCTCAGGAAAGAATCACTTTATCTCAACCAGATCTTCCCGCTCGCGGTACGGACGATGGATCCCGCGGTCAGGGAGGATTTTCTTGAAAACAGCGGGCTCGACAGGTTCTATATCGAATCGCTTGAAAGGGAATTCTTCGAAGAAAAGGTGCTCGACCTGACGGTGCTCGACCTGCTCAGGGAAGAGAGGGAGCTTTCGGGGGCTGGAGGCGGCGAGCGGATTTGAACCGCTGCATAAAGGTTTTGCAGACCTCTCCCTTAGCCACTTGGGTACGCCGCCGTCGGTGAGTCAAAAGTGAAAGGTAAATAGTGATAAAGTGAAAAAGGACAGTACCCTCAGCCAAAACAGCCGACTGCTTGACTACTTACCATTCACTGCCGCATTTTTATGGAGCGGGAAACGGGATTCGAACCCGCGACCCCAACCTTGGCAAGGTTGTGCTCTACCAACTGAGCTATTCCCGCATCTGCTTTCAAGGGCCTGAACCGTCTCCGGACAACCCTTAACTTATCCCCGCCGATTAGGCTATAATTACAGGGTGCAGCAATTAATTTAATGTAAAAAGGATTTGTTTGTCAACATGATCTATCCCGATCTGAGGGAATTCAGAAAGCTGGCCGAAAGGGGAAATCTCATCCCCGTATACAGGGAGATCCTCGCGGACATGGAAACGCCTGTATCGGCCTTTCGCAAGATCGACGACGGCCTCTATTCCTTCCTCCTCGAGAGCGTCGAGGGGGGCGAAAAGTGGGCGAGATACTCCTTCCTCGGCAGCAGGCCGTCGATCGTCGTCAGGAGTTTCGGCGCCTCCGTCGAGATCATCCGGCACGGCAGGAAGGAGACGCGTCCTTTCGTGCGTGACCCCCTTGAGGCGGTGAAGGACCTCCTTGCGGAATACAGGCCTGTCCCGAATCCGGGACTGCCGCGCTTCTACGGAGGCGCCGTCGGGTTCATAGGCTACGATATGATACGGTTTTTCGAGAAGATGCCCGAACGGGAAAAACCCGGCATAGGGACGCCGGATGTCCTTTTCATGATCACCGACACCATGGTCGTCTTCGACAACGTCACCCACAGGATAAAGGTGGTCTCCAACGCGCATATCGGCGGCTCTTCCGTCACTTCCTCTTATAATGAGGCGGTCGAAAAGATCGACGGGATCGTCCGGAAGCTGAAGCGAAACCTCAGAGGCCGCGCACCTGTTGCGGCCACAAAGCGTTCGTCGAAGAGCCGGAAAAGCCTCAGGTCCAACTTCACGCAGCCCCGTTACGAGCAGGCGGTTCTCAAGGCGAAGGAATATATCAGGGCCGGCGACATCTTCCAGGTAGTGCCCTCGCAGCGATTCGAAACCGGGATAAGCGTCGAGCCCTTCGAGATATACCGTGCGCTGAGGCTGATCAACCCGTCGCCTTATATGTACTTCCTCCGGTGCGGGGATGCGACGATCGCCGGCACATCTCCGGAAGTGATGGTGAGGCTCGAAGGAGACAGGATCGATCTGAGGCCGATCGCCGGGACGCGCCGCCGCGGCTCGACCGAAGAGGAGGACTGCGCACTCGAAAAAGAACTCCTTGCAGACCCCAAGGAGAGGGCCGAGCACATCATGCTCGTCGACCTCGGGAGGAACGATGTGGGGAGGGTGAGTACGCCGGGAAGCGTCCACGTGAGCGAACTGATGGTGATCGAGCGGTACTCCCACGTTATGCACATCGTCTCGAACGTCCGGGGGACGCTATCGAAGGGAACCGATGCCTATGACGTCGTCAGGTCCTGTTTCCCCGCAGGCACGGTTTCTGGCGCCCCGAAGATTCGGGCGATGGAGATCATCGACGAGCTGGAGCCGACCAGGCGCGGACCCTATGCCGGCGCGGTCGGGTACTTCGGGTTCTCAGGTAACATGGACACCTGCATCACGATCCGGACGCTCGTGATCAAGGACGGGGTGGCCTACATCCAGGCGGGCGGCGGCGTCGTGGCCGACAGCGTCCCTTCGCTCGAGTACCAGGAGACGGTCAACAAGGCGAAGGCGATGATGCGGGCGGTAGAAATGGCGGAGAGGGGGCTGGAATAAGATGCTCTTGATGATCGACAATTACGATTCCTTCACCTATAACCTCTTCCAGTATCTGGGCGAGCTCGGCCAGGACCTGGAGGTCTTCAGAAACGACAGGATCTCCATCGCCGAAATAGAGAGGATGAACCCCGACAGGATCGTGATATCTCCCGGTCCCTGCACGCCGAAGGAGGCCGGCATATCGGTCGAAACAATCAGGCACTTCGCCGGAAAGATCCCGATCCTCGGCGTATGCCTCGGTCACCAGTCGATCGGGGAGGCGTTCGGAGGAGAGGTGATCCGCGCCCCTTACCTGATGCACGGAAAGACTTCGATGATCCGCCATGACGGCAAGACAATCTTCGATGGGTTGCCGAACCCCTTTGAGGCGACACGCTACCATTCCCTTATCATCAAGCGTGAAACCCTGCCGCCTGCCCTGGAGATTTCGGCCTGGACGGAAGACGGCGTCATCATGGGCGTGCGCCACAGGAAGTACGTGGTAGAGGGGGTGCAGTTTCATCCTGAGTCGATTCTCACAACGGCCGGCAAGGACCTTCTGCGGAACTTTCTGAAGCTTAAGGCATGACCGGTCTCATTCAGCGCCCGTCCGTTTCCTTATAACATATATCCCGTCGCGGATGGTGAGAAACAGCTTCTCTGCCCTGTCGTCCGCCTTCACCATTTCGTTGAAGTCCGCCATCGCGCGGCTGTCGTCGTCCTTCGGCTCGAAGATCCTGCCGTACCACAGGACGTTGTCCGCAAGTATCAGGCCGCCGTTTCGCAGTATCCGCATCGCTTCCCTGTAATAGGCGGCGTAGCTTCGTTTGTCGGCGTCTATGAAGACAAGGTCGGTCCCCGCATCCGGCAGGGTCTTGAGGACCTCAAGCGCATCGCCGACACGCAGGGCGATCTTCGGGCCGCCCGTCCTGCGGCCGAAGAAATCCCGGGCGATCCTTGCGTGATCGGGATTATTCTCGATGGTCAGGACTTCGCCGTCATCCGGCATGGCCTCTGCCATGGCAAGGGCTGAATACCCGGTAAAGGTGCCGATTTCGACGACCCTCTTTGCGCCGGACAGTCCGGCCATCAACTGAAGGAACCTGCCTTCGACCCGGCCGGTGAGCATGCTGGGGCAGGCTGTACTGGTCAGCGTAAAGTCTTCGACCTCTTCGAGGAGCTCCGACATCGGCGTCGTATGGTCCAGGGCATAGCCTTCCGCCTCTCTGGCCACGACATCCATGAAGCAGTATGCACCGTCTGTATTGCCGGTCGGCTTTTCCGTAAGGCGGGGATTATTTCTCTTCACATGATACTCCTGTTTTATCGCGACAGTCACCACTTGCGCCGCCGATAACTTTCATGGCACGGTCCTCCCGGGGAACGATGCGACAGTCTGAAAAGGCTCCTGCGCCGCTTCATCAAGTATATCACCGGTCCGCGGCTTTACAAAGGGAAGTCCGCGCCTCATCTCGCCCGGGCTTGGAGTCTCTTTCATTCCGTGATAATATGGCATCGGAAGGAGGGGGCCATGAGAATTCTTCTCGCAACTGACGGATCTGAATATTCGGAAGGGTCGGCGAAATTTCTTACGAGGCTCCGCCTGACACCCGGTGACGAGATCTTCGTGCTTCACGTCGTCGGCGAGATCCCCTTCGAAGACGACTACAAGGCGCAGATCATGCGGGTGATCAAGAAGGTGGCCCCGAAGATACTGAGCGCGGCCGCCGATATCCTGAAACCCCTGCAGGCGAAGATCCTGACCGTCGAAAAGGAGGGGTATCCGGCCGCGGTCATCGCGGAAACAGCCGAAAAGACCGGCTGCGACCTGATCGTTATGGGCGCCAGGGGCATAAAAGGGGTCAAACTGCTCTTTCTCGGAAGCACCACCAAGGCGGTCGCGGCCGATTCGGCCATACCGGTGCTTGTGACGCATTTTCCACTGAAGGAGCCGGCAGGCAGGACAAAGGTGCTCTTCGCCACCGACGGCTCGGAGCCGGCGAAGGCGGCGGGAGCTGCTCTTGCATCTCTTCCATTTACCGAAGATGCCGAGGTCTCGGTCATGCACATCGCGAAATCGGTCGTCCCTGAAATTCCGTGGAGATATGTCGGAGAGATGGACATCCCTCTCAGGGACGAAGTGACGAGGGCCGAAACGCGGGAGGCGACAGATGCGGAGAAGATCATCAGTGACGCGGTGGTGCAGCTGTCGGGGAGGTTTGCGGCGGTTCGCGAGGTGACAGCGAGCGGTGACCCATCATCCGAGATACTTCGCGAGGCAGAGGCGCTCGACGTCGATCTGATAGCCCTCGGCTCCCGGGGCCTCAGGGGTGTGAAGGGGATGCTCGGGAGTGTTTCGAGGAGAGTCCTCGGCCGCGCCGCCTGCGCCGTGCTCATAGGTAAAGCGGGTAAGCGATAAAACGGTTGCCGAAAAAAGTCGGATAAGGATATACTCTTAGGCAACGCCTTCACGCACAAACAAGACTCCAGGGAGCGAAGCATGCCTTTTTTTGTCGAGGTTTTTACAAGCGAAATCATAAAGAAAGCGGTTCTCGATCCAAAAGGTGAAGAGCTCGGCAGGGTGAGGGACATCGAAATCGTGAAGGGCGACCCCCTCCCGAAGGTATCCTCTCTCGTCATCGAAAAGAGAAAGAAGTTCTATAAACTCTCCTGGGAAGACCTTAACCTCTTCAACAAGAAGATCATTTCGAGCAATGTCTATCTCGAAAGCCTTCCGCCGTACGGGTTCGACGAAAATGACCTCCTCGCCGCGCGGGACATCCTCGACAAGCAGATCATCGACGCCAACGGCGCAAAGGTGGTGAGGGTGAACGATATAAAACTGGAGGGATACGACGGCGGCGCCGTGCTCATCGCGGTCGACGTGGGTATGCGCGGAATCCTGAGGAGGCTCGGCATAGAGCACGGAAGCGAGGGTGTGCTGCGCCTCTTCAATACGACCCTCCCCCAGAACCTTATCAGCTGGAACTATATCCAGCCGCTCAGGCCGAAGCTCCACGCGATCGGCCTCACGATCCCGAGGCAGATGCTCGCCGAACTCCACCCGGCGGACATAGCGGACATCATAAGCCAGGTGTCGAGGGAGGAGGGGGCGCACCTCTTCAAGGACCTCGATATCGAGACGGCGGCGGAGGCGCTCTCCGAAATCAAGCCGGAGTTGCAGGCGGACATCATAAGAGAGATGGAGACGGCGAAGGCGGCGGACATCATAGAAGAGATGGCCCCGGACGAGGCCGCAGACATCTTGAGCGACCTGCCCACCGAGAAGGCGAAGGAACTCCTCGAAAATATCGAAAAAGAGGAGGCCGAAGACATCCAGGAACTGCTCGGACACGAGGAAGACACCGCAGGCGGCCTCATGACAAACGACTACATCGCATATTCCCCGGAGATGACCGTCGAGGAGGCAAGGGAACGGTTCAAGGTCGACGCAAAGGAGGTCGAGAACGTCTATTATATCTTCGTTCTCGACAAAAAAGAGCGGCTCGTCGGCGTAGTGTCCCTGAGAGAGATGCTGCTTGCAGAGCACGACTGCCTCCTTGCAGATATCATGGAGACTAATCTCAAGACCGTGCTCACCGGTGAAGACGAGATGGTAGCGGCCGAGATGATATCGAAGTACAACCTCCATGCGCTGCCTGTTGTGGATGAAGACCGGCATATGCACGGCATCGTCACAGCCGACGATATTATCGACATGCTGCTTCCGCCCTCGGCAAAGAGAAAGGGGAGGAGGGTGTGAACAGCCGCTGGAAGAGGATGCTCCTGTTTCTTTCAATAATGGGGCCCGGAATCATTACCGCAAACATCGACAACGACGCAAGCGGTATCACGACCTATTCCGTGGCAGGGGCGCGGTTCGGGTTTTCGCTTCTCTGGACCCTCATTCCCACGACGATCGCCCTGGTGGTAATACAGGAGATGGTGGCACGGATGGGCGTGGTAACAGGCAAGGGACTGTCCGACCTCATCCGCGAGAACTACGGGGTGAAGGCAACGTTTTTCATGATGATCGCCCTGTTTGTCGCCAACCTCGGAACCACCGTCTCGGACTTCGCGGGATGGGCCGCGAGCCTGCAGATACTGGGGCTGAGCAAATATGTCATGGTGCCCGTTGGCGCCGTGATGATATGGATGCTCGTTACGCGGGGAAGTTACCGGCTCGTCGAAAACATCCTGCTGTTTGCCTGCCTCCTCTACTTCGGGTACGTGATATCGGGCATCATGGCCCATCCCGACTGGTCGGCGGTAGTCAAGGGCACCTTCATTCCCGACATACGGTGGAACGCCGAATATACATACCTCTTCATCGCGATCATAGGGACCACGATCACGCCATGGATGCAGTTTTATCTTCAGTCATCCATCGCGGAAAAGGGCATCAGGAAGGAGGAATACAGGGCTTCCAGGCTGGACGTGATCATCGGCTGCAGCATCACCGACATCATCGCCTTTTTTATCATCGTCACCTGCGCAACGACGCTCTTCTCTGCCGGCATCAGGATTAACGAGGCTTCGGAGGCCGCCCGGGCGCTCAGGCCGCTGGCCGGGAATTACGCATCGCTGATTTTTGCGGTAAGCCTGGCCAATGCCTCCCTCCTCGGGGCCATCATCGTCCCCCTTGCCACCGCCTACTATTTCTGCGAGGCGATGGGCTGGGAACGGGGAGTCAACAAGACCTTCAAAGAGGCGCCGCAGTTCATGTGGATTTATACCCTCACCATTGTCGTGTCGGCGCTGCTTATCCTGATACCCGGCGCCCCGCTCGTTTTTTTGATGGTTTTTTCGGCCGTGGTAAACGGGGTCCTGCTTCCGTTTGTGCTCATCTTTGCCATCTCCCTCGTAAACAACGCCAAACTGATGGGCGATTATGTGAATTCCAGGAGCTATAATTTCATTTCTTGGGGGACAGTTGTCGTGATAATCGTGCTCACCACTTTTTTTGTCGTAACCTCGTTAGCGCCCGGTCGCAGCTGAGGGCCTAACGTAATGCCGCCCACCCTTCGTATCGCCTGCAGCCGTTAAATTAAAGTAACCGCTCAGGCGGACGGCTGAAGGCAGAAGGTTTTCGAGACGCGCTGCAAAAAGCGGCGGATGGCTGATATTCTTCGGTCTTCAGCCTTAACCCCCGGGTAGTTACAGGTTCAATTTTTTAGGGTTTAGTTTATAATAGGTAAAGCTCTCCGGAGGTAGAATGGTCAAGACGATAGAATGGGTTGACGGGAAGGTAATCATGCTCGACCAGACGAGGCTCCCCGTCGACGTCGTGTATGTCGAGTGCGGAGATTACCGGAAGGTTGCCGAAGGAATAAAGAAACTCCGGATACGCGGGGCCCCGGCTATCGGCATAGCTGCCGCCATGGGAGTGGCGCTGGCCGCACAGGATATCCGTGCCCGGGAGTATGAGGAATTCGCGGAAAAGCTCGAACCGGCTTATGAAACTCTTCTTGCGACAAGGCCGACGGCGGTGAACATCCGCTGGGCGGTCGACAGGATGAAGGCCCTTCTCGAAAAAAACCGCGGGAAGGATACGGCGGTGCTGAAGGAACTGCTCGTGGAAGAGGCGAAGGCGATACTCGAAGAAGACATCAGGGTGAACCGTGCGATCGGGGCATGGGGTGCCCGGTTCATCCATGACGGTGACACCGTCCTCACCCATTGTAACGCAGGCTCCCTTGCTACGGGAGGCTACGGGACCGCCACCGCGCCGATGCTCGTTGCCCGCGAACAGGGGAAGAAATTCGACGTGATCGCCGACGAGACGAGGCCGGTGCTCCAGGGCGCGAGGCTGACGGCGTGGGAGCTCATGCAGGAGGGCATTCCCGTTACACTGATCCCCGACAACACCGCCGGCGCGCTGATGAAAAAGGGAGAGATCGATCTCGCTATCGTCGGCACTGACCGTACGGTCAGAAACGGAGACGTAGCGAACAAGATAGGCACGTACACGGTTGCGGTCCTCTGCAGGGAGCACGGCATCCCTTTCTATGTGGCGGCGCCGATGAGCAGCATCGATTTTTCGATCCCGTCGGGAGACGCCATACCGATCGAGGAGCGGAACCCCGAAGAGGTGACGCACATCTTCGGGACCTGGAGGATAGCCCCGGAAGGGGTGAAGGCCAGGAACATCGCCTTCGATGTGACGCCGGCGCGATACGTTACGGCGATCATCACGGAACAGGGGGCCTTCAGGCCCTCCGATCTGGAGAGCCTGGCCGACAAAGCCTCCGACATAGACAAACTCAGGATAAAAGAGGAACAATGAGAGGAGCGCTTCCTTGACACCCAGGTATCCCCTGTCCTATCATCAGCAGATGCAGCTCCAGGACGTCTTCGATATCTATGAGGAGAGGCTGAAGCTTGTCGAGGCGAAGATCCTGGAGCTTTTCAGGGACAGAACACCGATCATCCCTCTCGTCAGCAGCTATATCATTTCGAGCGGGGGCAAGAGACTCAGGCCGCTATTCCATCTGATTGCCGCGGATATTGCGGGCTACGAAGGCGATGCGCATATCGAGATCGCCGGGATCGTCGAATCGATCCACACCGCCTCTTTACTGCACGACGACGTCGTCGACATGGCCGACGTGAGAAGGGGAAAGCCCTCGGCCAATTCCGTCTGGGGCAACCAGGTCGTGGTGCTGGTGGGCGATTTTCTCTATTCCAACGCTCTGAGGATCGCCGTCCTCCAGAAGAACCAGAGGATCATGGAGACCCTCTCGCAGGCCACCACGAGGATGACCGAAGGCGAGCTTCTCCAGCTTAACAGGATAGGGGATCCGGAGATCGCGGAAGAGGAATACATCGAGATCATCTCGGCAAAGACCGGCGCGCTCATCTCGGCGGCATGCGGGATGGGGGCGATACTCGGCGGTCTCTCCCGGGAGAAGGAAGAGGCCCTGACCTCCTTCGGGATGAAAACCGGGATCGTTTTCCAGATGGCGGACGACATCCTCGATTACATGGCGGTCGAAGGTGATCTGGGAAAGAAGATCTGCAAGGACCTCGAAGAGGGCAAGATAACCCTTCCGATGCTCCAGCTCCTCAAGAGTGCGGACGAGGACGAGTTGCCCGAGATAAAGCGGATCATAAGGAACGATCTCTCCGACGAGGGACTGACGAGGATCATGGCGCTTTTCCGGAAGTACAATGCAATCGGCGCTTCACTTGAAAAGGCCCGTTCCCTCATCGAGGGGGCGAAGACGGAGCTCTCGATATTCCCCGACTCACAGGCGAGGGAGTCGCTCCTGGCGATTGCCGATTATTCGCTCCACAGGGGGAAGTGATGCAGGAGATCGTGGCACTCGCAAAAAAGAGTGTCGAGGAATTCGTAAGAAAAGGAAGTACGCCGGTCTTGCCCGGCCCCCTGCCCGCAGAAATGCAGGAAAAGGCGGGCGTCTTCGTATGCATCAAGAAAAACGGCGAACTTCGAGGCTGCATAGGGACCTTCCTGCCGTGCTGCGACAATGTCGCGGCTGAAACGGCGCACAACGCTGTCGCCGCGGCGGCGCAGGACCCCCGCTTTCCGCCCGTTGCCGAAAGGGAACTCGACGAACTTTCCTATTCGGTCGACGTGCTCTCCCAGCCCGAGAAGGTGCATGACATCAGCGAGCTCGACCCGAAGGAGTTCGGGATCATCGTTTCCTGCGGCAATCGGAGGGGCCTCCTCCTGCCGGACCTCGAGGGCGTGGACACGGTGGAGGAACAAATGAGGATAACGAGGATGAAGGCCGGAATCATGCAGGACGAGGAGGTTGAGATATTCAGATTCAGGGTGACCAGATACCGGTGAACTCCCCGGGGCGCAAAGCGGCGGAAAGCCTTGCGTCTGCGGGACCGGGGCGGATCTTCAGACGTCCTCTCATAGGGCTCCTCCTTGTCCTTGTACTCCTTGCAGTTGTCGCCGCAGAGGAATATTTTATCTTCGCGCTCAGGGACAGGATAGCCCGACAGAACGATCAACTGAAAAGCATTTCTGTTGAGCTGCAGACGTTAAGAAACGAAAGGAACGCTCTGAACGAAGAGCTGTCCTCGATGAAAAAATTGGCGGGAGACAAGAACAATGGAAATACCCCTGAAAGGAACAATTAAGGATCAGAGTCTTGTACGGATCCTCGTCCACCTGAACCGGCACAGAAAGACGGGAACGCTTTCCCTTTCCGCGCCCTCTTTCACAAAAAAGATCTATCTGAACGCCGGCGACGCGATATTCGCCACTTCAACCTACGAGGACGACCGCCTCGGTGAGATGCTGCTCAAGGCGAACAGGATCAACGTCGAACAATACGACAGATCGGTCGAACTTTTGAAGTCGGCCAAAAAGAGACTGGGCGCCATTCTCGTGGACCTCGGGTATATTACGCCGAAGGACCTCTTCTGGGGGGTCAAGTACCAGGTGAAGGAGATTATCCTGAGCATGTTCCAGATCACGGATGCGGACTATGCCTTCGATGAGGGACCGGTTCCGGGGCACGAGGTGATTACTCTGAGGATGAGCATGGGAAACCTCATCTACGAGGGGGTGAGGAAGATCGACAACTGGACCCGCATCAGAAACGAGATGCCCGATACCGATTCGGTGCTGGCGCTCAGCTCCGACCCGCTCAGCCTCTTTCAGGATGTGGAGTTGAGCCCCCAGGACAAGAAAGTCCTCTCCCTGATCGACGGGAGATCGACGATCCGGGAGGTGATCGAGAATTCCTGGATGGGTTCTTTCGAGGCCCTCAAGATCCTCTACGTGCTATGGTCGCTCGGGATCGCGGAGCTCAAGACCCCCGCCGGCGGGTGGCTGCCGGAGGAGAAGCGGGCCGACGTTAAAGAAGAGGCGGTCCCGATCGGGGCGATTCTTCAGCCCCCGTCGGGCGAGGAGGAGATTTTCCTGCAAAGGGTCGATTCCCTCTATTCGCGGCTTCAGGGCCTGAGCGGACGGGAATTGCTCGAACTCGACGCGGAATCCGACGGCGAGACGATCAGGAGAAATTACTACCGGCTTGCTAGGGAGTTCCACCCCGACAGGTATTTCAATATCGCGGATGCATCCATAAAGTCGAAGCTCACCGCCATATTCGATGCCGTCACGGCCGCCTATGATTCGCTGAAAGAAGAACGGCAGCAAAGGGACGCGTTTGAGGCGGCGGTACCGGCCGACGAGGGCGATAATGAGAAGGAGGCCGACGGACGATTCCGTAAGGGTGTAAACGAGTTCAAGAAGGGAAACATCCCGGGCGCGGTTGATAATTTCAGGGTTGCCGCCGGGCTGATGCCGGGAAACCCCCGTTACTGGAACTACCTTTCACTCGGCTATTCGAAGATGCCGGGCAAGATGAAGGAGGCCGCAGATGCCCTCGCCGAGGCGATAAAAATCGAGCCGCACAATGCGGACCTCTATGCCAACATGGGCCTCATCTGCATGAAGGCGGGCCTGAAGGACGAGGCCCGGTCTCATTTCGAGAAGGCGCTGCGGATCGACCCGAACAATGAAAAAGCCGGGAAGGGCTACAGGCAGTCCGGCGGCGCGTAGAAAATAAAAACCCCGGCCTGCTTGAAACGCGGGTCGCTTCAGTTGCGCCTTGACAGTCTGCATTTCCTGCTCGTCATTCCCGGGAAAGCGGGAATCCAGTTTAACCGGGAACCAGGTCCCCGGGCATGATAAAACATAAAACGCGGCCGGGGGCAAATATTATCATGAAACCGGCAATATTTTGACAAGGAGCGAAATTTCCCGATGAACAAGAAATGGAGCATTATTTTTTGCGACCCTTACTTCAACCCCTGCCCGGCGTCTGAGTTTCTGGAAGCCTGCAAGCCGGCACACCGGATCAAGGTGATGCACTTTCTCGAACTGTTGGAGGAGGCGGGCCCGACCCTGCCGAGGCCCTATGCCGATATCCTGCGCGAGGGCATTCACGAACTGCGGATCAAGCTGTCGGGCGAGCAGGTGAGGATCCTCTATTTCTTCTGTTTCGAAACGTTCATCGTGCTCTATCTGGCCCTGAGGAAGCATACCGCCGCGGTGCCGGAACATGCGATCGTCGAGACCCTCAGGTACCGGCAGGAGCTTACCGGTCGAATCGACAGAGACGGGTTGGAGAGACACACGAAATTCGGCGCCTACCTCCAACGGAGATGCTCCGACCCCGGGTTCAAAGAGCAGTATGAGCGGCTCTGTACCGTTTGCAGCAGGACTGCCGGCATTGTAAGCAGGATGCACGACAGGGGCATTTCGGCCGAAGAGATGGCGCAGCGGACCGGCATCGCGGTCGAAAATCTGCGGAAGCTGGAGACGGCCGACCGGTGCCGTTTCGACGAGGTCCGCACGCTCTGCAGAGCGCTCGATATCGAAGAGCCGCAAACCTGCGTAAAGCAGAAGTTCGAGTGACACGGACATAGGAAATTCTTCTTTTTGTACTATACTGGAAGTGAGGCGTAACGCCTTGAAGGTTCGCGGTCGATCGTTGGCTCAACGCATTACCAAGGAGGTCTGAAATGAAGAGATCGGTATTGTTGATTGTCGCGGGACTCGTGATGTGCCTGGCCTTTGCATACGGCGCTGAAGCGCAGATGGCCGGTCAGAAGGGGATGATGAAAGACATGGGCGGCGGCATGATGTCCGGGGAAACGGGGGGCTGCGGCTGCGGCATGTTGCAGTGCGGGATGGGTGGAGGCATGATGCCCGGCTGCGGCATGATGCAGGGAAGAGGCATGACGGGCAGGGGGATGATGGGCCGCCGTCATCGCATGATGCAGATGTGCATGCAGAATCTCGGTCTGAGCGCCAAACAGAAGGAAGAGATCGAAGGGATCAGAATGGCGACGATGAAAGACGTGATCCGCAAGAGGGCGGATATGCAGATCGCACGGCTCGAACTGAGGGATCTTCTATCCAGGGACCATGTCGATATGAAGGCGGTCGAGACAAAGGTGAAACATATCGAGGGCATGCGGGCCGACATCCATATCGCACTCATCAAGGCGAAGGAGGAGGTCAAGTCGAAACTCACGCCTGAACAGCGGCAGAAGATGAGGGATATGATGGGACGGTGTTTAATGAAGGGGGGGGCCATGACGGGCGACGCCGGCGAAGAGATGGAGATGCAGCCTCCCATGGAAAAGCAGGACGAGGCCCGGCCCGAATCGGAGCAGATGGAAGAGATGCAGTGATCCAGTTTATGCGGATTGCCTGACGGGCAGATCGGGAGGGGGCATGATGAGACTGTCGGAATATAGTCCTCTGTCGCGGTAAGGAGCGAACCGATGCCATTTTCGGATTTTCTCTTTTCCCTCCTGGTCGCCCTGCTTCTGACGGTAATCTTTGCAGCCGGGGTAAGAAGACACCGGACACGGGCGGTGCTGCTCGGTTTCTTTATTGTTGTCTTTCTTGCCACCTGGGCCGGCGGGGTCTGGCTTGTCCCCCCCGGTGTTTACTCCTGGGGACTTGCCTGGATGTCCTTCCTGGCGGTTGGGCTTGTCACGGCGCTCCTGCTGACCGCACTTATCCCGCCTCTGAAAGCGGCTCAAACGCCTGAAGAGCAGTCCCGCAGAGAGAAGTCGGAGGTAGCGGTCATATTCGCCTTCGATATCTTTTTCTGGATCTTATTGACAGCGCTTGGCGTTGTGATCATAGCGCATTATCTGCGCCCCGTCTTTTGAGGCGCCGCACTTCTTCAGTACCAGAAGTAATCGGCTGTTTCGCTGTACGGAAGGGACCTGACGACGACCCCGAAGGCCCCGGATATGATGACATCGCTCCGGGCATCACTATAGCTGCGAAGAATGCCCGGCACCGCCGCCTTGAGCACATGTGCGGCCCCTGCCAGAACAACCACGACATCCACATCTTTTTTCAGCTCGGCCGCGATGCAGTAAGCCATGACCGTGTCCCTGAAGCGCTGAGCGTCGCAGAAAAAAGGGAGTCCGGCTGCGTGCGGCGCTCCCTGCTCCAGGAAAAGGCCGATCAGCCGCCGGTACTCCGGCTTCTCCGCGCAGGGGCTGTACGCCAGTTGTTTCAGCATTTTTTCCGGCAAGGCCTTCGGGCCGGTCGTGGCGATTTCGATGATTTGTGCCGTTTCCCCGTTTATGCCGATAAGGGGGATCTTTTCCTTTTTCGCGTATGCGAAGATGTCTTCGTAGTATGAGTAGGGCTCATTCCAGGCAACGGCGTAGGCCCTTTCGAACTCCTCTTGACCCAGGAAACCCCCGTTCCATCTGTCGAGCACGCCCTGCATGCCGGCCGGGAACATCTCGAGGGCCACAGCTACCTTTTTCCCCCGCTGGCGCAGGCTCCTGATTACTTCGAGCTGTATCAGATGGTCTCTTGCACTTTCATGGCTCTCCCCCACAAAAACGACCCTGTCGTTTTCTATGCGCGACAGGACTTCATCGAATCTCAGGGGATGTCCGGTTTCGGTCGAGAGGTACTCTTCCGGCAGGGTGGCGCATCCCCACAACGCAAGAAGGGCTATTAAAAGAATTACGTTTTTCATCGGTCCCCGGTTTCTGTCAGCCTTCCAGCCTGCCGGACAGGAGCGCCTTCAGCCCCTGCACGGCCCTTTCCGGAGAGGGGTACACAGGCACCTTTGCCTTTTCGAGAAGAGACGTGAGCTTTTTCGATATCCCGCTTGCTGCGATGTTTGCCGCGACCGGTCTTCCCAGTCCGGCCATCGCATCCTTCATGAGCAGTCCGAGCTTCTCGGTGATCCCGAAGACGTTCGGAAGGGCGATGAGCACGAAGCCGTCATAGCAGTGCCCGAGTTCGGTCAGGGCGGTGATATAATCCCCGTCCTTCACCTGGGCTGTGAGGTCAACAGGGTTGTTGATCCCGTAAAAATGGGGAAAGACCCGGATGAGCCTCTCTCTTTTTTCTTCGGGAAGCTCCGTCACTTCAAGTCCCTGCCGCAGGCACTCGTCCGCGGCGAGGACGCCGGAGCCCCCGCCGTTGGTGATGATGCAGACCCGGTTTCCCCGCGAGGGCCGCTGATAGGAGAGCGCTTTTGTGGCGTCGACCAGCTCATCGAAATCTGCCGCCTCCCTGATCCCGAACTGCCTTACGATCGAATGGAATACCTCGTATCTTCCGGCGAGCCGTCCGGTATGGGAAAAGGCAGCGGCCTGGCCGCTCGGCCCTTTCCCGGCCTTGAGGACGACGAGCGGCTTTTCCCGTGACAGTCTCTGTGCGCTCTCGACGAACTTCCTGCCGTCTCCGACGGATTCGACATAGGAGACGACAACGTCCGTCTTTCTGTCACTGGCGAGATATTCATATAGATCCGTCTCTTCAATATCGATCGCGTTGCCGTACCCCACCGCCTTCGATACTCCTGCGTTCGCCTCCCTGACCGCGCCGAGCACGCAGCTCAATATCGCGCCCGATTGAGAAACCACGGCGACATTGCCCTTTTTCGGCCTCGGGAGCCTCTCGCGGGGAAGGAAGAACGTATCAAGACGTTTGTGCGGGTTATAGACGCCCATGCAATTGGGACCGAGAAGCCTGAAGCCGAGCTCCTTGCCGGTTTTCCGGACCTCTTCCTGAAGGGCCGTTTCCCCGACCTCCGCAAAACCGGAACTCATCACGATGATGCATTTCGTCTTTCCCCTGAACTCCCTCAGGATTTCCGGCACCTCGGATGCGGGCCTCAGGATTATGCCGAGATCGATATTCCCTGGTATTTCCTCCACCGTCGGATATGCCTTCAGGCCCAACATCTCCGGATATTTCGGGTTTACCGGATAGACCGTCCCCCCGAAGCCCAGGAGGTTCCTCAGCACGACCCCGCCGAGCTTTGTCTCCGTATGGGCCGCGCCGACGACGGCAACCGACCCAGGCTGGAAAAAAGGGTTCAGGTCGCTCATGCGCTCTCTATGAAGATCAGGGCAGGGTCTTCGAGATAGCTTACGATCTTCGACAGGAACAGCGATGCGTCCACGCCGTCGGTCAGCCGGTGGTCGAAGGTGAGAGAAAGGGGCAGGATCTTCCTGATCACTATCTGTCCGTTCTTCACCCATGGCTTCTCGGATATCTTCCCCATCCCCAGGATGGCCGACTCGGGGTAGTTGATGATCGGCGTGGCGAAGGTTCCCCCGAAGTGGCCCCAGTTCGTGATCGTGAAGGTGCCGCCCTTCATCTCCTCGAGCTTTATCTTCCTCTCCCTTGCCTTGACGCTCAGCTCCTGCAGTTCCGTGGCGAGTTCGAGGATCGTTTTCTTCGCGGCGTCCCTGATGACAGGCACCATCAGTCCGTCCGGCGTGTCAACGGCAACACCGAGGTTGTAATACTTCTTGATGACTACCTCCTCCCGCACGTCATCGAGAGACGCGTTCAGCATCGGGTGCTCGGGAAGGGCGTGGATGACCGCCTTCATGAAGAAGGGAAGAAAGGTGAGGTGCAGGCCCCTGTCGGTAAGCGCCTTTTTCTCCCTCTCCCTGAGGTCCCATAACTCGGTGATGTCCGCCTCGTCCATCCCGGTGACAAAGGCGGTAGTCTTCTGCGAAAAGGAAAGGTTCTTTGCGATCGTCCTTCTCAGCCCCTTTAGAGGGACCCGCTCGGCGGGGCCGAAGACGTCCTCCGCCTTTTTCCCCCTGCCTGCAGCCGCCTTCACGTCTTCAATCGTGATGCTCCCTCCGGGACCGGAGCCCTTCAGGGAATCGATATCCACCCCGGTCTCCCGTGCGGCGGCCCTCACCGCAGGGGCTGCGAGCACCTCCTTGTGCGGCTCCTCCTCCTCTTCTTCTTCCGGCAGGACCCCTACCACGGACACGGACTTTTTCGGCTTCTCCTCGACGGCCTTTTCCGGTTTTGCCGGCTTTGCGGCGAATTTCGGCTCCACAGCCTCGCCTTCCTCCGCGATCGTCATGAGTACCTCGCCGACCTTGACGATGTCGCCTTCCTTCCTGTTTATCTTCGCCACGCTGCCTTTTTTCGGCGTCGGTACCTCCACGACCGCCTTATCGGTCTCTATCTCGAGGACGTTCTGGTGCTCCTCCACCATATCGCCCTCCTTTACCAGCCATTTCCGCACCTCTCCTTCCGTGATCCCTTCACCCAGATCCGGCAGCACAAAATCAAAGGGCATGACAACCTCCTTGTACGATGGATCATGATTTTTCACTCCAGACTTCATTAAAAGGATAGCATGCAGTACCGGAGCAGTCAATTTGGACGGTCCGTGATATAATCAGAGGGATGAAGATGACCAAACCGCCAAAAATCGGTATCCGCGCGCTTTCTATCCTGCTTGTCCTTTCGCTGCTTGCCGCTTCGGCAGCAGTTGCACAGGCGGGAGAGAAAGGGAAACACTTTCTCTGGAGGGTGCGGACCGGGACCTCGATCGCCTACCTGCTGGGCTCTATCCACGTCCTGAGGAAAGGGTTCTACCCCCTGAGCAATGAGATCGAGGATGCCTTTGCCGGATCTTCCGTGCTGGCCGTCGAGGCGAACATCGACGACGTCAGCGGGATCGACATGACCAAGATGATCGGAAAAGCGATGTATCCTCCCGGCGATTCGGTGGACAAGCACGTCTCGCCCGGGACGTACGAACTCCTGAAGAAGGAGCTTACCGCCGACGGAATCCCGATCCGGCTTGTGGCCATGCAGAGGCCCTGGTTTATCGCGGTCACGCTCACCTCTTATGAGCTTCTCAAGTCGGGCTTCGACCCGGCATACGGAATAGACCAGCATTTTCTGTCCGAGGCGAAGGGGAAAAAGATCGTTGAGCTCGAGGGGTTCGACTACCAGGTCGACCTCCTTTCCGGGCTTCCTGATAAAGAGCAGGAATCTTTCCTCCTCAGCACGATACATGATCTCCACACCCTTGACCGGGACGCCGACAGGCTGATCATCGCCTGGAAGGCGGGTGATACGGATGCCGTCGAAGCGCTCGTCGCAAACGAAGGACAGGAAAAGGGGATGGCGGCGATTTATGAAAAAGTCCTCTATGAGAGAAACAGGACTATGGCGGACAAGATCGGGGGACTGCTCAGAACCGGGCGGACTGCGTTTGTCGTTGTCGGGGCGGGACATCTCGTCGGGGAAAAAGGGATCGTCGGGATCCTGAGGGAAAGGGGATACGAGGTCGATCAGCTCTGACCGGGAAAATGATGCAAAAAGCGAATAATCTTTCAGGACAGTGAGATGAGATACAGGTTTCAGACAGGCTCCTCTGCGTGGCTGATCCAGCGGCTGACAGGGGTCGTGCTGACGCTCTATCTCTTCCTTCATCTTTACGTCCTCAGTTCCCTGAAGGACCCGGCCCATTACGCTGAGACGATGAAACTCATGAGGAGTCCGCTTTTGAGGATAAGCGATGCCGGTCTTCTCGGGCTCGTAGTCGGACACGCGCTCAACGGATTCAGGCTCACGCTCATTGATCTGGGGGTGCCAACGGGCCTCCAGAAGAAGCTGTTCTATGCCGCCTTCGTGGTCGGCGCGGCGATCTTCATCGCCGGTTCGGTGCCGATGATCCGGGGGGGACAGTGAAGGGGATCGCGGGGTGGCTTTTCCAGAGGCTTACCGGCGGCCTGCTTATCGCGGGATTGATCCTGCACTTTGCGATCATGCATTTCAGCGGCACACAGGAGATAACCTATGCCTTTGTGATGAAGCGGCTGTCGAGCCCGTGGTGGAAGGCATTCGACATCGCCTTCCTTCTTACGGCGATCTTCCACGGATTTAACGGGTTCCGGGGACTGGCCATCGAATACGTGAGCTCTGAGCGGCTGCTCAGGCTCTCCCTTGCGTTCATCCTGCTGCTTGCAGCCGGCCTCGCGCTTTCAGGGATCTATATCGTCTCACTCTGAGCATCTTTCAAAAAGGAGAACCAATGACCGAAAGAACGTATAAATACAAACGGGAAGACTTTGGAGAACTGCCGGTGACGCTTCGCCACCTCACAATCTATCTGAATTTTACGGGCGACTCGGTCGAGGCCACGAACTGTATGGAGATGGTTGCACGCAGCAGACTCAAGGGGATAACGCTCGATGCGAACAGTCTCGAAATCGCCGGCGTCGAGTGGTGTGCAGGCCCCGGGGATAAAGGGTCTCCGCTGGCCCACGAGTATCTGCGCGAAGAGAGCAAGCTGAAAGTAACACTGCCGCGGAGCATTGAAGAGGGGGAGCGATTCTTTGTGCGGACCTTCACCCGCTGCTTCCCTTCCGATCATATCCTCGAAGGCATATACAAGGACACCACTCCTCCGGGCGCACCACAGCAATATGTCTCCCAGTGCCAGCAGTGGGGCTTTCAGCGGATCATGCCGATCCTCGACGACTGCCGCGCAAAATGCACGATGACGACGACCATAGAGGCGGACGGCGCCTATACCCATCTCATCAGCAACGGCAATATCGGCAGGGACACGAACCCCGACGGAAGGCCTGTCCCGAAGCCCGGAGAGCCCGGAAGGCAAGTGATCACGTATGAAAACCCCGTGCCGATGGCGCCCTATCTCTTTATCGTCTGCGCCGGGACCTGGGATGTCCTCGCCGCCGACGTCACCTATCCCTCCGGCAGGGGCGTCAGCCTCGAGTACCTGGTGCCGCCCGGGAGCGCGGATGAGGTCAGCATCCCGATGGAGATCCTGAAAGAGTCCGTCCTCTGGATAGGGAGGACCCAGGAGTACGAATACACCGGAGACACCTACCGGACGATCTGCATGAACAAATCCAATTTCGGCGGGATGGAGAATGTCGGCAATACAACCATCGTGACCGATGCTGCGCTCGTGACGGAGCATACCCTCGATTTTGCGCTCCTCTATGCCCACGCGGTGATCGTTCACGAGTTCGAGCACAACCAGTGCGGAAGCGAGACAACGATGGAGACGCCCTTCGATGTCTGGCTGAACGAGGCATATACGGTCGATGTTGAGCGCCAGTTCATGGCCGCGCTTTTCGATCCCTCCTTTGTCAGGCTTAACCAGGTCGAGGGCATCAGAAATCCCCTCCTGGGCCCCCTCGCGATCGAGGACGCGGGCCACGCCGGAAGGATCGTCCGCGAGGGTTTCAACGACCCCGACGAACTGATCGACGGCGTAACCTATGTCAAGGCGGCGGAGGTGATCAGGATGCTGAGGATGGTGCTGGGGCCTGAAAGGTTTCACGAGGGAAAGACGCTCTATTTCACGAGGTACAGAAACGGAAACGCAGACACCGACCAATTCTTTGAATGCTTCGAGGAGGTCTCCGGGACGTCACTGGACCGGTTCAAAAAAGAATGGCTTTACAGGATAGGATATCCGAAGGTGACGGCGACAACGGAATACGAAAAAGACAAGGGGCTTTACCGCATCAGGTTTCAGCAGGAACTCAGGGAAGGAGAGGTCCCTTTTCATCTCCCGATAGAGGTGGCCCTTGTGGACGGTGAAGGAAAAGACATCCCGGGGACGCAGGAGGTGTTTCAGCTCAGGGAGACCGGGGCCGAGCTGGTGTACAAAAATATTCCGATAGAGCCGGCCTTTGCCTCGATGAACCGCGACTACTCTTTCTACGGCACCTTCCGTCACAAAAATGCAGACGGCAAAACCCTTGCACTGCAGGCGCGGATGGACCCGAACGCCTATAACCGCGTAGACGCGATGAGGCAGCTCACCGACAGGGAGCGGATAGCCCTTCTTACTACCCCGGGAGTGAGCATAGGCGAAGAATGGCTCGGACTCTGCGGCGAGATACTTTCGGACCGGAACCTTTCTCCGTCACTCAGGGCGTACTTCCTGCGGATCGAGGAACAACCGCTCGACCGTGAGTATTCCACATGGTATCAGGAGCTTGTCGCTGCTCGTGAAAAATTGATGGGCGAAGTGAACAGGCGGTACAGGAGTCATCTACTCGACGAATTCGAAAAGCTCGACACTTATGCAGCCGGCCGGTCTCCGAAAGAGGGGATCGAGGAGCGGATGCTGAAGGCGGTGCTACTGGAGCTCATAGTGATCGACGACACCCCTGAGAGTCATCAGCTGATACTCGATCACTACAGGAAGGCTACGACCGCGACCGACCGCGTTGCAGCATTGGCGATGCTCAACAGGAGCTCTTCGCCTCTGCGCCGCCGGGTGCTCGAGGAGGCGTATGAGCGCTGGCATACGCACCTGAGCGGCTATGCCAATTACCTCAGGATTGTATCCGGGGGGACCTGTGCGGATGTCTTCGAGATGATCGAGGCGGAAAAGAGGCGGCCGGGCTTCGATATCACCCAGCCAACGTGGTCCCGCGCGCTTTTTCTCCCGATGGCTGCAAACAACAAGATGGTCTGGACGGACAAGGGTATCCAGTGGGTGACGGACACCGTGGTCGAACTGGCGCCCCTCAATGCCACTACCACGGGACGTCTGCTGAACACCTTCCAGCAGGTGAAGAAGCTGAAGCCGGAGCTCAGGGAAAAGGTGAAGGCCTTCCTCGAACATATCGTCCGGAATGTATCGAGGGAGAACTGCCCGGCGGTCTACGGACAGGCGGAGGCATACCTGAAGGGACTGTAATTATTATCGTATGGATTCCCAGCCGCAAGGTCACAGGGAAGCTTGTTAAATGCCTTCAAACTCCTTCGCGGCCCGTGCAGCATCCGCGTCCCGTGTCCCTTCCGTCTTTGCCGCTGAAAGTATGGCGGCGCCGAGGTTCAGCACCAGCAGCACCACGATGACAACGAGAAAACCGTGCAGAAAAGCGGCGTCTTTAGCCGCAAGAGGTATGCCGGTGTTGTGGAAGATATGATGGACGTTCTGATATCCCCTGTCCGCGAGATATTTGTGTTCGAGGGATGTGAATATGACGCCCGAGATGTCAACGCCGAAGATAAGGCCGAGGGACCTCATCATGTTCAGGATACCGCTGGCAACTCCGAGTTTTTCCTTTGGCGCAGCGCCCATGATCGCGCTGTTGTTCGGCGGAGTAAACATTCCCATCCCCACCCCGAGCAGGATCAGTTCGGTCACAAGGATGCTCACATGGGTGGAGACCCCCAGGAACAGCAGCCCTGCGCAGGCGAGAGCCGAAACCAGCATGCCCGAGGCGGTCATGATCCTCGATCCGTACTTATCGGAGATGTGACCTGACAGCGGAGCCACTACAGCCATCGCAAGAGGGATCGGGGTCAGGAGCATTCCTGTCACGTAAACGCTCAGGTTGAGTACCCGCTCAAGGTAGAAGGGCATAAGGAAGAGGACCGCAAAGAGTACATAATATGACATCATGCCGGTCAGATTGCCGAGGGAGAAGGTCAGGTTCTTGAACAGTTTCAGGTCTATCAGCGGATACTCTACATTCAGTTCGGTTACAACGAACAACGCAAGGAGTACAGCCGCGTGCATGAAGTAAACGATAATGGCAGTAGAACCCCATCCAAGCTTGACCCCCTCGTTAAATGCCATAACGAGAAAGGCCAGTCCAGCAGCGAAGGAGAAGGCGCCTATGTAATCGATCTTTTCCTTCTTGCCGGTCTTCTGGTGAGGCGGGAGGATGAAAAGCGCTGCCGTGACGCCGATGATGCCTATAGGAATATTCACGAAAAAGATAGCTCTCCAGCCGATCGCGGCGATCAGGATGCCGCCTATGAAGGGGCCAACAGACATCGAGACAGCCTGGACCGCGCCCTGTATGCCGATCGCCTTGCCTCTCTCGGTAGAAGGGAATGCCTGCGTTATAAGCGCCACTGAATTCGCCTGAAGAAGGCCTGCGCCAACCGCCTGGAGCACACGCGCCCCGATCAGGAAGGATGCGGTCGGCGCCATTCCACACAGCGCTGATCCCGCGGTGAAAACGACGAAGCCGGCCGTATAAAGCCGGGACCTGCCGAACATGTCGGCAAGCCTTCCGAAGAGGGGCAGGAAGATCGTGAGTGTGAGCATGTATGCCATCGCCACCCACTCGATCGTAGCCATGGATACATTGAAGTCGCTCTTGAGCGTGGGCATCGCAACGTTTACGATGCTCACATCCAGCGCCGACATGGTCGCACCTACCAAAACGGTAGACAGGATAAACCATTTCCAAGTCGGCCGGCTGGAAAAGAAAGGATGGGGAAATCCCATTTTTCTGTTCATAACAGCCCCTCCCATAACCAACCTCCTACATCAACAAACCTTATTCCAGGTCAATGTACTCCGCAACTCATACCCCCAAAAAGGCCCGGACCGCCGTCCGCCGTCCTATAACCGCCAGTCTCTTTTTTTGTGGGTTAGAATTATTATCATCTAAGTTGCCTTTTTCTATAGATAATTCTATCTCGCGATTGTGAATAAATTGTGAAGCAGGTCTCTCACGTCGACAACCGGCCAGACGTATAGTTATAGCATAGAGGCGTGTTCATTTAAAACATATTTTCGATATCGTCGGTCCTGGAAAATGCCATGTCATACCGCGGCGCTGCTCAGAATGATATCCGGAAAGGCCGTCAAGGAAGCAGCCATTTACGAAGCCGCATGGACTGCTCTCTTCTTGTAAAAGTGGGTCGCGGGAAAGACATCCCCGCCACACGATGAAGCGGAGAGTTGCAAACTTTTTCTCTCCGGTTCATCGTGTTTTCCGCGGCCGGGTCTCAGCTGCCCACCACGGGCGCCGCGGAGGTAAAATTATTTCTTTGCGAGAATAGCGTCCTTCGCTGCCTTTGCCACGCGGAATTTCACAACCTTTTTGGCCGGTATCTTTATGGCCTGGCCGGTCTGGGGGTTCCTTCCCATGCGGGCCTTCCGCTGCACGAGCACGACCTTCCCGACGCCAGGGAGGGTGAAAGAGTTCTTCGCCTCTTTGTACGCAAGCTTCGCGATCTCATCGAGTACCGTCACCGCCTGCACCTTCTTGATGTCCGCCTTCTTCGCAAGGTGGTCCGCAATCTGAGACTTTGTCATCGCCTTTGCCTTAGCCATTGCACCTTCCTCCTTGAATGAAAATAGATGAATTTCCTGCAGTCCACATAATTATGCCAAGAAATTCGCCGCCGCGCAACAGAAAATACTCACTTCGTACTCCGGACCCGGTCATCCGTGAGCGCAGGGTTTCAGTCCCGCGGTTGCTGGCGGATGCGAGAGTTTTATTTCGAGCGTCGAAAAAGGTACAATACAAGGCATTGAAATCATCGGAGGCGGGAAGAATACATGAAGAATAAGGCGGTCATCGGCACGCGGGGAAGCAAACTCGCGCTCTGGCAGGCGGAGTGGGTGAAGTCGGAGCTTCAGAGGATGAACCCCGGCCTTGCGGTGGAGTTAAACAGGATCAAGACCACGGGCGACAAGATCCTCGATGTCCCCCTTGCGAAGGTCGGAGGCAAGGGGCTCTTTGTAAAGGAGATCGAAGAGGCGCTCCTTCGCGGGGAGGCCGATCTTGCCGTCCACAGCATGAAGGACGTGCCGACAGAATTCCCCGACGGGCTGCATCTGGCAGTGATATGCGAGCGGGAAGACCCCCGCGATGCTTTCATTTCAAGGATCGAGGACGGGGAATTCGTCGTCGGGGGGTTCAGCGATCTGCCGCAGGGCGCATCCGTCGGCACGAGCAGCCTCAGGCGTTCCTGCCAGTTGCTCAACATGAGGCCCGATCTGAGGATCCTGCAGTTGAGGGGAAACCTTGACACGAGGCTCAGGAAGCTCGACGAAAAGGAATTCGATGCGATCATCCTGGCCGCCGCGGGAGTAAAAAGGCTCGGGTGGTCAAAGAGGATCGCGGAAATCATCGCTCCGGAGGTCAGCCTCCCCGCCATAGGACAGGGCGCGATCGGGATCGAATGCAGGACCGGAGACGACTTCATCAACAATCTGATAACGCCGCTGAACCACGCCGAAACGTCGGTATGCGTGAGGGCCGAAAGGGCCTGCCTGAAAAGGCTCGAAGGGGGATGCCAGGTGCCGATCGCGGCTTATGCGAGGTTTTCGGGGGGAGCGCTCCTGATCGACGGGCTTGTGGGAAGCGTATCTGGAGACAGGCTTGTCAGGTCCCATTTCGAGGGAAGGCCCGATGATTGCGAATCCCTCGGGAAAAAGCTCGCCGAGGACCTTCTTTCAAAAGGAGCCGACAGGATACTGACCGAGGTGTACGGCAGGTGCGTTTCACGGATTGATCCGCCTTAGACAAAGGCGGCTCTAAAGTGTTTCTTCCTTTTCCAGCGCTTCGAGTTGTTCCCTGTTTTCCTTGCAGTTTACGCAGAGGGTTGCGGTGGGCAGGACGTGCAGCCTTTTCTCGCTGATCTCCTCCCCGCACTCTTCGCAGATTCCGTAGGTACCTTCTTTTATCTTTCTCAGCGACTCGTCGATATCATGGAGGGCCTTTCTGTGGGCGTCCAGCCTCCTCAGATTGATGTCTTCGGAAATATCTACGACCGCCCAGTCTCCCTCGTCAAGCGCGGTGTCTACGAGTTGGCGGTTTTCGCCGCTGATATACTTGGAGATTTCATCCTTTGCCTCCCTGACGATCTCTTCCCTTTTTCTTATCAGGGTCTTTCTCAGTTCTTCAAGTCTGTCGGCTTTCTTTTCCACCTTTGCCTTAGTCTTCTCCGCAGATTTTATTGCAGCAGGCTTTTTGCCGACAGGCTTTTTCATGGCGGTCTTTTTCAGGACGGCCTTCTTCTCAGGAGCGGTCTTTGACCCTCTTGCGGTTTTCGCGGCCGGCCTCCCTGCAGAAGTCGTCTTTTTCCCGCCGGACTTTTTCTTTGCAGGTGCCGTGGTCACTCCTCTCCTTTTGGTCAAAGTCTCTGCCTTCCTTTTTACCGTCATTATTTCGTTTCTTCTTTTTTCACTTCTTCCTTGAAGATTTCTATGATGCTTCTTACCTTGATCCCGGCCTGCTGAAGGGCCTTCTGGATATCCGGCAGTTTCGCGTCTTCGACCTTTACTACAAAGTTACTGTTCACGTTATACCTCCATTATCTCTTTTTCCTTGTGGGCAAGGATCTCGTCCACCTTTCTTATAAAAGAATCGGTGACCTTCTGAATCTCTGCCTGTTCTTTTTTTACTTCATCTTCGCTGATGTGTTTCTCTTTTTCAAGCTTTTTCAGCTCGTCGTTGGAGTCCCTCCGGACGTTCCGGACCGCTACCTTGGCCTCTTCCGCCCTCTTCCTGACGACCTTCACGAGCTGTTTTCTTCTCTCCTCCGTGAGGACGGGTATGTTTATCCTGATCATTTTGCCGTCGTTCATCGGCGTGAGTCCCAGGTCCGATTTCATGATCGCCTTTTCGATTTCGGGGATAACGCGCTGCTCCCAGGGCTGAATGGCAATCTGTCTGCTTTCGGGGATGCTCAGGCTCGCGAGCTGCTGAAGCGGGGTCGGCGTTCCATAGTAGTCGACAGTGATGCCGTCGAGGAGACCCAGAGAGGCCCTCCCGGTTCTGACCGAGGCGAATTCTTTCTTCAGGGCCTCCAGCGCGCCGTTCATTTTTTCATTTGTTTTTTTTCTTATCTGCTCGTCCATCATTCCCCCTCACGAGGGTCCCTATGCCCTTCCCCTCGATGATCTTTCTGATGTTGCCCTTCTGTTTTAAATTAAATACCACAATGGGGAGGTTGTTGTCCATACATAATGTCACCGCAGTCGAATCCATCACCGCAAGCCCCTTCTTCAGGACTTCCATATAGGAGAGGCTGCTGTATTTCTTCGCCGACGGGTCCTTCACCGGGTCCGCCGAATAAACACCGTCGACCTTTGTCCCCTTGATGATGACGTCGGCCCCTATTTCCATCGCACGGAGGGCGGCAGCGGTGTCGGTGGTGAAGTAGGGGTTGCCGGTCCCTGCCGCGAAGATCACGATCCTTCCTTTTTCGAGATGCCTCACGGCCTTCCTTCGGATATAAGGCTCGGCAAGTTCGCGCATCTCTATCGCGGACTGAACCCGCGTGGGAAGCTGGTACTTTTCGAGGGCGTTTTGAAGGGCGAGGGCATTGATCACTGTTGCGAGCATGCCCATGTAATCGGCAGAGGCCCGCTCCATCCCCTGCAGGCTTGCCTGGACGCCCCTGAATATATTTCCGCCCCCGATAACGATCGACAACTGCACCCCCATGGAAGCCACGTCGCCGATCTCCCGGGCGAGGAAGTCCACGGTACCCGGATCGATACCGTACCCCTTGTCTCCCATGAGGGCCTCTCCGCTGATCTTGAGAAGTATTCTCCTATACTTGAGCGGCGGCATGCCTTCTCAACAGCTCTTCGGCACAGAAGGCTGGGTCTCGCCGAGCTGGAACCTGGCGAACCTTCTGACGACCACGTTTTCCCCGAGCTTCGCAACTTTTTCCGTGATTAGGTCCTTGATCTTCTTCTTCTGGTCGGGGTCCTTCACGAATATCTGGTCGAGCAGGCAGGTATCGGAAAAGAACTTCTCGATTTTTCCCTCGACGATCTTTTCGACCACCTGGGGAGGCTTGTTCGTCACCTGCGCCCTGTAAATCTCCTTTTCATGGTCGAGCACCTCCCGGGGCACTTCTTCACGGGAGAGATAAGTGGGGCCTGCCGCGGCTATATGCATTGCTATGTCTTTCACCATCTCCCGGAAATCGTCGGTCCTGGCGACGAAATCGGTCTCGCAGTTCACCTCGATCATCACCCCTATCCTGTCCATATGGATATAGGAGCCGATCATCCCCTCCGAGGCGGTTCTGCCGGCCTTCTTCGCGGCGGTCGCAAGTCCCTTCTGTCTCAGTGTATCTATCGCCTTTTCGAAATCCCCCGAGCTTTCCACGAGGGCCTTCTTGCACTCCATCATCCCGGCGCCGGTCTTTTCTCTGAGTTCCTTCACGGCTTCCGCTGAAATCGCTGTCATTGCTCCGTTACCCCCTGGGATTCCCCGGTCTCTGTCTTCTCCTCGATCTGCGCCTGCCCGGCCTGCTGCTCGGCCTCCTTGTTGAGGACGCCTCTTCCCTCGATGACCGCGGTCGCCATCTTGGATGTGATCAGTTTGATAGCCCGTATCGCGTCGTCGTTGCCGGGGATCACATAGTCCACTTCGTCGGGATCGCAGTTCGTGTCCACGACCGACACGATCGGGATCGACAGCTTTCTGGCCTCTGCCACGCCGATCCTCTCTTTTTTCGGATCGATGATGAAGATGACGCCGGGGAGTTCCTTCATATCCTTGATCCCCGAAAGGTTCCTGTCGAGCTTCACCCTTTCTTTTTCAATGCCGGCTGCCTCGCGCTTCGGAAGCAGCGCCATCGTCCCGTCCTCTTTCATCTGTTCTATCTTCTTCAGTCTCTCGATGCTCTTTTTTACGGTCAGGAAGTTCGTGAGCATCCCGCCGAGCCACCTCTGGTTTACGTAGAATGCGGACGCCCTCCGGGCCTCCTCCATTATCGCGTCCTGGGCCTGTTTCTTGGTGCCCACAAAGAGCACGCCCGCGCCTGACGCAGCCGAGTTTCTCACGAAGTTGTAAGCCTCCTCGAGTCCCTTCAGCGTCTTCTGCAGATCGATAATGTATATCCCGTTTCTCTCTCCGAAGATATACCTCTTCATCTTCGGGTTCCAGCGCTTCACCTGGTGGCCGAAATGTACTCCGGCCTCAAGCAACTCCTTCATTGTTGCAACCATTTTTCTCCTCCCATGGTTTTTCCTCCGCCTGTCCTGCCAACCCCTTTCGGGACCATGAGGCAGGACTGTAGCCGGCGTGTGAATTTATACGTCCTGTAAAGACAGGTTACTCAGGCTACAAGAGTAACATAGAAAAATTTTTTTTTCAAGAGAGTGATATAATAAACCCGTTGAAATAAAAGAAGAATAAAACAGACATGGAACGCCTGCACAAGAGATGCCTCGGACTTATATCCGCTGTTGCCTTCGAAGGCGGACTTTTCGCTGCAAAAGGAGAACAACCGGGAGAAAGGGGAAAACCCGGTCCGGCCTTCCTGTGCGGTGAAAAAGAGGGGACTGATTTTGTATACACCGCGTCGGGCATCGGAAAGGCAAACGCCGCCCATGCTGCCGCGGTCATGATCCGGGACTATTCCCCTTCAGTCATCGTCTGCTTCGGCATCGGCGGGGCCTATCCCTCTTCGGGGCTCAAGATCGGAGATCTTGCAGTCGCCGAAACCGAGACCTACGCGGACGAGGGCGTTTTATTGAAAGACGGATTCCATACGCTCGAAACTATCGGCCTTCCCACGGTCCGGGCAGGCAGGCGCAGGTACTTCAATATTTTCCCGTCGGACAGATCGCTTGCCGGAAAGGCGGTGCGTGCGGCACGCGGCATCACACAGGCCGTTGCCGGAGGGTTTGCCACCGTGTCCACCTCAACCGGTACGAAAAAGAGGGCGATCGAGATCGAAAAGAGGTTCGGCGTCATCTGCGAGAATATGGAGGGAGCTGCCGTGGCGCAGATGTGCCGCCTATACGGAGTGCCGTTCGTGGAGATCAGGGGTATAAGCAATATGGTCGAAGACAGGGATACCGCAAAGTGGAACATGAGACTGGCGGCGGAAAACTGCCAGAGGGCGGTTATGCGTTTCCTTAAGATGCCGGAGGATGAGGGTAAGAAGGCGCGCGGATGAGTTATACTAAAAGTAGTAGTTTGATGATAAACGGCTCGACTCTGAAATTCAGTCTCACAAAGGGCTTCGGAGAGTTTTTCTGGAACCTCTGCCCTGTCTGCGGCTGCGCATCGATCCGGACTATTTTCTGGGAAGACGGGACCGCAGAGCACGGCGAATGCGTCGCCTGCCAGAGGATGTCCGAGATCATGGAGCTTGATGAGGACTTTGCGAGGGGGGACCCCGAAGACAGGTGAAGGACGTTACCCTCGGTTATTCCCCCTGCCCCAACGATACTTTTATCTTTTATGCCCTCGTAAACGGCCGGGTCGACACTGAAGGCCTTCGATTCAGGGAGATGCTCGAAGACGTAGAGACCCTCAACCGCATGGCCCAACGCGCCGGGCTCGATGTCACGAAGGTTTCTTTTCACGCCCTGGGTCATCTCAGGGAAGATTACTGCCTCCTTCGCTCAGGCGGCGCCCTCGGCAAGGGATGCGGCCCCCTCGTGGTCTCGCGGAAGGACTGCATGATGGATGAGCTTAAAGGAAAAACGATCGCCATCCCCGGGAGACTCACTACCGCCTTTCTGCTGCTTTTGATTTACGATCCCGCCTTTTCGGAGAACGTGAAGGTAATGCCCTTCAACGAGATAATCGGCGCGGTGAAAGACGGAGACGTTGACGCGGGACTCATTATCCATGAGAGCCGGTTCACATATCGGAAAGCGGGATTGAGGAAGGTGGCCGACCTGGGAGAATGGTGGGAAAGCGAGACGGGCTCGCTCATTCCCCTCGGCGCGATCCTCGCCAAAAGAGCGCTGGGCGAGGAAACGGTACAGCGCATCGACGGACTCATAAGGAAGAGTATCGACTTCGCGTATTCGAACAGGACCGAACCTCTCTCCTACATAAAGAGACATTCCCAGGAGATGGAAGACGAAGTCGTTACGCAGCACATCAACCTCTATGTGAACGACTATTCCCTCGATATCGGCGATGAAGGTGTGCGCTCCGTCGAGGAGCTTTTCAGGATGGCCGAAGAGCGGGGGATCATCCCGCGGTCTTCGCAGCCCCTCTTCTTCTGATTCGCAGCTTCTTTTGTGCGGCTTTTTCCGCCTGTTCATATATAATGTAAAAAGAATGAAGAACAATATGCC
The DNA here is from genome assembly GCA_046704045.1 of Thermodesulfovibrionales bacterium. Lineage (GTDB taxonomy): Bacteria > Nitrospirota > Thermodesulfovibrionia > Thermodesulfovibrionales > UBA6898 > JAWOKY01. The sequence goes on along the minus strand of JBJKSM010000088.1, from coordinate 4,968 downwards.
CCAAAATGCCGTTGACAAGAACAGCGCCAGGGCCAAAAACCGCCGCGTCCACATGGCCAACGAGAGGACCTTCCTCGCATGGATACGGACGAGCATCGGAGTCATGGCCTTCGGGTTTGTAGTCGAGAAATTCGGCCTCTTCGTACGGGAGTTCACCTATTTTCTGAAAACATCCGGGCTGTCCGAAAACCGCAGCATCCTGCCCGGCGGCAGGCCCATCGCGCCGCCCTCGCCCGGTTATTCCTCGGTCCTCGGGATACTGCTTGTCGCCCTCGGCGCTATGATGGCGGTCCTCGCCTTTATCCGCTACAAGAAGGTGGAAAGACAGATAGACGAAGACACGTACCAGCCGTCGGTGATACTCGACACACTCCTTGCAATGTCGGTGCTTGTCATCGGGGTCTTCCTTCTGGTCTACCTGATCCACAGCCTGTGATGTCGTTTGCTGTCGCCCCGCGCGGTTGCTTCTTCCTTATTTTTCCCTTAGTCCGTTTCCTTCTTCTTTCGGTCCCCCCACGTAACACTCCCGGTTTTCTTGACATTCCCGGATTCGGGATATTATAATTTTTGCTCAGGTAAAAACTATGGGAACATATACTACATTTCATCCGCATAAGATTAAGAGGAAGAGGACCCACGGGTTTCTCGAAAGGATGAGTACCGCCGCCGGGCGCAACGTAATCAAGAGGCGAAGGAAAAAAGGACGGAAAAAACTGGCTCTGTAGGAAGCCGGAAGGTCTTCCTCTCCCTTGTACGAAAGGGGGATTTCAGGAAGGTCTTCGAGCAGGGGTCCAAATTTCCGTCCAGGCATCTTGTAATTTACGCAATGGCCAACGGACTCGCCTTCAGCAGACTCGGACTTGCCGTAAGCAGGAAAGTCGGGGGCGCTGTCGTACGGAACAGGATCAGGCGGCGCCTGCGGGAGGCGGTGAAGATGGAGCTAAAGGAACATCCCCTGCGGTACGATTTTATCATCGTCGCCAGAAACGCCTCCGCCGAAGCGGAATTCTCGAACTTGAAAAAAAGCATACACAGGGTGCTCTCGGGTCTTGTCAATGAAAACGATCTTGATCGCGCTGATTAAACTCTATAAATATCTCGTCTCGCCGGTCCTGCCGGGGAGCTGCAGATTTTACCCCACCTGCTCCGAATATGCACTCGAAGCGGTGCGCCGCTATGGAGCGTTGAAGGGAACATACCTTTTCCTCCGCAGGATCGCGCGATGCCACCCCTTCCACCCGGGCGGGTTCGATCCGGTCAAATAGACTATGGACACGATGGACAACAAGACATTCCTGGCAATAATCCTTTCCATAGCGGTGATCATCGGCTACCAGTTTTTCTTCTCATCCTCCCAGCCCCCGCTGGTGGCGCCGGTGAAGAAGCAGGCGGAAGCGCCGGCCGCAAAGCAGGAAGCGGCGGCAAAGCCGGCACCGGGTCCGGTTATTCCGGAAACTCCTCCTGCCGAGGAAAAAGACATCACCGTCGAAAACAGCCTCTTTTCCGCCGTGCTTTCCTCAAGGGGCGGGACGATAAAATCATGGAAGATAAAGACCTACAAGGACAAGAAAGGCAAGGACGTCGTCCTTCTCGGGAAGGTGGCCGCGCTTCCTGCACTTGCGATAGGTTCCAATACGAATTTCGACTTCGCCAACGCCGAGTTCAGCGTCTCCGGCGGGGACGTCAGGCTCGAAAACGGCTCGAAGCCCGCCTCAGTGGTATTCGAATACGCGCAGAACGGCATATCCATAAAGAGGACCTATACCTTTTATCCCGATTCCTATAAGGTGGATCTCACAGACCAGGTCTCCGGGCTTCCGGAATACTGGATCACCCTCGGCACGGATTTCGGGATGTATGAAAAAGAGGAGGGAAGATACGCCTTCGTCGGCCCGGCGCTTCTGAAGGGTTCCGACCTCGAAGAGCTCAAGGAGAAGAAGCTGAAGGAGCCCGAGACGTACACCGGCGACCTGAAGTGGATCGCGCAGGAAGACAAGTATTTCTGCGCGGTGATCGTCCCGGCGGGCCACGTACAGGAGGCGAGGGCCTGGACGTACAGGGACGCGCCGGCCATCGCATTTCAGGGCAAACCCGGGGTGAACAAATTTTATCTTTACGCAGGTCCGAAGGAGCACGACAGGCTCGCAAAATTGGGGTTCGGGCTGGAATATATAGTCAATTTCGGCTTCTTTTCGATTATTGCCAGGCCGCTTTTCTGGATCCTGAAGTTCTTTCACGGTTTTCTCGGCAATTACGGCTGGTCGATCATCTTTCTTACGATTGTGGTCAGGATTCCCTTCATACCGCTTGTGAGCAAGGGGCAGTCGTCCATGAGAAAACTCCAGGCTATTCAGCCGAAGATGAACGAGATCAGGGAGAAGTACAAGAAGGACGCGCAGAAGATGCAGCAGGAGATGATGGAGCTCTACAAAAAACACAAGGTGAACCCCGTGGGCGGATGCCTGCCGATGGTCATCCAGATACCGGTCTTCTTTGCGCTCTACAAGGTCCTCCTCGTTGCGATAGAGCTCAGGGGCGCGCCGTTCATGCTCTGGATAACCGATCTCTCCGCACCGGACAGTCTTTTCGGGCACATCGGGGGCTTTTCTATCGGGGGACCGCTGCCCTATCTGATGGGCATCACGATGCTGATCCAGCAGAAAATGACGCCATCGGGCATGGACCCCAAACAGCAGAAGCTGATGATGCTCATGCCGATCGTCTTTACCTTCATGTTCCTCAACTTCGCTTCCGGGCTCGTGCTCTACTGGCTCGTGAACAACCTCCTGAGCATCATCCAGCAATTCTATATCAACAAAAAAATCGCAAAGCAGCCTGTCTGATCTTTCAGCAGGGGGTGGCATATGAACTATCCTGACGACACCATTGCCGCTGTTTCGACCCCCATGGGACAGGGCGGGATCGGCATTGTGCGCATGAGCGGGCCCGGTTCCCTGGGGATCGCGGACCGTATCTTCCGCGGCCGGAAGCCCGGGGCTCTCTCCGTGGCCAAGTCCTATTCGCTGCAGTACGGTCACATAGTAAAACCGACAGACGGGAGCGTGATAGACGAGGTTGTCCTCTCCGTAATGCGCGCCCCGGGTTCCTACACAAGGGAAGACGTGGTCGAGATCAACTGCCACGGCGGCATGATCCCGGTGCGGGAGACGCTTGAACTAGTCCTCTCCCTCGGGGCGAGGGCTGCCGAACCCGGGGAATTTACCAAGAGGGCATTCATAAACGGCAGGATCAGCCTGAACGAGGCGGAGGCGGTGCTTGACCTGATCTCTGCGAGGACCGAGGAAAGCAGAAGGCTTGCGATAGATCAGCTCGAAGGAGGGCTTTCAAAACGGCTGTCCGCTCTTCGGGATGCGATGATCGAGACGTGCGCCTTTGTCGAGGCATTCATCGATTTCCCCGAAGAGGAGATCGGGACGAAGACGCTTGAAGAGCTCGTCGTCGGCCTTGGCAAAATGAGACTTGAGATCGAAGCGCTTTCGAAGACGCATCAGAAGGCGCGGTTTTTCAGGGACGGACTTTCTGTGGCGATCGTCGGCAGGCCGAATGTTGGCAAGTCTTCTCTTTTGAACGCCCTTCTTCAAAGGGACAGGGCGATCGTCACCGAACTGCCCGGCACGACACGCGATCTCATCGAGGAACATCTGAACATAAATGGGCTGCCGGTGACGGTCATCGATACCGCCGGAATCAGGAAGTCCGAAGAACTGATCGAAAGGGAGGGGATACGGAGGAGCCTCGACGCGCTGGAGAAGGCGGATTTCGTTATCGCCGTTTTCGACGGCAGCGAAGAGATCAAGGCCGAGGACCGCGAAATCCTCGGGAAGATCGGGACGAGAAACGCGCTTATCGCGATAAACAAGGCCGACCTCCCGTCGAAAATATCTCTTGCGCCCCTGACTGAAACGGGCGGACAATATCTCTATATATCGGCCGCCGACGGCAGCGGGATCGAGGAACTGAAATCGGCAGTGTTCGATTCGAACCTCAGGAACTGGAAGGCGGAGCGGGAAGGCGTAGTCATTACTAACGTAAGGCACAAGACAGCCCTCGACAGGGCGGCCTCGGCCGTCGGCAGGGCCGCGGAGATCCTTCGGGAGAAAATGCCGGTCGAGCTTTTTCCGGTAGAGATGAGGGAAGCACTCGACAGCATCGGAGAGATAACGGGGGCGATCACTGCCGAGGAAATCCTGGACCGCATATTCAGGGATTTTTGCATAGGGAAATAAACGGAGGTGAGCATGGAATGCATTTCGGAAAAACACAGGAAGGCCTGTAACTGCACCTATGAGCCGTGCCCGCGAAAGTACAAGTGCTGCGAATGCCTGCACTACCACAGGAAGAGCGGGGAACTGCCGGCCTGTTTTTTCACTGCGGAGTATGAGAGCAGTTACGACCGTTCGATCGCGAATTTCATAAGGATGCAGGGGCGGTAGGTCTCGGGAAGGGACAGGGATGGCTGAAGAGAACTCAAGGATCGTCTACGTGATAGGGCACAGGAATCCGGATACCGACTCGGTCTGTTCCGCCATCGCGTACGCGCATTTCAAGAACGTGACCGACAGGCGGTACCTGTTTACTCCTGCCAGGGCGGGGAAGATCAACGAGGAGACGCAATTCGTGCTCGATCGTTTCGGTCTGCCGGCGCCGCAGGTCGTGGAGAGCCTTGCAGCGACCGTCGGCGACCTCGAACTCAGGAAGCCGGTCTCCGTACACGAGGGGGATTCGGTCCAGATGCTGTCGACTCTTATGCGGCAGACGGGCGTGCGCTCCCTCCCCGTAGTGGATGGCAGCGGCAGGGTCACCGGGATCGTCGGGCTTAAGGACATCGCGCGGCACTACATGGACAGTGTCGGCTTCAGCGATCTCAGGGAGGCCCCGTTAAGCCTCGATTTCCTGATAAAGGCCCTCGACGGACGTGTCAACTGCAACCCGAAAAAGATCGGGAAC
>JBJKSM010000087.1:0-48141 GCA_046704045.1 Thermodesulfovibrionales bacterium | reverse complement strand
TCGGAAATGCGGTCAAGTTTACGCCGGACGGCGGGTCGGTACACGTCGCCGCGAAGAGAGTGAAGAAAACGACGCCCGGCGCGGGCCCGTTGCCGGCCGCGCCGCAGGAGACCATCGAAATTTCGGTTGAAGATACCGGAATCGGCATTCCGGAAAAGGATATGGAAAGGCTCTTTAAACCTTTCCAGCAGCTCGATGACGTGCTCACCAAGAGAAGGGAGGGCGCGGGAGTGGGGCTTTATCTCAGCAAAAAACTCATCGAATTCCAGGGTGGAGGGATCAGGGTGGAGAGCGAGGCCGGAAAGGGCAGCAGGTTTATCGTCGAAATCCCAACGCACGGGAAGGCTGATGCGACTCCCCTCGCAATGTGACGATGACCGCATTTGAAATTGCAGCCGCTTTATGAGACACTTTGAAAAGGAAAAGTCCGGCAGCCTTGCGCAGAGGCGGGCCGGACGGCGGAGGAGGTCGCTGTAATGACTGAAGAAGGCAACAGGGCGAAGATCCTGGTTGTGGATGACGATGCAAAAAATCTCCGGCTCATGTCCGCCATACTCGAAAATGACGGATATGACCTCGACACTGCGACGAACGGGGGAGAGGCGCTTGCAAAGACGAGGAGCTTTTCGCCTGACCTCGTCTTCCTTGATATTATGATGCCGGGGATGGACGGATACGAGGTCTGCAGGAGGCTGAAGGGAGATGCTTCCCTGCGGGATATCCCGGTCGTGATGGTGACCGCGCTCGAGGACAGGGAATCCAGGATAAGGGGACTCGAAAGCGGGGCGCACGATTTTCTTACAAAACCGATCGACAGCACCGAACTTGCCGTAAGGGCGAAGAACCTCCTCAGGCTCAAGGAATTCGAGGATTTCCTGAAGCATCATAACGAGCTCCTCGAATCCGAGGTGAGGAGCCGGACGGAACAGCTGAATGAGGCCCTGCAGGGGCTGTCCGAATCGAACATGAAACTCAGCGAATCCGAGGTGAAGATAAAGGAAGGATATATCGATACCATCCTGAGGCTGACGATCATATCGGAATACAAGGACGAAGACACCGCATCTCATATCAGGAGGATAAGCCACTACTGCCGCCTTATGGCAGAGAATCTCGGCTGGAGCGGCGCCGGCCGGGAGGTAATCTATTACTCCAGCCCGATGCACGACATCGGCAAGGTGGGGATTCCCTCGGATATCCTCCTCAAACCGGCGAAGCTCAGCACGGAAGAGTTCGCCCTCATGAAAACGCATACGACCATAGGGGGAAAGATCCTGCACGGGTCTTCATCGGAGTTCCTGCGCATGGCCGAGCGGATAGCCCTGAGTCACCACGAAAGATGGGACGGAACGGGATATCCAACGGGGCTCAGGAGGGAAGAGATACCATTGGAGAGCAGGATCATGAACATCGCCGACCAGTATGACGCCCTCCGGTCGCGAAGACCGTACAAGCCCCCTTTCGACCATGAAAAGACCCACAGGATAATCACGGAGGGCGACGGAAGGACACTGCCCCTGCATTTCGATCCGGAGATTCTGGGGACGTTCAGGCGTATTCACAGGCAGTTCGAGGAGATCTACGAGACCCACAAGGATTGACGGCGGGAAAAACAGAAGAGCTATTCCGTTAAGAGAGCCTTAATATTCCTGTCGCATAACCTGTCACGGGGAGGCTGATTTTTTTGCTCCGAGGCCCCTGTGAGCCCTGTGGCAAAGCTGTTTCTTATTTTGCGGCCTCAGGGCTCTCCGGTTTGGTGTTCTTCATCGAATCGAGGATCGTCTTCTCCTCCTTGTTCAGCTCCTTCACCTTGTCGTTAAACCCCTTTATCCTTTCATCGAGGGACGAAAGTCTTTTCTTCAGATCGGTGTATTTGTCGGCGGTCATCCAGTCGGGCGCCTTTTTTACTTCTTCCCTGAGTCGTTCCCTCTCCCCGACAAGCTTCTCCCTCTCGGGCAGCAATTCACGTTTTCTCGCGGTTAACCGGTCAAGTCTCGCCCGGGCCTCCGCTGCCGGTTTTTCCGACCCGGCGGTTTTATCCGACCCGGCCGCGCCATCCTTCATTTCCGTCTGTGCAGACGGGAATGTCTCCTCTTCAGGGGTCCCGCTTCCCGACGTCTCTGTTACCGAAGCGATATCACTTTTTTCTATCACAAAAGACCCGCCCATCCTGAAGCACTTCAGGGCGCCGTCCGCTTCCCGGCACTCCTCGGCGATGATCGTTCTTCCGTTTCTCAGTTCCACGCGCACCGCCGCCGTTGACGGCGAAGGAAGAACCGAAGCAGCAGCCGCTGCAAGAAAGAGGAAACAGCTCCGGTACGCCGATCTCATTTCGCCGCCTTTTTCCCCTTCGGTTTCAGGGCGAGATCGATAATGGTTTTGGCGTCCCTCACTCCGACGACCACCAGGCCGTCAGGCATTATCATCGTCGGGGTGCCCGTAATGCCGAGTGCCTGCCCCGTCTTTATGTTCTCATCGACCGGTTCGGGGTCGCACGCGGGTCCGGGCCTGGGAATCGGCTTCTTCTCGAAATTCCTGTCGAGAAGTTCGAGGGATTTTCCGCAGAGGATGCTCTCCGCCTTCCAGTAGGCATCGGGGTGCATCTTCAGGGGCATCAGCTTCAGGTAAAAGGCGAAATCCTTTCTCCCCGAAACGATTTTTTTCAATTGCTGATGAAGCTTCGCGCAGTAGGGGCACTCGGGGTCGGTGAAAACGATCACCTTGTGCTTTGCGTTTTCATCACCGAGAAGGATTGCGTCCTTCAGGGATATCTTCGATGTATCTACATATCTGTCGGGCCGGCGGTTCATCTCCCGGATCGTCTCCCCGGTCCTGTTCTCCGCCGTTGCCACCTCCAGGATGGGACCGCCGACGATATATTTTTTCGAGAAGCCGACATAAAGCGCGCCCTTACGGCCGTTTTTTTCGACGTCGACCTCCCAGAGACCCTTGATGGGGCTCATCTTGACGTCGAGCACCTTCGCGTCGGTCACTTTCAGGCGCTCGAGGATCGCATGCGCCTCGTCCCGGTTGAGGGAGTGGCACTTTCCGCAGTCTTCCTCGCATCCGCCGAAGGCGCCGACCTCGGCAGGGCCCAAAACAAGGGAAAACAAAACCGCCAGTGAAACCAGAAAGAATATCTTTTTCATGACTCGACTCTCCTACGACTAATTATAAACTACTCGGCCGATATTTAACAAAGCCGGACGTTCACCGTTTTACGCTCAGTATGCCCTCCATCTGGGTGATCCTCTGGATCAGGGTCCTGAGCTGGGAAAGGTCCCTCACCTCCATGATGAAGGTGATGTGTCCTCTCTTTTCCTGTGTCGATGTGGCCTCAAGATGGGTGATATTGATATTGACGCTCGAAATGAGGGCGCTGAGGTTTGCGAGGATGCCCGGTTTGTCGATCGTCTCGACCTGCAGCCGCGCGTTCGCCGTGGCCTCCGTGGAGGGCTGCCATTCGACGTCTACCAGGCGCGCGTCTTCGACGACGAGCCGTTCAAGGTTGGGGCAACTCCTGCGGTGTATCGTTACCCCCTTGCCTATGGTAACGAACCCCACGAGGTTGTCTCCCGGTATGGGATAGCAGCATTTCGCCGTGTGATAAAGGACGTTGTCGATGCCCCGTATGCTTACGCCCTTCTGTTCCCTTGCCGGTTTCCTTACTCTGACTTCGACCTCTTCGGTCTCTTTTTCGGGCATGAGCCTGTTTACGACCTGGTGGGGCGACATCTTGCCGAAGCCGACCGAGACGTAGAGGTCCTCGAGGGAATTCATCCCCAGGGCCTTTGCGGCCAGCAGGATCTCGTCCGATTTCATGAGCGCGTTGCTCATGTTGTGCTTGCGGAGTTCCGCTTCCAGGAGCTTGATCCCCAGTTCGACACTCTGGTTCCGTTCCTCGGCCTTTATCCACTGCTTTATCCTTGTCCTGGCCCTTTGGGTGACGACGAACTTCAGCCAGTCCCTGCTCGGACCGTGGGTCTGCGAGGTGATGATCTCAATCGTATCGCCGTTTTTCAATTTATAGCGGAGAGGGACGATCTTGCCGTTTATCTTCGCCCCGACGCACCTGTGTCCCACCTGTGTATGGATTCCGTAAGCGAAGTCTATCGGCGTGGATCCCATCGGCATCTCCTTGATCTCCCCCTTCGGGGTAAAGACATACACCACCTCGGGGACGACTTCTCCCTTTACCGCCTCGAGAAAATCCATTGCGTCGGGAACTTCCTTCTGCACCTGTACGAGGTCTCTCAGCCACGAGATGTATTTGCTGCTCTTGTCGTCGAAATCGCCCTCCTTCTCCTTGTACTTCCAGTGGGCTGCGATGCCCTCCTCCGCGATCCTGTGCATCTCCTCCGTGCGGATCTGGAACTCGACCCTCTCCCCCTTCGGTCCTATGACCGTGGTGTGAAGGGACCTGTACATGTTCGACTTCGGGACCCCGATATAATCCTTGAACCTCCCCGGGATGGGAGTCCAGAGGGAATGGATCATACCCAGGATCGCGTAGCAGTTCGCCTTCGTGTCAGTGAGGATCCTGAGGCCTATGACGTCGTGCACCTCTTCGAAGGTGATCCTCTGGTGCTGCATCTTCTGGTAGATGCCGTAGTAATGCTTCACCCTCCCCGATACCCTGCCCGGCAGACCCTCTTCTTTCAGTTTTCCGGTCACTATCTCCATGACCTCCCTGATGTACCCTTCCTGTTCCTCCTTCCTCTTTGCGACCTTTCTCGCGAGCTCCTCGTAGAGGTCGGGCATGAGGAACCTGAAACTGAGGTCTTCGAGCTCGGTCCGCAGCCACCCGATGCCGAGCCGGTTGGCAAGAGGGGCGTAAATCTCGAGCGTTTCCGCGGCGATCCTTTGCTGCTTGTTTTCGGGGAGGTGTTCCAGTGTTCGCATGTTGTGGAGCCTGTCGGCGAACTTGATGAGTATCACCCTCACGTCCTCGGACATGGCCAGCAGCATCTTGCGGAAGTTCTCGGCCTGGGCTTCCTTCTTTGTTCTGAATTCCACCTTCGACAGCTTCGTCAGCGCCTTCACTATGAAGGCTATTTCCTTGCCGAAGATCTCCCTGATATCTTCAAGGGTCGTTCCCGTGTCTTCTATCGTGTCGTGCAGGAGCCCCGCTGAAATCGACGCGGGGTCCATCTTCATGTCGGCAAGGATTGTGGCCACCTCGAGGGGATGTTTGATGTAGGGAGACCCCTCGCTTCTTTTCTGGACGCAGTGGGCCTCCCTTGAAAAGTGGTATGCCTTTTTCAGGATGTCGAGGTCTTTGTCGCGGTTATAGGAACGGACTTTGTCCAGAAGACCTCTGAGCGTTAACGTCTCGGGCATGCTCTATTATACACGGTAGGACATATGCTGAGGTAAGACTTTTAAAAAGGGAGTTCCTTCAGTAAAGGACTGGAAAAATCAGCTGCAGAGGACGCTGACAGTGGAACTGAAAACCGTTAATTGTGCCCTTCTCGGCGCCCTCTGCAGTCGAATGATTCCGGTCGGCGCCCCAGTCCTTATTTCTTTGTCTTGGAAGTCGATTTCGTCGCAGGCTTCTTGGCTGTTCCGCACGGGCCTTTTGATTTGCACGCCATGTCCGCTCCTCCTTTTCCTGAATTCTAATTCAAAATAACATGGCGCCGCCGCGCTGTCAATACCGGACATCGCCGCATGGACAAACCTTGTGTTTGCCCATTTTTCCGGACATGCGCAAGACCGGTTCAGGCACAGGATCCGCCCCTACCGGAGGATTACCGCAGCTATGTAAACGAGGTAGAGAACTCCCGGGAAAAGCATCAAAAGTGGAGAAAGCTTTTTCTTTATCACCATCGCGGCCAGGACCGTTACAGCCGACAGTATAGCCAGCAGCGCGGAAAACAGGGCCATTCCCGATATCCGCCAGTCTGTGAAAAGAAGTCCTACGGAAACAGGAAAGGCCGACTGGAACACCATCGCCCCCGTGATGTTTCCAACGGCAAGCGTGTCCCTCCCCTTCCATGTCCAGGTTACGCTGTTGAACTTCTCCGGCAGTTCGGTTGCGAAGGGCGCCAGGAGGAGGGAAAAAAGGAGCGGGTCCATTCCGAAGCGGACCGAGATCCGTCCGAGACTTCCGACAAAGGTTCGGGCGCCCGCTACCATCACCACAAGCGAGACCGCAACCTGGAGGAGGATCAGCGAAAGCGGCGCCCCGGGCGCCGCGTAACGGAATATCCGCCTGACTATCCGCAGGATATAGACCTCCTCTGCGTGTCCCATGTCCGCGCTCTCTCCCCTGAAAGTCAGCCATGCGTAGACGACGTAGCCTGTGATGAGGAGCACGGCGATGGGTGCCAGGAACTTCCTGCCTGCGAACAGCGGGGCGATGACGGCAAGGGAATACATTCCCAGAAAAAAGGAGAGGTCGCGCCGGAGCGAATGCGTCTCGACGCGCAGCTCGAACGTCCTCTTCTTCTTCAGCGCCGCCGCCCATACCGTCAGGCCGACTAGAAAGAAGGCGAGGGTTGACAGCATGAAGGGGGCGCCGAGGATCGCACCGACGCCGATCTCCCCGGCCGACGCGCCGCCGTAGAAAAAGATCGCCACTACCGGAAGGATCGTCTCCGGCAGGGCGGTGCCGACCGCTGCGAAGATGCTTCCGACAACCGCCTGGGAAAATGAAAGACGCCGGCCGAATGTCTCGATGCCGTTCGTAAACAGTTCGGAAGCGAGGAGGATCATGGCGAGTCCGGCTGAAAGCAGAAGGAGGTTGACAATCATCAATGCACTATGAGAACGGGGCAGGGTGATGACTTGAGGACTGCGTCTGTGGTGCTCCCGATCAGCACGCACTGAATGTAAGAAAGGCCCCTTCCGCCCATTGCGATGAGGTCGTACTTTCCGTCCAGGGCAAGGGACACGATGATTTCAGAGGGGTTGCCCTGGAGGATCTCGCCTTGCCCTGCGACCCCGCAGCCGCGGCAGAACGACTCCATCTTCGATTCCGCTTCCGCGGGCATCGAGGCATCGAACCTCCCCCTGTCCTCGTCCGCCATTTTTTTCCAGACGATCCACTTTTCCCTGATGAGGTAGGAGGGGACAACGTGAACCAGCCGGAGGCTCGCGCCGAAGGCGGCGGCATAGCCCTTTGCAACCGCGACCGCCCTCTTTGCGTTGTCGGAGAAATCGACGGGGCAGAGGATCTTTCTTATCTCGACGGAGCCGATCGACGAGCCTTCGGCCGCTTTGCCCCGTACGACGACCATGGGAACCCTGAGCGATTTGATGAGCCGCTCCGAACTGCTCGGCCTGAGGACATGTGATCTGTAGCCGAGCACGAGAAGGTCGGGCGAGGTTTCATCGAGCGCCTTCTCGAAGGATTCGTGAAGACGGCCGAGTACGATCGCATATTCCGCGTCGATTCCCTCTTTTTTCAGCCTCTCCTTCCACCCGGACATCTCCGCTTCTTCTCTTTTCTTTTCCTCTTCAATATAGGCGCCGAGATAAGAGGGCGGGGTGAGAAGGTAGTCGATGACGTAGAGCAGTCTGACCACGGCGCGGGTTTTGACGCCGAAATACGCGGCATAAGAGAGCACTCCTGCCGTGTCGGGGCCGAGGTCTATGCCGGAGAGTATGCACCTCGATGCGGTCACCGTCCGTCACCGGTCCTGCTGTCCGAACCCTCCGGAGCAATGCTGAATTCGATAAGCATTCCTTCTCCTCTTAAAGATGGATTTTACGGAAAGGATATCAGAAAAAAAACGAAAATAAAAGGGACAAACCGCCTGTCAGTTTGTCCCTTTTATTCGGATATGGAGCCGCGCCGCTATTTTTTTACAGCATCTTTCAGCGCCTTGCCGGCCGTGAATTTCGGCGTCTTGGCGGCAGGGATGCTGATAACCTGCCCTGTCCTCGGGTTGCGGCCCTTCCGTGCCTTTCTCTTTGTGACGGAGAAGGTCCCGAAACCGACGAGTGTAACTTTTTGCCCCTTCTTCAGCGCCGCTTTGACGGAGTCAAGGGCGGAATCGAGCGCCCGTGACGCATCGGCCTTGCTGAGTACCGCCCCTGATGATATTTTGTCGATAAGCTCGGTCTTCGTCATTATCTCCCCTCCTTTCCTGATGGAATTCTTAATGTAAAATTAAAACTGTGATAACAGTATCAGGAAATAATATCCGTGTCAAGACAAAAAGAGCGCCCGTTGCAAGGAAATAAAAGGGTTTGCGCCGGTCCCGCACTGTCCGTGAGATGCCCGTAATCCCTGATGCGTCTTGTCCGGATTCCGGAAGAAACGGGCTGCGTTTGACTAAGAAAAGAAGAAGGCGATAATCTATCGTATGAATATGTGCCAAGGGTGTTGCATGACAGGGGTTCGCGTATGTACGAGGTAGAGATAAAGGTCCTGGATATCGACAGGGCCGACACCGAGAAGAGGCTTATCGCCCTTGGCGCCGGGAAGATCTTCGACGCCGAGATCTATGCGGTCTATTACGACTCTCCCGGCCATTCGGTGAGAAAGGCCGGGGCGGCTTTCAGGCTCAGAAAGGAAGGAACAAAGACGGTCCTGACGTATAAACGCCGCGTTGCAGACCGCGACGCAAAGGTGCGCGAAGAGCTGGAGGTGACGGTCTCGGATTTCGGGATCATGCGGAAGGTCCTGGAGTCTGCGGGTTTCTCCCCCTGGCTCGAGATGAGGAAGAAGAGAACGACCTATGAACTGGAGGGAGTGCATTTCGAATTCGACAAATACCTCGACGCCTATGATTACATACCGGAATTTCTCGAGATAGAGGGGACGGACGTCGAAGAGGTATACCGATCCGCCGAAATGCTGGGCTTTACGAGGGGGGACTGCAGACCCTGGGACGCGGTGCAGGTTGCGGAATATTACCCGGACCGCGGGAAAGCGTAGTCTTTCTTATCCTGCCTGACGAATGGAAAGCCCGCTCAGTGTTCTGCCGCGCCGAACTGCATGTCGTACAGCTCCTTATATATGCCCGACCTGGCGGACAGTTCATCATGTCTGCCCTGCTGGATGATCCTTCCCCTGTCCATGACGACGATGCGGTCCGCCTTCTTGATCGTCGAGAGCCGGTGGGCGATGACGATCGTCGTCCTTCCGGGCAGGATGCTCTCCAGCGCCTTTTGTATCTTCGTCTCGGAATCGGTGTCGAGTGACGACGTGGCCTCGTCGAGGATGAGGATCTTCGGGTTCTTGATGATCGCCCTCGCAAGGGATATCCTCTGCTTCTGGCCGCCCGATAACTTGACGCCACGTTCGCCGATCTGCGTGTCATAGCCGTGTGTCATATTGACGACAAACTCATGCGCATAGGCCGCCTTTGCAGCGGCGATGATCTCCTCGCCCGAGGCGTCCGGGTTTCCGAAGAGGATGTTGTTCCTGACGCTGTCGTCGAAGAGGATGATATCCTGGGATACGACGCCGATATGGGACCTGACGTTCGCCAGGGAGTACTCTCTTATATCGATGCCGTCCAGGATGATCCGGCCCTCTTCCGCCTGCCAGAAGCCGAGGAGGAGATCGGTGAAGGTGCTCTTCCCGGCGCCGCTGTAACCGACAAGGGCAACCGTTTCGCCCGGAAGTATATCGAGAGTGACATCATCGAGCGCAGGCTCCCTGGATTCCGGGTAGCTGAAGGTCACTCCCTCGTACCGCAGGTGCCCCCGGATATCCGCCTTTGAGACCGTGCCGCCTTTTTCGTCGTCGATGAGCAGTATCTCCCTTATCCGGTGAAGCGCGGCCCTCACCATCTGGAAAGAATTGTTGAGCTTGCTCAGCCTTTTCAGGGGCTGATAGATCATGAGCACCGCCGCCACGAAGGAAAAGAACGACCCCACGGAGAGCTTCCCGCTCAGTATGAGATAGCTTCCGTACCATATCATGGCCGCCACCCCTCCGCCGGCGATGGCCTCCATGACGGCGTCTGTAAGCTCATTGATCCTAACTTCCCTCATCACGTTCCGGTAATGTTCGGCGACCGCTTCGCTGTTCCGCCGGTTCATCGCCTTTTCCATGGTAAAGGATTTTATGATCCTCATTCCGGAGAGCGTCTCATGGATGATCGAGGTGACATTGGAGATGAGTTTTCTTGTCCTGGCCGCAGTCGTCTTCATCCTCCTGCCGAATCTGTCGGCAGTGATGAGCACCAGCGGGATCACGGTGAAGGAGAGGAGGGCGAGGTCCCACCTGCGGTACAGCGCCACACCGGCAAGCACGACCGCCGTCGAAGACTCCACAAAAAAATCCTTTGCGAGATTGGCGATAAGGCTCTCTATGCTTCCGATGTCATTGATCAGCCGCGATATGATCGTACCGCTCGACTTCTGCGAATAGAAGGACATCGGGAGACGGAGCAGTTTACCGTAGACGGTCTCCCTCAGATACTTTACGATCTTGGCCCCGATGGAGCTCATGAGGAAATTGTTGCAGAAAGTGAAAAACCCCCGCAGAACGAACAGGAGAAATATCCCCACGGGCAGCAGCAGAAGAAGGTTTCTGTTTTTTTCGACGAAGAGTCCGTCGAGGGAAGGCTTTATCATCCAGGCGATGGCGCCGTTCAAAGCCGACAGGATAAGACTGCAGACGCCGGCGACTATGAGGATGGGCAGGTGCTTCCGGGTAAGCGCCCAGATAGCGCGGATGTCGTTTTTCCACTGGGCGGGAGAGGCGTCACTAAAAATCGTATTCATCAACTATAATATATGATCTTTTATTTTTTTGTGAAATCGAGGATTGTTGCGGTGACGGCGCGGAATACGAGGAATAATATTACGGCGGCATGCTTTCTGCTTTACAGTCTCACCCTGCCGCTCTCAAAGAGTGTCAGCAGCATAGTCATGGGACTTATCTACCTTATTTTTTTTGCTGCCCTCTGCCGTGACAGGACTTTGACCCGCCTCATAAGAGAGGGTCTGCATCAGCCGCTGACGGTTCCCATCCTGCTTTACATAGGCATGAGCATAATAGGGGTGATATATGCGAAGGACTTGATGGAGGGGCTGAGGGTCGTCAAGCATCAGTCAAATCTTCTGCTGGTATATCTCATGGTTTCGGCGTTCATCGACTCCGGTGAAGACCCCGAAAAACGGTCTTCCTTTGCCGAAATGATGCTCGCGGTGTTTATCCTCGGGGTTTTCCTGCTCGACCTGATCGGCGTAATGACCTATCTCGGGCTGATCGGCAGGGCGAAACACGTCATCCCCCTCTCTCCGCTCGGAATGCATCATATATGGTTCGGCAATGTCAACGCTGTTGCCCTTTTTTCGGCGGCTTCCCTCGCCATGTTTTCCCGCTCTGCGAAAGGCCTGAAGGCAGGGGCGGGACTCGCCTTTTTTGCCGTTGTCGGCCTGGTCTCCGTGCTGCTTTCGATGTCGCGGACCGCGTGGCTCGGGATTTTGTGCACAGGGGTCATTTTTATCTATTTCCTGTTCGAAAACAAAAAGAAGTTTTATGCGGCGGTAGTGTCCGTCCTCGCCCTCTGCGTCCTTCTCTATACATTTAACGGGATTGTCCACCAAAGAGTTCATTTGGTATTCAGCGATATTTCACGTTTCTTTTCCGGCGACGCTACAACGTCCATAGGCTTGCGATTCATGATGTGGAAGATGTCATTTAAGCTGTTTCTCTCTCATCCTGTTTTCGGCGTGGGAACCGGGGGATACGCGGAAGCGATGAGTGAATACGTGAGATCGGGCAGGTTTCCCGGTTTGATCCTTCCATACAATCAGCCTCATGACATGTATTTTTTCGCCCTTGCGACAAACGGCATCCTGGGATTGTCCGCGCTTCTTTATATCTTCCTGAAGGCGTTGAAGTTTTCAAAAAAACTGGCTGTGTCCGATGACGCGCGGAAATTATTCGGGTTTGTCGCCTTGTCGACGGCGGTGCAATTCGTGATAGCCGGCCTCACCGACTCGGTGATGAATATCCACGTCCTGACAGTCCTGTTCGCATTTATGATGGGAGTTTGTGAACGAAAAAGTCTCTCGCAGTTGAGAATGATTGGCCGGAAACAGTCAGTTGAGGACACGCATCCGTCTCCGGGAATTGCCGGGCGCCGGCATCACCCATAGACATTTCGAGATCATCAGGCGGTCATCTTTCCCCGCGGACCACGATTACGCAGACGGCGAAGGGCGGGAACCGCTTCTTGCCGGCGTGAACATAGGGCGCCTCTATCTTAATTGCATGTGCATTTGGCGGGAGCACCCCGATGAGGCCCTTCGGGACAGCGGGGCCATCCTGCGTTTCGTCCCACATGGCGACAACGGGTTTATCGTGCAGGTCTTCCGGTAGTGAGGAGCCTTTGCCGAGCACGATGTAACGGGCACGCGGAATATTTTGCTGCAGGTTCGCGGCAAGGTATCCGTCGCCTGTCACGATGTACGCGTTGTTGAGGTCCATGCCTCTTTCCCTGATCGTATCTTCAAGCCGGCGGGAAATCTCCCTGAAGGGGATGTGGATGCGCTCCGTCTTTCCGGTGACGCCTGGAAGAAAACCGGCAAACGCCCTGACGGCGAACACCGCCACCGCTGCCGCGATGCAGAGCCGGCCGAACGGCCTGAGGCGCTGTGCCGGGGTTTCAAAGGAGGAAAACAACGCCAGCGGGATGGTGAAAAAGACCGGGGTGAGCCACTTCCCGCTGAAGTGCCCCATGTGGAAGGCGACTATCACAATGAGCGGCAGAAGCAGGCCGTACACCGGGACCAGCCCGATAACAGACGGGACAGGTTTTGTTGCGTCGCCGTGATTTTGAACGCGGCGACTGAAAAAAACAAGGAAGACAGCTGGGAATACAAGCGCTTCAATAAAGGATGAGAGGACGACGGAGACGACGCGAAAAGGGGGGCCGCCTTTCAGTGCGCCTGTTTCCGCCTTGCCAAACGCCTCATGGACCGGGGGGAACTTTGTCCTGACGAGCCAGAGGAAATGCGGGAAGACCATGACAAGGCAGACAAGGACCGACAGCAGCATCCTCCTGTCGAAGAGCGCCTCTCGCCCTTCCCGTGTTGACAGACTTGCCAGGCAGAGGGCGAAGAGCAGGAAGACGAAATTGTATTTTGAAAGGATGCCGAGGCCGACAACCGCTCCGAACAGAAGGTATCGGGCAGTGGTCTTTTTTTCAAACAACCTGACAAAGGCGAGAAACGTAAGCGAGGACACGGCGGCCAGAAGGATGGTATGGGTCAGGTTGCGGTTGAACTCGTAGGAATAGGTGGGGAAGAGGAGAAGCGCCCCTGTGACGACGAGAGATTTTTTCGGTGCCCAGAATGTCCTTGCGATACGGTAGTAGCTGAAATAGAAGCAGAAGAGCAGGGCATACTTAACCGCGAGAATCGTCACGATGTTCAATCCGAAGGGGAAGGCTGCGGCACTGAGAATCCACGTAAAAAGCGGCGGCTGGTCGCTGTATCCGAGCGCAATCACCCTTGCAGCGAGGAACTGTTCCGCCTCGTCGAGTTCCATCGTCCGCGACATGAGAAGACGCAGCGACAGCCAGAGGATGCAGTAAAGCAGGATGATCCCCGCAGCGGCGAAGTCCTCGCGGCGCTCCTCGGGGATCATGTCAAGGAAAAAACTTTTCCCTCTGTCCGTCATGCGGCCTTTACGGGCTGCCGTGAACCGACGATCTCTTCCGCCATCGAGATTGCCGGGATGACGTCTTCTTCGGTCTCCAGCATGACGCATCTGACCCAGGATTCATGGTGGTAGTGCACCCTGTTTTCGATTGTGAAGATCGCAAGGGTGGGGACCTTCATCGCAACAGCCATATGGTACGGACCGCTGTCCGTCGATACGAAAAAGGAGCATTCCCCGATAAGACCGGTTAATTCGGACAGGTTGGTTTTTCCGGCAAGGTCGTGTACAGGAAAGGGAAAACGGGAGCCGTGGAGTTCCATAAACCGGGCGTTGATGTCGCTTTCGAAGCCGGCCCCGGTAATCACCGCCGCAAACCCGTACTTTTCCTGGAGATGCCCGACCACTGAAGAAAGGAGGCCGAGATCCGGTCTCTTGTGCAGATTGTCGGGAGTGCCGCAGCCTATATGCACGCCCAGTATCGGCGCGTCGAGGGGAATGCCGAGTCTCTCTCTGAAACCGGTTCTGAACTCCTTGCCCTCCGCCGTTTCTTCGAGCTCTATCGGCGTGGCTCCCCTGTCGATATCCAGGACGGAGAGGGCGACAAAGTCGCGGTTTGTATATTCGAGAGGGAAATCGAGCCCTCTCTGCGTTGCGAATTTCTTCGATGAAACCGAAGAGAGGCCATAGAATATTCCCCTCGGCGGGACTTCGTTTATCCCCACCGTCCCGACCCCGTATTTCAGCCTCATCCAGAGGGCGACCAGGGACGTTCTCAGGCCGTGGGGTTCGAAATCTATGACGAGCGTCGGCATAACCGTCTCCATTATTTCGGTAAGCTTTTTCTCGAATGCCCTCCACTCCTGAATGGTCTTTGGCCTTTTTTTTACGGCGAAGAAACCATCCAGAAGATGATGTCTCGCTATCAGCGATTCGGATGGATATCCCGGCTCGCCTGTAAGGAAGAGCAGAAAAAGTCTTGCGCCGGGAAAGCGCTCTTTCAGGGTCCTCCATGCCGCCGAACTCCTGAGGAGATCCCCGATACCCGCGCTGTGGCCTTTTATAAGGAGCATCCGTTCGGTATTGAGATGTGACTTTCGCTTTGCCGGTGCGCCGATCATACCGTAATATTTTACATAAAAGCGCGGAGAAAAAACCTTTCCGGCCTTTCATGGGGAAGGCCTGCCCTGCGCCCTGCACCCGGTGATGTTGAACTGCAGCCTGAATATGTGATATTTTTAAAATCGATGAAAAAGAGCATCTTTTCCCGTTTCCTTTCTCCAGTTTTCGGGCCCCGGGTGTATATAGACGACTATAACGGCATCGCCGCTCACTTCGAGACGCTTGCCATGGCTTTTGCAATACACAGGGCCTACGGACATCCCGTGTTTCTGGACTGGAAGGAGCTGGACGCCTTCCGCGTGGAGCAGACAACCCGGAAACGGGTAAGGGTTCTCGCCAAGATCGGCGCCATGCGTCTGCGGAAATGCGATATCGATGTCTTTCGGAGCCTCGGCGACAAGAAGATCATCTGCCGCTGCGAAGACGGACCGGGGGAAGTCCTGGACCCCATTTACCTTGAAGTGGCGACGATGATCAAGATCAGGCGCAGCCTTGCGGAGCGAATTACAGGAACCTTTTCACGCTGCGAGGGCCGTCCGGTAGTGGGACTGCATATCAGAAGAGGGGACTTTTCCCTCGTCTCCGAAGAGGTCTATGACCCGACGTTGACTGATTACCCCGCAGTCCCTCTCTGGTGGTACGAGAAGGTGATGGACACGCTCATTAAGAAGAACGGCGATGTGAAGTTTTTCCTGGCCGCAACGGGGGACCTTGCCACATACGAAGACCTGCGGCGCAACTTCGATGTCTTCACCTTGGACATCGCGACTCCTTACAAATGGAAGGGAGCGGGCCACCAGTCCGAGGTACATCCGGTTGCCGATCTCTTCGCCCTGGCCTGTTGCCCGGTGATCCTCGCCACCCCCGTTTCCGGCTATGCCCATTGGGCGGCCAATGTTTTGGGTGGAGCCTCTGCGTCACTCATTCCCCTTAAAGGCGCCAGCAGGACAAATCCCGTTACAGGCGTCGTTTCGATGTATGGACAGCGCATGAGCATATGGCGGAAGGTATGCAGGGGCGGGCAGGAGGGGGAATTCCTGAGCGGTTTTTCCTTTGAAGATCCGGTCCCCTGCGCAGAGGCCCGGACCGACTGGCTCGGCGACGCAACCGACGGGGTCTGACCGTCCTGTTTCCCTGCCGCGGAGTGGGGGACCGGCATATGTGCCCGATATTGATTTGACCAAAGCGGCGGCCTGATTGTAAATTAATGTTAAAGTTTCCGGAGTTTTTTTTGTCTTCCGGGCCGGCAGGGGTTAATGCTGAACGTTTCACTGATCATCACCACCTATAACAAGCCTGACTATCTGAGGAAAGTTCTCGGGGCGGTCCTGCTCCAGAGGCCGCTGCCTCATGAAATCCTTGTAGCAGACGACGGCTCGGATGAGAAGACTGAAAAAGTTGTGGAAGAATTCAGCGCCCTTGCGGCCTGTCCGCTGGTCCGTGTATGGCATGAAGACCTGGGCTTCAGGGCGGCGAAGATCAGAAACGAGGCGGTCAAGCGCGCAAGCGGAGATTATATCGTATTCCTCGACGGAGACTGCATACCCGGCAGCCGTTTCATCTCCGACCATATCTCGCTCGCAGAGCAGGGCTGTTTCTTCCAGGGCAAGCGGGTGCTGCTTGACAGGAAGGCGTCCGGTTTTTTTGAGGGGTCCCGCTCACGGGATTGGTCATACCTCCTCCGCGTCACCATGAGCGGACGACTTTCCAATTTTCACCATCTATTGAGGGTGCCGCTGTTCCCGGCCTTAAGAAGCAGGAGGCTCAGGGGAGCAAAGGGCTGCAACTTCGCCTTGTACCGGAAAGACCTGGTCGCTGTGAATGGATTTAACGAGGATTTCGTCGGATGGGGAAGAGAGGACTCGGAACTGGCCGTCCGGCTTTACAGATACGGACTCACCCGGAAGACCCACCCCTTCCGGGCGGTCTGTTTCCAT
The DNA here is from genome assembly GCA_046704045.1 of Thermodesulfovibrionales bacterium. Taxonomy (GTDB): domain Bacteria; phylum Nitrospirota; class Thermodesulfovibrionia; order Thermodesulfovibrionales; family UBA6898; genus JAWOKY01. The sequence goes on along the minus strand of JBJKSM010000087.1, from coordinate 31,509 downwards.
CTCTGGCATGAAGAAAATGCCCGCGACAGGCTGGAAGCGAACGATGAACTCCTCAGGGGTGCGGTGGATGGTTCCGGTTACCGCTGCAGAAACGGCATCGGGGGAGGGGTCGAGTGAAGACCGGGAAAAAGATCCCGGCATCGGTGTGCGTTATCGCGTACAACGAAGAGGCGCAAATAAGCAGGTGTCTCGAATCGGTAAGGGACTTCGACGAGATCGTCGTAGTCGTTGACGCAAAGACCACGGACGGGACTGCCGATATCTGCGGGGGATTCGGCTGCAGGGTGTATACGGAGCAGTGGAAGGGATTCGGGCCGCAAAAACAGAGCGCCGTCGAAAAGTGTTCCAACGACTGGGTGCTGGTTATCGACGCCGACGAGGCGTTGCCGCCGGAGACGGCCCGGCAGATATCGCGCAGCCTTGCCGCACCCTCGGCCGAGGCGTACCGGTTCCCGAGAAAAAACTTCCTGCACGGGAGGTGGATAAAACACGGTGACTGGTGGCCCGATTTCCAGGTCCGTCTTGTTAGGAAAAGCAGGGGTAATTTCGTCTCCCTTGTCCATGAGCGCTGGGAAACGAAAGGGCGCATCGGTAATATCACCGCGCCCATCCTTCATTACCCTTTCGGCGGTTATTCGGATATGATCAGAACGATGAACGATTATTCCACGCTGATCGCCCGGGAACTGTTTTCAAGGGGCGTGAGGGCTAATGCACTGTCGCCCTTCTTTCACGGGGCCGGGATGTTTTTCAAAATCTATCTTCTAAAGAGGGGCTTTCTCGACGGCATTGACGGGCTGGTGACAGCGATGCTCAAGGCGGGCGGCTCTTTTTTCAAGTATGCAAAGCTGGTCGAACTTCAGCGCACGAACGGGATATGAGACCTTCGGGGGAAAAATTTCTCCGTGATCGGCAATAATAAACCATATGGGAATAAGCATCGTCATACCCGCATTCAACCAGGTCGATTACACCAGGTTGTGTATCGAGAGCCTTCTGCCGACCCTGCCCGAAGAAAGCGAAATTATAATAATCGATAACGCCTCTTCCGACGGAACCGCCGAATATCTCGGGCAGCACCCGCGGCTCAGGATCATATCGAACCGGGAAAATCTCGGGTGTGCAAAGGCGTGGAACCAGGGACTGGAGGCATCCGGGTTCGAATGGATCGTGATTTCAAACAATGACGTCATCTTTTCTCCGCAGTGGCTTCGGGGTCTCCTTGGATTTGCCCGGGAAAAAGGGTTCGATATAGTGAGTCCGGCATTTCGGGAAGGAGGATATGATTACGACATCGAGACCTACTCTGCGGATTTTGTATCCCGCATGGGAGGGGTCTTCCGCAGCGGCGTTGCCCAGGGGATATGCTTCATGATCTCGCGAAAAGTGGTCGACGGAATAGGGATGTTCGATGAGAACTTCATGATCGGCCAGTTCGAGGATGCAGATTTCTTCCGTCGCGCCCGAAGCGCCGGATTTCGTCTCGCGACCACCGGACGCTCCTTTGTTCATCATTTCGGCTCTGTGACACAGAAGGCGATCCGCGGGAAAAAGGCATCGAGTCCGTATGAACGGCAGAACAGGGCTTACTATCGGAAGAAATACGGGCTTACGTTTTGGAAGAGGCTCGTCGAGCGAAGGCGCAGCAGGTTTTCGTCGTGTCGGTGGCGGCTGTCTGAAAGGACCCTTCACGGCCATACCCTCATCGAGAAAAACATGGACGGAAAATTGCGGTATTTCTGACTGACAGGATGAGCGATGCACGCATGACCCTCCGGGGCTGCGGATCCGGCAAAATGAAAAAGCTTCCGAAGAGGCATGCTTTGCATGGAAGGGGACCATTTCCCCGGGAAGGTTACTGTGAAGACGGCCATAGTCCTGATGTACCATAACATAGCGGCACCGCCGAAAACCGGCGGACTGCGAAGCCTTTATGTTACTCCCCGGATGTTCAGGTTCCAGATGTGGTATTTGCGGGCTGCCGGGTTCAAGGTCGTCCCGCTCGGCGAAATCCTCTCTTTCACGAAAGGAGTCGATCAGGGCGGCAGGCTTGCGGCGCTCACCTTTGACGACGGCTACAAGGATTTTTATCAGAATGCCTACCCGGTGTTGAAGAAATACGGCTATCCTTCAACGGTCTTTCTTGTCTCCGACCTTATAGGAAAGGAAAATCTCTGGGACGGTGAGAGATTGAAGATACGAAAGCGCCTTCTCGACTGGGACGAAATAACCGAAATGAGAAACCACGGCGTCGCCTTCGGCTCCCACACAAAAACGCATCCCTTTCTGAGCAGACTTCCCGCCGGGGCCGTTGACGAGGAACTGTTCGTCTCCAAGGCGGAGCTCGAAGAAAGGCTCCGCCTCCCGGTCGAGTTCTTTTGCTACCCTTATGGGGATTACGATGAAAAGACCGCTTCCGTCGCGAGAAAGGCCGGGTATCTGGGCGCCGTCACGGTGAACAGGGGGCTTGTGCACCGGGGCGATGATCCCTTTGAAATCAGGCGATCGTTCATAAGATTGGGGACCCACCCGCTTCTGTTCATGCTCAAGCTTCATTCCGGCTACGAAGACATCAAGGGCAAGAGGGCATGAATATCCTGCTCCTCAATATCAGTCTGGGTACCGGCGGCGTCTTTGGAGGGATAGAGTCGCATTCCGATATACTGGCCGCTTCATTGACGGAGCGAGGGCATAACGTCATTATGGGCTGCCGCGTCGACGGCTTCATCCCCCTGGAATACCGCGATATGCGTATCCGGGCGGGGAAAGTCAGGATCGTCAATTCCGGCGATGTGCGGGCGATGCTGCAGATTGCCCGCATATCCGCGCGTGAAAAAATAGACGTTATCATAGCAAACCATGGCAGGGAGTACTGGCCGGCGTCGGTTGCGGCGATGCTCCGTGGAATAGACATCCTCTTTGTACGGCATCAGGTCGACGGGATCAGAAAGACCACGCGCTGGCTTATTGACCGTCACGTCGGCGGAGTCGTTGCCGTGAGCGGGGCGGTGCGCGATGCGATGGTGCGAAGCGGCGTTTCCCCGGGAAAGATCACCGTGGTGCATAACAGTATCCCGCTCGCCAAATTTGACGCAGCCGCCCTTCAGAGAGGGCAGATCAGGAAAGAACTGGGCCTTGCGGAGAATGAGATCGTGGTCGGTACGGTGGGAAAGCTTCATCAAGGCAAAGGCGTTTTCGGTCTGCTTCAGGCGGTGCATCGGCTTTTCCCGCGCTACCCGGGCATGAAACTGCTGCTCGTAGGCGACGGCCCCGACAGGTCGGCACTCGAAAATGAAGCGGCGCGGCTATCGATGCAGGATCAGGTCGTTATGACCGGCGTCAGGAAAGACGTGGAACGAATGTACGGCGCCATGGACATTTTTGTGCTCGCGTCAACCTGCGAGGAGGCCTTCGGTATGGTGCTGATAGAGGCGATGGCATCGGGAAGGCCGGTGATTGCAACAGAGGTGGGCGGAATCCCTGAGATCGTCCGGCACGAGGTCAACGGTCTTCTCGTCCGCCCGGGCGATTCTTCCGATCTCTCCCGCGCTATTTCGCGGTACCTGGACGACGGAGGCCTGCGGGAAAAAATGGCCTTGCAGGGACGCGAAGATGTCGAGCTGAGGTTTTCCGATGCGGTTATGGGTGAGAGCTTCGAGCGGGTCCTGATGCAGGTCTGCAAAGGGAAGAAGAGATGAGCGGGGCGACGTGACATCGCCTCCAACTTTCTGTAATTATCCGGTATAATATCTTTCTTTGGGAGACTTCGAATGCATATAGGAATAATCGGAACAGGATATGTTGGGCTTGTCACCGGCGCGTGCTTTGCCGAATTCGGCGTTTACGTAACGTGCGTCGACAAGGATGCGAAAAAGATCAGGGCGCTCCGGAAGGGACAGGTCCCTTTTTATGAGCCGGGGCTGGAAGGCCTCGTCAACCGGAACATAAAGAACGGCCGCCTCAGGTTTTCGACAAAGATCAACGACGCCGTCGATTCCTCCCTCGTGGTCTTCATCGCCGTGGGCACACCGCCGAGGGGCGACGGCTCGGCTGACATGAGGTATGTCGAGGAAGTAGCCTCGGAGATAGCGGATCACATCAAGGGATACAAGGTCATCGTCACGAAGAGCACCGTGCCGGTCGGCACGGGCGCCAGGTTGCGGGAGATCATATCGAGGAAACTCAGGGAAAAGATGGATTTCGATATCGTCTCGAACCCCGAGTTTCTCAGGGAAGGGGCCGCTATTGAAGATTTCATGAGGCCCAACAGGGTGGTCCTCGGCGCCGACAGTCAGCAGGCGGTGGCGATAATGAGGGACCTCTACCGGCCCCTCTATCTCATCGAGACACCCTTCGTTATCACGAATATCGAGACAGCGGAGCTTATCAAATATGCATCGAACTCGTTTCTTGCGGTGAAGATCTCCTTCATCAACGAGGTTTCCGCCCTCTGTGAACGGGTGGGCGCCGACGTGCAGACCGTGGCAAAGGGGATGGGGCTCGATCAAAGGATAGGCTCGAAGTTCTTACACTGCGGCCCCGGTTACGGCGGCTCCTGTTTCCCCAAGGACACCCGGGCCCTGCTTACGATCGCGGAAAACAACGGGGTCGACCTGGGTATAGTCAGGTCCGCGGTTAAGGCCAACGAGGGGCAGAAGGCGCACATGGTCGAACGCATGAAGGAAGGAATGGGCGATCTCAGGGGGAAAACGTTTGCCGTTCTCGGTCTTTCCTTCAAACCGAATACGAACGATTTGCGCGAAGCGCCCGCATTATATATAATAGAAAAACTTCTTGCGGAGAAGGCGAAGGTAAGGGCCTTTGATCCCGTAGCGATGGAGGATGCAAAGAAACTCCTCAGCGGGAACGTGACATTTGCAAAGGGTCCTTACGACTGCGTTGCAAAGGCGGATGCGGTCGTCATCGTTACGGAGTGGAACGAGTTCAGGAACCTCGAACTCTCGAGGATGAAAAAACTCATGAAGACGCCGTACTTCTTCGATCTCAGGAACATATACGAGCCGGAGAAGGTGAGAAAGCTCGGTTTCAGGTATTTCAGCGTGGGGAGAAGTTGACGATTAGGTTTTATTTTGCTTTACTATTCACGATTCACTTTTCACTATTTACTTTTTTGAAGGGCGATTAGCTCAGCGGGAGAGCACTGCCTTCACACGGCAGGGGCCACTGGTTCGAACCCAGTATCGCCCACCATAACTTGTTTCAGGGGGATGGAAGCTGGAACCGGTAAAGGTGATCATGAGATATGCCGACGGCCACCTCATAAAGGGCTATACGAATGATTTTTTCCCCAACAAGCCGCTGTTCCATGTCAGGCCGGTAGACTCGGACAGGACCGACAAAGGAGTAGAGGTCTTAATAAAAGAGCTCAAGGCCGTATTCTTCGTGAAAGATTTCACCGGCAACGCCGCGTACAATGAGGAAAAGAGCTTCCCGGAAGGGCAGCGTCCGTCCGGGCGGAAGGTGAAAATTACTTTTTTCGACGGTGAAGTGCTGGTCGGATCCACTCTCGGATATAACCCCGGTCGTCCCGGGTTTTTTGTCACTCCTTCCGATTCGCAGTCCAACAACCTGAGGGTTTTTGTCATATCAGGAGCGGTGAACAATTTCCGCTATCTTTAATTGTCCGGCTGCGAACGGGCGGAGGTTTTATCACCGGAATATTTTCGCGATTCTGCTCAGAAAAGGCGTGCGGACCTTCACCTTGAGGTAGAGATCTCCGGGTTCTCCGCCGTGCCTGCCCTCTTCTCCCAGTCCCTTGAGTTTTATCGTCCGGCCGTCTACCGTTCCCGGCGGGATCTTTATCAGTAATTCCCTCGGAACGGGACCTCCCTTGTGAGCATACCGGGCCTTGCCTCCGGATGCCTCTTCCTCTGTGATCGTGATCGCATCGTGCCGGTCTTTCCCGTTTTCCGGAAGCTTGATCCCCAGCTTCTTTGCCGCCATCTTCTGGAAAAGATCCAGTCCCTTGAGCATCGTCTTCGTGCGCAGTGATTGTCTGCCCCCCGCCTTCAGCTGTTCCTGGTATGCCTTTATCATCGGCCCTGACATGAAGAAAGCGCTGCCGGAGAAGCCCGGCCCCCTGAACTGAAAGGTCCGGTAATCGGAACCATAAAAGTTGGCACGGCTGAAAATGTCCTCGGGCCTGCTGAAACCGAATGCCCTGCTCAACTCTTCAAATATCTGGCCTATATCGGAATCACGGAAGATGTCCCGGTCGGCATAGGTCTGCCTGAACCTGTCCCTGGCAAAAGAACCGTAATTAAGCCTGAGCGCGTCATACTCGTTTCTCTTCGACGGGTTCGACAGGACGGCGTACGCCTCGTTGATTTCCTTCATCATCTCTTCGCTGCCGGGGTTCCTGTCGGGGTGATAACGGAAGGCGAGGTTCCTGTATGCCTTTCTAATGTCCTCAGTCCCGGCGTTTTCGGCCACGCCGAGGATCTTATAGTAATCTTTCTGATTCATTCGGTATCGCGCGGTTTAAAACCATCCATGCGCAGGTGAACCGACCGTCAATGGAAATGATCCGTCCTGAACACTGTGCGTATCTTTCAGTATATCACACCTTCCGACCGCCTCTGCCACGCGCGGCAGCGCCTGCCCATTCATCCGGCGCGATATCGGCTGAGGGCGTTGGATGTAGACGGCCTTTATGTGTTAAATTTAACAAGTTGCTGTTGCAAAGTCGAAACCGGGGCAAAACAAAAATACGCTGTCGCATGAGCGGCGCAATACCAAAAAAGACGAGGAGCGATCAATGTCAGGTGAATCGGCAGCCGGGAAGAAGGGGACGTATCTTGAGCGCGTGGCGGCGCTGAAGGAGTCGCGGCCCTGCTCGCCATGCCGGGCTGCATGCCCGGTCAACACGGATGTGCAGGCCTATGTGGGGTTTATCGCCCAGGGCCGCTACACCGATGCCTTCGAGGTGATCCGGTCGGTGAACCCGATAGCGTCGGCCTGTTCCATGATCTGCCACCACCCCTGCGAGCAGGCATGCCGCCGCTGCAACGTGGATGAGCCCCTCGCGGTCCGGCCCCTGAAGCGGTTTGCGCTTGAGGCATCGAAGGAATACCGCCGCAATAAACGCAGGCTCGTCGAAAAGACGAGGGGCAAGAGTATCGGCATCATCGGTTCCGGCCCTTCCGGACTGACCGCCGCGAGCGACCTTGCGGACCTCGGCTACGATGTCACGATCTACGAACGCCAGCCGGTCCTCGGGGGCATGCTGGCATGCGCGATCCCGCCCTACCGTCTGCCAAGGGAGGCCCTGAAGGAGGATATCGACGACATTATCGCCAAGGGAATAGAGGTAAAGACGAACTGCGAGATCGGCAGGGATATCACCATAGGCGACATCGTAGCCAAACACGATGCCGTGCTTCTCGCGACAGGTTTGTCGCTGAGCCGATCGCTGAACATCCCTGGCGTCGAAGGGCCGGGCGTCCTCCTTGCGATCCCGTTTCTCGAAGACGTTGCCTTCGACAGAAAACCTGCGCTCGGCAACAGGGTTCTGGTCATCGGCGGAGGCAATGTTGCGATGGACGTTGCGCGTTCTGCAAGACGGCTCGGTGCGGCGAACGTCGAGATGGTATGCCTTGAGAGTGCCGAGGAGATGCCCGCGTGGAAATGGGAAGTGGACGAGGCGGTGGAAGAGGGCATCAGCATACGTCACCGCTGGGGGCCGAAGGCGGTAAAGCGCGACGGCGACAGGGTCAGGGGTCTCGAAGTGGTGAAGGTGACACAGGTCTTCGACACCAGCGGCAGGTTCAACCCGGTCTTCGACAATAATCAGACAACGCTCATCGAAGCCGACACGATTATCATTACCATCGGCCAGATGTCGAATGTTTCTTTTCTCAAGGACAGTCCGATCAAGCTGGACGAGCGCGGCCGGGTGATCTGGGACCTCAAAACGCATATGAGCAGCGCAAAGGGCGTCTTCTGCTCGGGCGAGGTCGTGGCCGGACCTGGGTCGGCGATCGCCGCCGCCGCAAGCGGCCACCGTTCCGCAATGGCGATCCACCTGTATCTGCAGGGCGAAAAGATCGAAGGAAACCTTCCGACTTATGAGAAGGAGAAGATCTCCGAGATGCCCCGGGAGGTGATCGAGCGGATCAACAGGGAGGCGAGGACCGAGATCAGACATCTTCCGCCCGAGACCCGCTGCGGCTCCTTCGATGCGTTCGAGTTCGCCTACGACGAGGAGGCTGCCCTGAGGGAAGCGGGACGCTGCCGCGGATGCGGAGGCGGCGCAGTGGTCGACAAAAACAAATGCATGGCCTGTCTCACCTGCCAGAGGGTCTGTCCCTACGGCGCACCTATGGTCACATCGGTATCCGAGATCAGGCCCGAATACTGCCAGGCCTGCGGGCTCTGCGCCCCGGAATGCCCTGGCCAGGCGATCAGCATGGTGAGCTACGACGTAAGGGAGATACGCGACACGATGCCGTCAGTCTTGGGCGGTCTTGACCCGAAGCGGCAGGAGCCGGTGATCGCAGCCTTCCTCTGCCTGCACCATGTGGGCGTCATGGGGTTCGAGGTCCCGGAGAATGTGCGGAAGGTCCCGGTGCACTGCACTGGCCGTATCGATGTGAACGATCTTCTGAGGGCGCTCGAATGCGGGGCAGACGGCGTGGCTGTCGTGCGCTGCTCCTGCGGAAGCTGCAAGTACAAGGGCATAGAACACCGCATTATCGCCCGGGTCGACCGGGCAAGGCAGCTGGTCGGCATGCTCGGGATGGAGCCGGGCCGCGTAGAGCTGCTTACGACGGATGCGAATAGCGGGAAGTCCTATGCCTCGGTCTGCGGCGATTTCGCCGGGAGGATCAAGGAGCTTGGATTAAGGGGTCCAAAGGGATGATTACCCTTCACCCCAACCCTCTCCCTCGAGGGGCGAGGATGGTCAATACTTTCCCCTCCATCGAGGGGAGGGGATGAAGAGAAGGGTGGGAATTGCTGAATAAGAGTCTTCAGAAACCGATAAAAAAGGAGTTGGGACTATGATCGTTGGATCGCAAAAACCGATTGATGAAATCTGGGACATGGTCAAGGACTTCAAGAAGGTCCTCGTGTTCGGGTGCAACACATGCGTTGCCATCTGCCATGCCGGCGGCGAAAAAGAGGCCGAGACGATCGCCACGCTTCTCAGGATGAAGGCGGCGCAGGAAGGCAACGGCATGGAGGTCAATTTCATGTCCGTCATGCGCCACTGCGAGCCGGAATATTTCGATCCGGTGATGAACGAGGTGAAGAAGTACGACCTCGTGCTTTCGACCGCCTGCGGCGTGGGTGTCAACTTCCTCTCCGACCGGACAGGGACGATCCCGGTGTATCCGGGGATCAACACGTCATTCTACGGCGCGGTCTCGGCCCCCGGGATATTCGAGGAGCTCTGCGCGGGATGCGGCAACTGCATCCTCCACCTGACCGGCGGCATCTGCCCGATCGCCCGGTGCTCAAAGACGCTCATGAACGGCCCCTGCGGAGGCACGAACAAGGGCAAGTGCGAGGTCAGCCAGGACGTTGACTGCGCATGGTACCTGATCGTCGAGCGGATGAAGAAGCTCGGCAATCTCGAAAAGCTTGCGGAGATCCAGCCGCCGCGCAACTGGTCGACGTCCCGCGACGGCGGGCCAAGAAGGATATCGCTTGAGCACATCAGGGCTTATGAAGAACAGGAGGAGCAGAAATCAGGGACGGCGGGAGGAAAGAACTGATGAAAAGCGGAAGCAATCTTGAACGGGTAATCAAAAGCGGCAAGCCCGCTGTAACGGCCGAGCTCGGTCCGCCGATGTCGGCCGACGGCCATGAAGTCACAAAGAAGGCGAATATCCTGAAGGGGTTCTGCGATGCCGCAAATATCACGGACTGCCAGACGGCGGTGGTCCGCATATCGAGCATCGCCGCCGCGGTGCTTGCGCTCCGGGAAGGGCTCGAACCGGTCATGCAGATGACCTGCCGCGACCGCAACCGCATCGGCATCCAGGCCGACCTGCTCGGGGCCGCTGCCCTTGGGCTCACAAACTGTCTCTGTCTTGCGGGCGACCACCAGAAGTTCAGCGCAGCCGGCCGGCTCAAGGGCCATCCGGGCGCAAAGAACGTCTATGACGTCGATACCTGCCAGCTCGTCGGCATCCTCAGGAAGATGCGCGACGAGGGTCTGCAGGAAGGCGGCGATCCGCTCGAAGTCGCGCCGAAGTATTTCATCGGCGCGTCCTGGACGCCGATGGGCGACCCGATCGATATAAGGCCGATGAATCTCCTTAAGAAGGTGAACGCGGGCGCCGATTTCATCCAGACCCAGGGCATCTACGACATCGATCTATTCAGGTCCCAGATGGAGAAGATCCGGAACATGGGGGTCCATGAGCGGACGGCGATCCTCGGCGGGATCATCGTGCCGAAGTCTGCGATGATGCTGAAGTATATGGACTCCTCAGTTGCCGGCGTCTCTGTACCGAAGTCGCTCATCGACAGGATGAACAAGGCGAAGGCCGAGGCGGGCGACGACAAGAAAAAGGCCAGGCAGCTTCAGGAGGCCGAGGGCATCAGGATCACCGTCGAGCTTATCCACCAGGTCCTTGCGACGCCGGGGGTAAAGGGCGTACACATACAGGCCATCGAGTGGGAAACGGCGATCGAAGGGATTGTGAAGGCCGCCGGCCTTTACCCGAGACCGACCTTCCCGGCAGAATAACGAACATTGATAGAAAAATTAGCCGGCAAGCCGAAAAGCTGGCAAGCTGAAGGCAGTTAGCCACAGAGCACGCAGAGAAAGTCAGAGACCCTTGGAGAAGTCGTTTTTTCCTCTGTGTCCTCTGTGGCAGATATTTCTTCTTTTTCTAAGCGTGGTTCCTGAGCATCAGCTCGACAGGGTGGGGATGCAGATACCACTGCCTCTTTAAATAAGGCTCATCGTATTTCCTGACGTAATGATTGAGAAGCGTGACAGGCACGACAAGAGGTATGGAACCTTCGTGGTAATGGCCGATCACCTCAAGAAGTTCCTGCTTTTCATCCGCCGGCAGATCTTCTTTGAAATACCCCATGATATGGTGTAAAACGTTCGTGTTCTTCCTTACGGTCGCTATCAGCCTGAGCCCTTCCGTCAGCTTCGCGATATATGTGTGATAAAGTTCTTCCTGCCGGCGTTTCCTTGCGTCCGCAACGAGCCTGCCGAGGATGGTGAAATGCTTCGTGCTGTGGGAAAGAATGAGGAACTCGTGGTCGGAATGAAACGACACCAGCCTTCCGATGGACATTCCTTCCCGCGTGAGTTATTTCCACCTCTGAAAGACGAATATCCTCTCGACGAAGTTCTCGCGAACGGAAGGGTCCCGGAGCTTCCCTTCGTCCTCCGTCGGCAGGAGGGGAAAATGCTCCATGAAGGCTTTTGCGAATACCCCGATGCCGCTTCTGACAGGAACGCCCGACGGTCGGTATACCTTCACTCCCTGCATCCCTGAACTCGGCGATCTGCTCTTGAACACGAAACCGCAGAGGTGCATGCCTTCCGTATGGTCGATCTCCGTGCGGACTGTCACGAGCCGGGGAGACTCCGGATTGCCTTCCAGCCGCATCGCCTCTCTCGGCACCGGCAGGCCGTATTCGGCCTCCGGACAGACCGCCACCCAGTCGATACAGTCACCGAGGGTGTCTTTCAGAAAATGGTCGAGTTTGTGCCCGCCGTCGTAACGGACCTTCTCGCCGAGGAGGCAGGAGCTTATGCCAAGTCTGAGCTTTTCCATAAGATCATGATCGCAGTGACGAACTGCGGCATCTGAAGCCGTATCTAAAACAGAAAACAGCCTTGGCCACAGAGCACACGGAGGGTTAACAACAAAGATAAAGAAAGGGTCATGGGCAATAGGTTATGGGTCATAGGTTCTAAGACTCCTCACCTGTTTTCTTTCGCAGTCGGTCGTTCCCCGTGCCCTCTGTGATCTCCGTGGCAAAGATAAAGGCTTATAATGAATTATATTCCTGCAAATCGAAAAAGGACAGCATTCCGCAGATGGAAGACATTAAGAAGAACCTCATCGAAACGGTAACGTTCCTCTCGGAAAAGATCGGACGCCGGAGTTACCGCGATGTCCCGCAGCTCGACGCTGCCGCTGATTATATCGAGGGCAGATTGCGTTCCGCCGGCTGTCCTGTAAAAAGGCAGTCCTTCGACTTTCTGTCTGCCACCTACCACAACATAATCGGGGAAGTGGGGGGCACGCGGGACGGGAAAGACGGTGTGCTCATCATCGGCGCGCATTACGACTCCGACACGGCCACGCCCGGGGCGGACGACAACGCGTCGGGTGTGGCCGTGCTTCTCGAACTTGCCCGCCTCGCTGCTGAAGTCCCGCCGGCCAGGACGGTCCGCTTCGCGGCCTTCACGCTCGAAGAGCCGCCGGCCTTCATGACCGGGTCCATGGGGAGTCATGTCTATGCAAAGAGCGTAAGAGACGGGACGGTGGAAATCCTCGGCATGATCTCTCTTGAAATGCTGGGGTTTTACTCCGACATGAAGGGCAGCCAGTACTACCCTTCCTCGGTCTTCAGGCTCTTTTACCCGAACAGGGGGAACTTCATAGCCTTTGTCGGGAACCTCTCTTCGAGGGCCTTTACACTGAAGATGAAGCGGTTGTTCAAAGCCGCCTGCCCGGTGCCTGTCGAGTCGCTGAACGCGGTCTCGATCGTCCCTGGCGTGAACCTGTCGGACCACCGCAATTTCTGGAAATTCGGCTATTCCGCCTTCATGATCACCGACACCGCCTTCTACCGGAACCCGAATTATCACTCCCCCGGAGACAGGGCCGCGACGCTCGATTACGAGCGGATGACGGAGATCGTGAAAGGACTCTTTGAGGTGCTCCGCAACGTATGAGGAGACCGGTTTCGTGGTATAATCGCTAATGCGTTTCATCGCGGACCTCCATATCCACTCGAAATATTCCCGCGCCACCAGCAGTGATATGTCGCCCGAGAGCATCTGGCGATGGGCGCAATTAAAAGGCATCGCCGTGATCGGCACGGGAGATTTCACCCATCCTGAGTGGTCGCGGGAGTTGAAGGAGAAGCTCGAACCCCGCGGAAACGGGCTCTTCGGCCTCGGAAAGAAATTCAGGAAAGACGCTATCCCGGAATCGTGCAGGGCCGATGTTTCCTTCCTCCTCACTGCCGAGATAAGCTGCATCTTCAGCAGGAACGGCAAGACCAGAAAGGTCCATGCGCTTATCCTCGCGCCGGACTTCTCCGTATGCGAACGGGTAAGCGCAGCGCTTTCGAAGATCGGCAGGCTCGAATCCGACGGCCGTCCGATCCTGGGTCTCGACGCCGCGGAACTGCTGAAGATCGTCGTGGATTCATCTCCGAAGGCGATGTTCGTGCCGGCCCATGCCTGGACCCCGCACTTCTCTGTCTTCGGCGCGGCATCGGGTTTCGATTCCCTCGAAGAATGTTTCGGAGACCTCACGCCCCACATCCATGCTATAGAGACCGGCCTGTCTTCCGACCCTCCGATGAACTGGAGACTCTCGGCGCTCGACGGCATAACGCTCATATCGAATTCCGACGCCCATTCTCCTGCGAAGATCGGTCGCGAGGCGAATATATTCGAAACGGAAGTCGCCTATGCCGCCATCCTCGAGGCGATAAGGACGCGCAAGGGTTTTGCCGGCACGATAGAGTTCTTCCCCGAGGAAGGGAAATATCATTACGACGGGCACAGGGCGTGCGAGGTGAGCCTCTCTCCGAAGGAGACGATAAGGGAAAACTACCGGTGCCCGGTCTGCGGGAAGAAGGTCACGGTCGGCGTTATGCACAGGGTCGAAAAACTCGCCGACAGGGAAGAGGGGTTCAGACCCGGAGGATCTCCCTCCTTTGTCTCGATCATCCCGCTGCAGGAGATCATCGCCGAGACGCTCAAGGTCGGAGTGAACAGCAAGAAGGTGAACGGGGCGTACATGGCGCTCATCGAAAGGCTCGGTAACGAGTTCAGGATACTCATTGACGCCTCCCTCGAAGAGATTGAAGATGCCGGTTTGCCGCAGCTCGCCGAGGCGATAGGGCGGGTGCGTTCGCGCAGGGTCCATATCGCACCCGGCTATGACGGCGAATACGGAAGGATAAAGATCTTCGAGGAGGTGGGTAGAAAGGCGGTGAAAGGGCGGAAAAGGCTTTTATGACCCTGTTCATGCCAACCCCTCTTTTCACGCAGCTGCGCACAAAGCATAGAGCAAATTGACACCGGCGGTATTCGGTGATAAGGTGTAACTGTCCGGGCATTCCAACGAGTTCCGCCGGAGTCTTCCGGGTGATGTGCGGCCTGCTGGCCTGCCTCGGGAAACACACCGTACTTGAGTGAAACAGGGAAAGAGATTACCAACTCTGTCGCACAACTGGATAAGCGCGCTCGGCGCGGTCGTATCGCTCGTCTCTTTCTTCGTCATCCTCTTTCTGATCGCCGTTAACCTCGTCATCGGTATCGGGAACCCCTATGTGGGGATCCTGCTTTACATGGTTCTGCCCGCATGCCTCGCGGCCGGCCTTGTGCTCATCCCGGTGGGGATGTATTCACGGTGGAGGCGCTGGCAGACAAAGGGCGAACTGCCGTATCGGAAATGGCCGTCGCTGGACCTCAACGAAAGACAGAGCCGAAACGCCTTCATGGTATTCCTGGCCGGCACGTTTCTCTTCGTCCTCATAAGCGCCGTCGGCATGTACCAGGCGTACCAGTATACCGACTCGGTCGCTTTCTGCGGAAAGACCTGTCACACCGTCATGAACCCCGAATACGTCACGCACAAGGCGTCGCCCCATGCGCGGGTGAAATGCGTGGCCTGTCATATCGGCCCGGGCGTCGGCTGGTACGCGAAATCCAAGCTTGCAGGGCTCTACCAGGTCTACGCCGTTCTTGCCGATGTGTATCCCCGTCCCATCCCGACGCCGATCAGCAACCTCCGTCCAGCACGGGTAACCTGCGAACAATGCCACTGGCCGGGACAGTTTTTCGGGGCAATGCAACGCCGCTTTGATCACTATATGTACGACAGGGGCAACACCCTGTGGCCGGTCAATCTCCTCCTGAAGGTCGGCAGCGGAAACCCGATGATCTCGCGGACGGCGGGCATTCACTGGCACGTCGACCCCGATATAAAAGTGGAGTACATCGCCCGCGACAAGCAAAGGCAGGAAATCCCCTGGGTGAGGGTGACGGACAGGCGCACCGGAGAGGTGAGGATATTCCAGGACGTAACGAACCCGCTTTCCCCGAAGGAGACTGCATCGGCCGCGCCGCGCGTGATGGACTGCATGGATTGCCACAACCGTCCGAGCCACGACTTCCGGTCGCCTGACTACGAGATCGACCTGCTGCTGTCCCTCGGCAGGATCGATTCGTCACTCCCGGAGATCAAGAGGACTGCGGTGCAGGCGATGGCGGCAGATTATCGGTCCGAGGCCGGGGCGATGAAGGGGATCGAAACGTCGATCGATAATTTTTACCTGAAGACCTATCCGGACGTGTATTCGTCGAAAAGGGGCGAGATCGAAAAAGCGGTGAGGGCTACGCAGGATGCTTTTATGAAGAACATATTCCCCTACATGAAGACAGAGTGGTCCGATTATCCGAATAACATAGGCCACTTCATCTTCCCCGGATGCATGAGGTGTCATGACGGAAAGCACACCGGCAAAGGGGGAACGTCCATTCCTCACGACTGCCACACCTGCCATATCATCCTCGAACAGGGGAAGACCGGGCCCACGGAGACGCTGAACCTTGATCGAGGCATGGACTTTCGGCATCCCGTCGATATCGGATCGGCATGGAAGGAGGCCGGGTGCTACGAATGTCACAGCGGCGTCCGGCCGTGATCATGTGTAGCCGTTCACTTTTGGCGTCCCTGCTGGCGGTATTTTTTCTTTTTTTGCCTCGCCCGGCTGGGGCCGGCGGCGATCGCGGCGATAATGCCGCACTTCTTTGCAGTGCCCTTCAGAAGGTGGAGCAGGCATCGAAGCCCTCGCCCACCCGGCAATACGAAGACATCTACGGCAGTTTTTCGAAGGCCCTGGACGAGGCCGAAGGGTATTACGCGAAGATCGTCGAAAAGGGTCCCCGACCGGGCGAAGGCGTCCTGCTTTCGATATTCGACGATTACCAGGAGGCGGCGGCGTTCTGGCGGGCCTACATGAACGACAGGGTATTCGTCAAAAGCCAGGACAAGACATGGGAGCCGTCATATCTCGTGGACAGAGACCCCTGGCCTGCGCGGCTCGAAGAAAGGTTCCCCGGTCTGATCGGGGCGATAGAGCAGAAGGGCGAAGACGGATATTACATAACCGGAGACAAGGCCCTCGATTATATCTTCAGGCTGCTGGGGCGGCAGGTGGAGGAGCTGAGATGCTGACCCGCGCCTTCATTCGATCGGTCTGCGCGGTTAAGAGGGCTTCTTCGGCTCGTTTTCGACTATGACGATGACCTGCTTGTCGCCTATCGCAAACTCTTCCCGGACGGTCCCGGTCACCTTGATCCCTGCGCCCTCCTTCGGCAGGGGCCTGCTCGTAATTACGGTTATCTTGCCCGTCTTGTCCTGCACAACAAAATACTTTAGAAAAACCAGGCCCGTGACTTCAGTAACCTGGCCGGCTATCGTGACGGTCTTCCCGCCGTAGTCGTGCGGGTCGTCGAGTATTTCCTTGATGGGAGTGAATCTGGTGCAGCCGACGAGAAACATGATCGATAACAAAAGAGATGCAGCAGTTGCGATGCGGCGGTTTTTTGAAGTGTTCATCGTTCATCACCTCTGTTTGGTTTGACTGGCTATTATCCCCAGTATATCACGCTTTCAGTAAGTACCAGTCCTTGCCGTTTTACTATTACTGTTTACTGTTCACTGTTTTCGCCGGTCCCGAGTCACAGGTCCCGGCTTTTTCCGTCCCTTTTCCCGGTTTTCCCGGTTATACTAAGTCACTTCATGGGGATCGTCATGAGGAAATTCCCAGGGGATAGGCAATACCCCTTCGCTGCAGTCGAAGCAGCCGTCGGCAGTAGCCTGTGCTGATGGGGGAATCAGCAGCTTTTTTCCAGGAGGGCATCGAGCGGGCTCATGGGGCGCTTTGCATATCGCGTATTACATTGCTATAGATCATCGTAGTCTCAACGCAAAGTGTTTGACGCGGATCAGACGTTTCATCTCCGCAAGGAACCTCGGCTGCACGGCATCCGTCGCCTGGCGGATTTGCCGGTCGGCGTTGAAGCTGCGGGAAAAGTCGGGAGGCGGTATAATGACGGCATTCATCCTGTTTGAAGATGGACCAGACGGGTTAGCTGAGAAGGAGGAACAAACATTATTACAGCTATCGTTCAGTTCGGGTTTCCATCACCTCTGTTAACTGGATATAAAGAAAAGGGAGCATCCGGCGGGATGCTCCCTTTCAGCACAGGCTGTTGCTTCAGTCCATCTCGTCCATATCCGGCTGCATCTTTCCGCGCGGGCCGTCGGGCGCAGACATTCCCATGCTGCCGCGTCCCCATTTCCTGGATCTCTCCGTTCCACGGTATTTCCGGAAGTTCTCCCTGAGCTTTTTCCTCTGCTCCGGTGTCAGGACCGCCTTGACATCCTCCATCGCCTTTATGCGGGTGAAGCGCAGCTCCGTCTGCAGCGCCGCTATCTCTTTCAGCTTCGTACGGACCGCCTGCATATCCACCGGCTCCCTGGCAAGAATGCTTCTCAGCTCTATCCCCGCGATCCGGACATCCGCCTTCTTTGAAACGGCATCTTTCATGGACGAACTCCAGATGTCTCTTATCGCCTCTCTCTGTTTTTGATCGAGATCGAGGCTCCTGAGCTGCATCCATATGCGATGTCCCGGCCTCGCCATCCCCATTTCCTCATGGCGCATCCCTCTCATCATCGACGCACCGCCGCTGCCTCCGCAGTCGCAGGTCCCGGCGTAAGAACTGTAAGGCGCAACGACGAGAAGCAGCGCACCCAATAACAGACCTCTCAGCACTCTTTTCATGCGAACCTCCTTTTTCTTCGGATCTCCGGGAGCATCGCTCCCGGGCCCACATCAACTGCATTAAAACCATTTCCATCATAGAATAATCTCTTTAAAGTGTGGGTTAAGACTGAAGAAAAAAGAGTAAAGTTTTGTAAATCACGGCAGAAGTCACCTCTGCAGTTTTTCACGCTGGAAGGATGGCGGCATTTTTTTTTGGTGAAAAAGTTGACAAGCCCTCCCGCTTGTGCATAAATTAGGATTAACCAGTCAAACATATCTGCCATCAAAATCAGGGCGGGGTACCAAGCCTTTTCCATAAATTCAACCGGCGATCACGAGAGGATTGCCCGATAACGAAGGTATGTCGCACCGGGTCTTCAGGAGGTGTCTATTATGAAAGACAGGCTAAAAAAATATTTAAGCCGGGGCAGGCGGGCATTGCTGATGCGGTTTCTGCCTGCAGGGTTAATCGCGGTGGCCGGCGTCGCGCTCGCATATAGTGCTTTTACGCCGGGCGAACAGGCTGACGCCGACCGTCTTCTGTCGGCCCATCCCGCCGTCCTCGATTCGAAGGATGTTACAAGGAGGGCCATCCTGCACTGGATGGAAGAGAATTCCCATATGCCGAAGCAGGTACTCTCCAGGGTGTACGGCGCGGCGGTTAAGAGCGTGAACCCTGACCTTGTTCTCGCCATCTGCGTCGTCGAGTCCAACTTCAACCCGCGCGCGGTAAGCGACAAGGGCGCTGTGGGCCTTATGGGAGTAATGCCGGGCGTCTGGCTCGACGACCTGAAGGCCCACGGTATCGTGAACGCGAGAGAGGATCTGTATGAGATCCCGAACAATATCGCATCGGGCTTGTATGTACTAAAATGGTGTCTGGCGAGCACGAACAGCCTGAGGGAGGCGCTATTCAGATATTCGGGCGGAGATTCCAGGTATCCCGACAAGGTGTTGATGGCGGTAGGGAAAATTTCGGTGGCGCGTCGTCAGGCGGGAAACTTTTACGTGGCGAGCGCCGGGGATTGAGAAAGTCGGCCTTCTTCCTGCTATAATGAACGGAATCACAAGGGGGAAGCCGGCGGCAAGCTGGTAAGAGTGAAGAAGTGAGCATCGGGGATTCGTCGGGACGGGTCTTCATCGCAAGGTTCCCGTAATGTGAAGGAGAGACGCGGCTCAAAGAGACTGCGGGGGATGCAGGCGGGGACGCCGCGCGATTATTCGGAGGAGATCATCCGTTGTGGACGGCCTGATCAGGCAGGCCGACACCGCGCTCTACCTGGCCAAGCGAACAGGCAGAAACAGGGTCTGCGTCTCCGGGCCGTAAGCGTTCACCGGTCGTCCGCCGGATTGCCGGGATCGCCCTCTTCATCTTCATCCCTGTAATTTTTCATCCGCCGCCTGAGCCTCAGGTAGCCGATGAAGGTGATAAGCGCGGCAGCAAAGAAGAGCAGCCAGTAAACCTGGTCTGAAGCATAGGCCGACCACGAATATTTTCTGACCAGGCTTTCCCGCCATTTCTTTTCGAGCACGCTCAAGTCTGCGGAGAGAACCGCGCTGAGGGCTTCAGAGACCGTCCTGCCTTTCGCCATCTCATGGAGCACCGCACGGAGTCTGCCTGTCCCGTATTCGTGAACCATGAAATCTATGAAGCTCCTGGATTCCTCATAAGCGAGGATCAGGTCACCTGGCTGTTCCGGAAAGGTTGAAGAGAGGTCGCCGAGCGGGATGACGCGGCGGGAGAGGACCGCCTGTTTCAGGACGTTCTTTTCGTAGGGGTTGACGATGTCTGCGATCCCGCCGCTCGCCCACTGGGCGATGCCCTCATCAAGCCAGCGCGGAATACCCGAAGAGATCATCCGGTGAGCGAGGAGGTGGCAGAGCTCATGCTCGGTCGTTGCCCGAAGATCGAAGGGTGTTCTCTCCATCTTTGCGTAATCTATCACGATGAGGTCCTGTTGCGGCACCGCGTATGCAGTGACGAGTTCACTGCCGGCGACCTGCAGGAAGATCCTGTTTTCGCGGATCAGGACGACCACCGGCGTGAAATCCACTCTCCAGCCGGTTTTCGCCTCAAGGTCGGCCTTTACCTCCGGATAGAGCGCAGCCAGGCCGGCGGCTGCGTTGCGCATGGCGGGCTCGTACCTGATGACTATACCCGGGCCGTTGTATCGTGCAGACTCCGAACCGTATGCGGACGGGACAGAGAGGGTTAAAAAAAACAGGATGCATGCGGCAGCGCGCATTCAATCCTCGATGCAGTCAAGGTAATGAAGCCGACCGTTCATCCTGTAAAGATACCACATCGTGGAGGTAAAAGACTGTATCGCGCCCCATCCGCGCCGGAAGGAGCAGGGCATGACGACATGTCCGGCTCCATAATTACAGGCCCGGGGGCGGCGCGAATATTGCGCAACTGTCGACATAACAAGGGCAATCCACGCCATAGACAGCAACGCACAATAGTTCAATAATGTTATCAACGGGCGTCTTCGACGGAAGGACATGAGAGGGTAAGCCGACGGGTTGGCGACCTTGTCCCGGACCGGAAACAGGGCTGGAGGTGAAAGCCCTCCGTAAGAGTTGACATGCAGTCAACGGAGCTAAGGAGGCTCCTCTCAGAAAATATCCGGATGAATTGCAGAAACCCGGCGAGAACCGCACACTGTGCAGTCTCGCCGGGCATCCTTTTCTGCAGCCGGCCATGCAGCAACAGCAGCTTTTATTTTCGGAAAAGGGGGATACATATCATGGTCTTTAACTTGGCGGGCCAGGAATACCGGCTGTCAAAAGAAGAAGTGGAAGAGGTTATGGGAGGGGTCCAGCCTTTCAGGGGAAGGTATTGCTTCGTCATTATAAACGGGCAGAAATATCCTCCCAGCCAGGTTCTTTACTTTTCGCTGAGGAGGCAGTGCATCGGTCTTTCTCTGGCTGACTTCAAGAACGATACTGCAAAAAATATTCTTGAGCAAATGGGGTTCGATCTGATAAACGACGCCAGCAACTGACGATTTTTCAGTCGGGCATCGGAGACGATTCGGGCGGAAAAGCGGAGGGCGCCGCGTCAGTTTTCATATCTTCTTCTTCTGTACCCCGTGCCGCTGCCGCCCATTCCTCTGACCGGGTCTCGTCCGACAACCGCCCACCGGCCCGAACGATAAAATTTCAAAATCATTTCGGACTGAACCAGTTTGTCCAGAACAATGTCCTTTACCAAGTCGTAGGTCCCATCCCTGTACATTACCCTGATAAGCATATTCCCCCCTTTGCTCAATGAAACGGCTGCCGTTATTATCCGGAGACAGCCGGCGGTCTCACCGGATACGTAAGACCCCGTCCCTTCCTCCGCCCTCCCGCGATGCTTTTGCCCGACCTGGAAAAATTCTCTCCATAATTACCTTATATCAATAAAATTGCGCCGAGTCAAACGGCCCGCCGCCGTTCGCTGATCCGTCGTATCCGCGGAGGCCTTGCGGGAGCCCTCCGGATCATAATACTATTCTTATATGGGAAAAACCTGGCGGCTGATAGATTCCGGCCCCTGCGGGGCATATCGCAATATGGCGGTCGATGAGGCGGTAGCCGAATGCGTCCGAAAGGAGAAGGCGCCGCCGACGCTCAGGCTTTACGGCTGGGATCGGCCTTCGATTACCCTCGGGTGTTTTCAGAAGGCCTCTGACATCGATTCCGCTTACTGCGCTGCCCGCGGCATCACGGTAGTGAGGCGGCCGACCGGCGGCAGGGCGATCCTCCACCACAGGGAGCTCACCTACAGTTTCTCGGCGAAGACCGACAAAGGGCACTTTTCGAAGGGGCTCCTCGAAAGTTACGCGGCCATATCCGCAGCCTTTCATCTCGCCTTCCGGAAGGCCGGCATCCGCGCAGAGTCCAGGGGGCGGAGGGAGAAGGGTCGGGTCCTCGCCGGAAGTCCCCTCTGTTTTCAGTCGAGCTCCTTCGGCGAGATCCTTGTGAATAACAGAAAGGCGGTAGGGTCGGCCCAGAAACGCTGGGGAGACGGGCTTCTCCAGCAGGGCTCGGTTCCCTACTCATACGATGCCGATGAAATAATCAGGATATTCGGGACCGGGCAGTTTACCGCGCTGAAAACCGCCATGACCTGTCTGGAAGAGGTAATGCCCGGGCTGGGCGAAAATGAATTCAAGGAGACGCTGAAGGCCTCCTTCGAAGAGACCTTCGGGGTCAGCCTTCTTCTTTCCCCTCCCCTTCCGGAGGAAGAGGCCCTGGCCCTGGCCCTTGAGGAATCGAAATATTCCCTGAGGTCGTGGAACTTTCAGCGGTGACGTCCCCCGGCGTCGCGGAGGGCGTTTCCGGCGCCACAGTCACCGCCTCTTTGATCTGCGTCTCATAATAGTAATTGAAGACCACTGCGATGACGACGAGACCGAGATACCCCTGCGCTACGTATGAGAGTATCTGAAAGGGGAAGGAGATGATCGTGCCGACAAGCGGTATGAGGTTGAACGGGTAGACGACGAGCATCACGATGAAGCTCGCAAGGACGTAGCCGAGGAAGAGGACGACATAGAGCCAGAAGGCGCTCTGATGGTTCCAGAGGAACCTTAACGCCGTTTTGAAGGAAGCCACCGCCCCCTCTTTTTTGAAAAAAAGGACTGCGATGCCGTATACCGTCGCCGCAAGCGTGCCGAGGATAAGGGACAGGCCGAGGAGCGCAAGCACGAGGGAAAAGAAGATCCCGAGGAAAAGGGCGAGGGTCGAATTCTGGCTCTTTGCCGCGGAGACGATAACCGCGATCCCGCCGCCGAAGAGGCCGAGGACAAAGGCGATGGCGATGAACACCAGGCCGACAAAAAAGGTGAACCACATGAGCGGGAAAAAGAGCTTTTTCGCCTCCGCAAAGAAGGCGCGCATGCTGAATTTCTGCGACGGGCTGATAATGCACCTGCCGATGAACCCGACGGATCCGCTGAAGACATAGAGTCCTATAGTCGTCACCATGACGATGTAGAGCAGGAAGCTCGTGACCACGATCATGACGAGCCCGAAGTACTTTGACACAAGCTCGGCGGGGTTGCGGAAGACGGCGAAGAAGTCCCTGATCTGTGTGAGACCCGTGAGGTCCAGTCCGAAGATGACGAAGGCGATGCCGAGGGGGATTCCCACGAAAATGAAAAACCCGATGCAGTTCAGGATCATCATCCCCGCCTGAACCGCTACGAGCTGCCATCTGCTGTTGATCAGCCTGAAACCGTTTTTTATCGCCTGAGAATAAGTCATAGTCATCCTCTAAGAGGATAGAAGATTCGCACTCCGAATGCAACCGAAAAGTTGCCGTTTTGCCCCCCGGTTCGTATCTGCCGGACCGGACCGGTATCATACATCTTCCATTGTGATCTCCTCAAAGCATTTCCCGTATGAACCGGAGGATCCCCGAGCGGCACGACATTCGGCGCGTCTCCCTGCCGGGAGGTGGCCGCCCTGCGGAGGCGGTACTTTTTCATCCGGTATTTTAACAAACCGGGGCGGCCCTTTTTTGCCTTTTCCGAGCCTTGATAAAAAGGGGATAAAGAAGGTATATTATGTAACTTCACTTATTTCGGGAGGTGGCGGATGTTTACAGGCTTGGCGTACGCGATGGCACCCGGCCAGGGGGCGCAGGGGCAGGGAGGCGGATTGCTCAGTTTCCTTCCGCTTATTCTTATTTTCGTTATCTTTTATTTTCTTCTCATAAGGCCTCAGCAGAAGAGGGCAAAGGAACACAAGCAGATGATCGATAACGTCAAGAAGGGCGATAAGGTGATCCTGTCCGGAGGCGAGTATGGCGTGGTCGAGGAGGTCAAGAAAAATACCGTGGTCGTCAAGATCGCGGAAAATGTGAAGGTAAAATACGGCAAGAGCTTTATCACCGCCGTCAGGGAGCAAGACGAGGAATAGAGTCTTCCTTAAAGTTGAAGAGTTGCCGTTTCGAAGAAGCGCCGGCTTCGATCAATACATTGGTGAGTTAACGGAGGTTCGATGAAAAAAAACATTCTCTGGAGGATCCTGTTCATAGGGTTCACCGTTGCCGTTGCCGTCGTATTCTTTCTCCCGAATACGCCTTTGTTCTCATATATGCCCGAGTGGTGGCAGAAGTCGATGCCGAGCAAGGGGATAGTTCTCGGACTGGACCTTCAGGGCGGTCTCCATCTTGTCTACGAGGTGGAGGGGCAGAAGGCGGTCGAAACGTCGACGGAGCGGTACGCCACCCTCATCACGGATAACCTGGCGAAGAAAAATATAAAGGCCGATATAAAGAGAAACGGTCTGGAGATCACGATCGCGCCGGGTACCCAGGAGGTCTCCGATATCCTGAGAAGCAATTATCCGTTTCTCGACACGAGGGCGTCGGGACAGAGTATCGTTGCGAAGATAAACGACAAGGAGGCGGCGAAAATAGAGGACAACGCCGTCGACCAGGCGCTCGAGACGATCAGAAACAGGGTCGACCAGTTCGGCGTTGCAGAGCCGACGATCGTCCGGCAGGGGGACAGTGATATCGTTGTCGAGCTTCCGGGCATAAAAGACCCGAGACGGGCTATCGATCTCATCGGGAAAACGGCTCAGCTCGAATTCAAGATCGTGGACGACGAGGCGCCGGTTGCAGCGCAGCTTCCCGCATCGATCCAGCCGGGCGACGAAGACAGCGTTCTCCGGCAGTTCCAGGACAAGATCCCCGCCGGCGACGAGATACTCTTTGAGCGGAGGGTGAACAGGCAGACCGGCGTGGTATCGATCAACCCTCTTCTTATAAAGAAACAGGCCGCGCTCACCGGCAGCCTGCTGAGCGAGGCGAAGGTCGCCCTCGACAACCTCGGCCGGCCCTACGTCTCCATCTCATTCAACGAAGAGGGCGCCAAGCTCTTCGATCAGGTAACGGCGGCGAACGTGAAAAAGCGGCTGGCCATCATCCTCGACAACAATGTTTACTCCGCGCCGGTGATCCAGGAGAGGATCTCCGGCGGAAGCGCCCAGATCACGGGGAGCTTTTCAATGGATGAGGCGAAGGACCTTGCGATCGTGCTCAGGGCCGGCGCGCTTCCAGCCCCTCTCAGGATGCTCCAGAACGTGACGGTCGGTCCGTCGCTCGGTTCGGATTCGATCCACGCCGGCCTGCTGGCGGGTATCATGGGGACCATCGCGGTCATACTGTTCATGATCTTCTATTACAGGCTTTCGGGGGTGATCGCCGATTTCGCGCTGATTCTGAACCTGGTGATCCTCTTCGGCGCGATGGCCTCGCTCAACGCGACCCTTTCTCTGCCCGGCATCGCCGGTATCATCCTGGCGATCGGCATGGCGGTCGATTCCAATGTGCTCATGTTCGAGAGGATCAGGGATGAGGTGCGCGCCGGAAAGACGCCGAGGTCTGCGGTCGATTCCGGATACCACAAGGCGTTCTGGACGATTTTCGACTCGCACGTCACGACCCTGATCACCGCGGCGGTGCTCTTTCAGTTCGGGACGGGACCGATCAAGGGTTTTGCGGTGACCCTGAGCCTCGGTGTCATGATCAACCTCTATACCGCGCTCATAGGGACCAAGACGGTTTTTGACCTTATCAATTCCAGACGCGACGTCAAGAAGCTGAGCATATAGGAGGCAGGATGTTAGAGATTGTCAAGAACACAAAGATAGATTTCATGGGAAAAAGGAAGTTCGCCTTCGTGTTTTCCGGGATACTCGCGATCATCGGGATCTTTGCGATCGTCCAGATGGCCAACGGACGGGCGAACCTCGGCATCGACTTCGCGGGTGGAACGGCGAT
The DNA here is from genome assembly GCA_046704045.1 of Thermodesulfovibrionales bacterium. Taxonomy (GTDB): domain Bacteria; phylum Nitrospirota; class Thermodesulfovibrionia; order Thermodesulfovibrionales; family UBA6898; genus JAWOKY01. Next base: position 5,708 of record JBJKSM010000087.1, on the reverse strand, counting down.
CCAGCTGAAGTTCGAAAAACCGGTAAACATCGGCGCCGTAAGAAAGGCTCTGGCCGACGGCGGTGTCAGGGACTTCGACCTCCAGGAGTTCGCCGCGGTGAACAAGATCCTCATCCGGGTGAAAACGACCGAGCAGAACCTCGGACAGATCGCCGACTAGATTACCGGAATCATCAGTCAGAAACTTCCGGACGACAGGTACGTGGTCGACTCGACGACCTCGATAGGCCCGAAGGTCGGCAAAAGACTGAGGGCGGACGCCGCAAAGGCGATCGCGTTTGCGACGCTCGGCATCCTTATTTATGTCGCCCTGCGTTTCAGGTTCAATTTTGCCGTGGGGGCGACCATCGCCACGTTCCATGACGTCCTCGCAGTCCTCGGCATTTTCTTTCTGCTCGGCCACGAGATCAACCTCATTCTCGTCACCGCTCTCCTCACCATCGCAGGATATTCGCTTACCGACACGGTCGTCGTTTTCGACAGGATAAGGGAGAACATGAGGTTGAGACTGAAGGACTCCGTGGCGGATGTCATGAACCTCAGCATCAACGAGGTCCTTTCAAGGACCCTCGTGACGTCGCTGACGGTTTTTTTCACCTCTCTGGCGCTCTTCCTCTTCGGCGGCGAGGTGATCCATGATTTCGCCCTGGCGATGCTCCTCGGCGTGATCGTCGGCACCTATTCGTCGATCTTCGTCGCAAGCCCGGTCGTGCTGCTCTGGAGGAGCAAGAAACCCTTCGGAAGAAAATGAAGACAGCGAGGTGTGAGGAGAATGGATAACCGTTCCTTGCGTAATCGCGACAAAGTGCTTTGATACTTATGAATTACGCAGGAAGCGACAGGATGCTCACATTTCCGCACGAGTCGAATCTTTTCATCTACGCCTCACTCCTGACTCCCTTCGCTTCATCCCGTTTATGAACCGCCGCTGGTTCATAAACAGGATAAACCCGGGGTCAGTCGATTATATTTCAAAGGCGTCATCCGTATCCCCAATCATTGCAAGGCTCCTCATCAACCGGGGGTTAAAAACCGCCTCCGCGGTCCGTGATTTTCTGACACCGGACATTACGGGTTTTTCCGACCCCTCCGACCTCCCCGGGATGAACCAGGCGGTGGAGCGCCTGCGGGAGGCGCTGACGCGAAACGAGAGGGTGCTCGTCCACGGGGATTACGACACCGACGGGCTGACAGCCACCGTCATCATGGTGCAGACCCTGAGGATGTCCGGGCTCGATGTCGGCTATTTCATTCCCAGCAGGGCTGTCCATGGGTATGGCTTCAACGCTGCGGCAGTGGGCGAGGCGAAAAAGAGAGGAATAAAACTCATCATCACCGTCGATTGCGGCGTCACTTCCTTTGATGCCGCTGCCGCCGCTGCGAGGGACGGGATCGACGTGATCATCACGGACCATCACGAGCCGGCTGTCAGGGGAGAAGGTGTCGACGGTCCGGGATTTTCAGTGCCGGAGGCCGCAGCGGTCGTAAACCCGAAGCTTCTTCCCGGGGGGTCCGGTCTCGAAATCCTTTCGGGCGCCGGCATTTCCTTCAAGGTGGCCCAGGCCCTCGCCTCGGATGAAAGGTTTCACTTTTCCCCTGACGATGCGCTTTCGCTGCTCGACCTCGCCGCGCTCGGCACGCTGGCCGACGTTGTTCCGCTCAGGGGGGAAAACCGCCATATACTGAAGGCAGGCTTGCAGCGCCTGCAGGATGCGGAGAGGCCCGGGGTCAGGGCGTTGAAGGATGTCTGCGGTCTGGGCAACAAGAAGCTGAAGGCCGGACTTCTCGCCTTCACCATGGTGCCCAGAATAAACGCCGCCGGAAGGATCGCAGACGCCGGAGACGTCGTGCGCCTGCTTCTTTCCGTGGACTATGAAGAAGCCGCCGGCCTTTCGGAGTGGCTCAATGGACTGAACGCCGAAAGGCAGAGGATCGAGGAGGAGGTCTATCAGCATGCGCTTTCGAAGCTCGAGGAGGCCGGGACCGGCGCCGATGCCGCGATTGTGCTGTCGTCGGAAGGCTGGCACGAGGGCGTCCTGGGAATCGTTGCTTCGAGGCTTGCGGAGAAGTTTTACAGGCCGGTCTTTGTCGTTACGGTCGAAAATGGCGTTGCGAAAGGTTCGGCGAGGAGCATCCCCGCCTTCGATCTCTGCTCCGGACTGACCGGTTGCCGCGAGCTCCTCCTGACTTACGGCGGACACAAACAGGCGGCCGGCGTCAGGCTGAGGGCCGAAAACATCGAAAGTTTCGAAGATGCGATCAGGGAGATAGCGAGGCGGAATTTCGGCGATGACGACCCGGTACCGATGCTCCGGATCGATGCCGACATCGAACTGCAGCATATTACACATTCGCTCGTGAAGGAACTGGAGATGCTCGAACCTTTCGGCTGCGGTAACGAGGAACCCCTTTTCGGCGCGAAGGGCCTTGAGGTCGTTGCGCCCAGGACTGTCGGAAACAACCATCTCAAGATGCGGCTCAGGAAGGGCGCGCAGTCCTTCGATGCCATCGGTTTCGGGATGGGCCTGCTTTTCGAGGGCCTTGGCCGGCCCGCCGGGATCGATGCCGCTTTTGTTCCCTCTTTCAATGAATGGAACGGCAGCAGGCACCTTCAGCTTGTGCTGAAGGACTTCAGGCTTGGCGGGTAATGGATATGCCGATGTTTTCCGATGAGCTTGGCCGGTTAGAGACCCGGGGGCTACTTCGTTCGGTATTGTCGCGGCAGTCCGCCCAGGGCGCGAGGGTCCGCATCGGCGGGAAAAGTTATCTCAATTTTTCTTCCAACGACTACCTGGGACTTGCCAACCATCCCGAGATGATCGCTTCGATCTCAAAGGCGGTCGCTGAGTTCGGGGCCGGCTCGGGCGCATCGAGGCTCATCGCCGGTGGGACGGTGCTCCACCGGAGACTCGAGGAGAAGATCCGCCGTTTCAAGGGCTGCGGATCGGCCCTTCTCTTCAATTCCGGGTATGCCGCCAATACGGGGATCATCCCGGCCATTGCGGGCGCGGAGGACGTAATCTTCAGCGACGAACTCAACCACGCAAGCATCATAGACGGCTGCAGGCTGAGCAGGGCCAGGATCGCAATCTACCGCCATCGCGACATGGACGACCTCGAAAAGGGCCTGCGCAGCGGGAAGGCGAAAAGAAGGGTGGTTGTCACGGATTCGGTGTTCAGCATGGACGGCGACATCGCTCCCCTCGGAGAGATTCGTGAATTATGCCTGAAGTACCGTTGCCTGTTGTACATCGACGACGCGCATGCGACCGGCGTACTCGGTAAGGGGAGGGGCTCCCTGGCGCACTTCGGCATCGATCCCGAGCCGTGGATGATCCAGATGGGGACCTTCTCGAAAGCCCTCGGCTCCTGCGGCGCCTTTGCGGCGGGGAGCGGCGATGTGATCGGGTGGATCACAAATGCGGCGCGGAGTTTCATCTTTTCCACCGCACTGCCGGCACATGTTGCAGCCGCATCGATGACGGCGATCAAGATCGTGACGAGAGATCAGTGTTTGTTGAGGCGGCTCCGGTCGAACAGGGAAAGGCTGGCGAATGGGCTCAGGGAGGCCGGCTGCGACATCGGTGAAAGCGAGACGCCTATTCTGCCGGTAAGAATGCACGACGTGAAAGAGGCGTTGAGGTTGTCGGCGTTTCTTTACGGGAGAGGGATCTATGCGCCGGCTGTCAGGCCGCCTTCAGTCAGGGAGCCGAGAATCAGGATGACGGTTTCATCAGCGCACAGCGAACAGGATATAGACAAGCTGATCGAGGGGTTAAAGGATTATGCCTCCGGTTGCAGGAAGAGGAGCCGGACATGAATTATTGCAACCGAAAGGTAAAGCTGCTTTATTCCCCGGGGATGAGGTAGAGACAGGAAGACGCGCCGTCCGAGACCGAGTGTTCTCTTACCACGTCTTTCCCTATCAGATCGCGGTACAGCATGAGCTCGTGCTTGCACGCCTCCTGAAACTCGACGGCGATCCTGTGGATCGGGCAGTGGTACTGTTTCAGCTGGTAGTGTCCGTTGTTCCTTGAGACTTCGACGTAATGGCCCTCCTCTTCCAGGATCTGTTTAAGTGCGTTGAGGACATCTTCGATATTTCCCCTGCCCGCGAGCAATTCCTTCTTCGTCCTGAAAAGCCTCTCCCTGCGCCAGTTGAAGATCATGTCGATCTTCCCGTCGCCCTCGTGTGTTCTGATATCCCTGAGGAGTCCGACGGAGAATTTGTCATAGGCCTTGGGAAAGAGGTCGTCGGCGGCTTCGGTCAGCATGTAGATAAAACCGGGCCTGCCTATTCCCCGCTTTCTTGCGATGTAATGAACGATTCCCTTTTTTTCGAGCGCAAGCAGGTGCTGCCGTATCCCCATGGGGGTGATATCTATCACGTTGCTCAGATCTTCGATCGACATCCCGCCGTTTTTTTTCAGCAGCAGGATGATGTTTTTCCTCGTCGAATTGTCATCGACCAAAATATGCATACAGCAGAAAATAGCATAAACGAAAGAATTTGTAAACAAATAACTGAGTAAAAAATGACGATTTCGAGTCGTCCTGTACGGCAGGAGTTTCACCTGTTTCTTCCGGTATTCACGCATTAATGTTTTGAATCCCGCCGAAGAATCCCGTACAATAGAACAAAAAAGGAGTTCGACGATGATCACAGGGAAGGAAGATCTGCTGCAGTCACTCATGGAGGCCTTTCTGATGGAAAAGGGGACGTGCGAATTCTATTCCATGGCGGCGTCAAAGACGATAAGCGCCGCCGCCCGCAAGGCTTTCGTCGATCTGTCGGAATGGGAAGAGTCGCATATGGAGTTTATCCAGTTCCTCTACCTTTCGATCCAGGACGACAGGGACATCGAAGGTTTCGAGGCGTTCAAGAAGCGGGTGCCCGCGCCGCTAACCGAAGCAGGCATTGCGGTGAAGGAAATGGAGGAGAGTATCGAGAAATACGAATTCATGGACGACCTGGGGGCGCTCATCATGGCGCTCGAGGTGGAAGGAAAGGCGTACAACCTCTATAGGGGGATGTACGAAAAGGCGTCCGACGGCAACGCAAAGGCGGTTTTTCTGGAGATGATGGGCCAGGAGTTGAAGCATATCGATTACCTGAAGGAAATGAGGAACAGACTTGCTGAAACTTCGTGACGGCATATCGGAGCTTTACAGGAAAGTCGCCACCTCGCTCCCTCCCGATGTGGAGGAGGCGCTGAAATCGTCCGTCACTTCCGAGGCGGAGGGTTCCGCGGCGCAGGCGGCGCTCCGGCTGGTGCTCGAAAATGTGAGGTCTGCGAGGGAGACGTCGCGGCCGATATGCCAGGATACAGGCGTGCCGGTATTCTATGTGAAGGCGCCGATCGGGCTGAGTCAGAAAGAGCTGAGGAATACCATTTTCGAGGCCACGAGGATCGCAACCGGGAAGGTGCCTCTCAGGCCGAACGCGGTCGATGTCATCAGCGAAAAAAATTCCGGAGACAACACGGGTATCGGGTTCCCGGTCATCCATTTCGAGGAGGCCGGCGGCAGCACCCTCACCATAGACCTTATGCTGAGGGGCGGAGGGTCCGAGAATGCGGGCCGGCTGTACAAGCTGCCGGCGGAGGACCTGCACGCGCAGAGGGACCTCGACGGCGTCCGTAGATGCGTCATCGATACCGTGGTACAGGCCCAGGGAAGGGGTTGCCCGCCCTACGTGATCGGCGTGG
>JBJKSM010000086.1:0-10069 GCA_046704045.1 Thermodesulfovibrionales bacterium | reverse complement strand
AAGATAAGAGAAGGATATCACCATGGATTAATGTGGAGAATCGAAACAGTGGGACATTGAAAAATGCCGGCGTGCAGCCTCCAAACAAGAAGAACTTTACATTAATGGTAACTTCACATTACTTATTTAATGTTGAGCTCAACATTAGTTGTGAGCGAGTATGGCGGAGGCCGCCTTATGTCTGATCGCGGCCTCGACGACATGCCTCGGATGAACGAGGGCATCCTTTACCGTGCCCTCGCTTATCAAAGCGGGATAAAGCACCCTCAACCGGGAATCGAGGCAGATCAGGTAAAACACTTCCTCCGGACGGCCCGCCATGAGGGGGATGAGGTAATCCGCCGCTGCTTCCGAAGTGTTCAGTATCTTACGTGAATGTTTCACCCTGTCGTGAAAGTATCTCCGCGTGATCCGGGGAACCATCGAAAGAAAGGCGGCGGCATTCGCTCCGACGCCCTCAACCGTCGCCAGGTCCTTCGGGTCTGCTTCGAGCACAGCCGAAAGACTGCCGAATCTCTGCATAAGCCGATGGGCGACAGGGTTTGTATCGAGCCGGGGTATCGCCTGAAAAAGGAGCAGCTCAAGCACCTGATGGTCCTCGAAGCCGTCCAGCCCCTCCCTCAGAAATCGCGCCCGCAAACGTTCCCTGTGACCTGCGTGAAACCGCGGCCGGCGGCGGTCCGCGGGCTCTTCTTTCCTGCCGACTTCTCTCCCCATATAATCCCCCCTTCGAAAAACTATCAGGCTACTGTTTTTTCTTATCCTTTGCTATCTTGTCGAGGAGGCCGTTGATGAAGGGAACCGATTCGAGCGTTGAATACTTCTTGGCGATCTCGAGCGCCTCGTTGATCGTCACCGCGGAAGGGATGTCGTTTCTGTAGAGGATCTCATAGACGGCAAACCTCAATATGTTTCTGTCGACGGCCGCCATCCTGTCCATCTCCCAGTGCTCGGCGGCACCCTTTATGACCCCGTCGATCTCATCCAGGTTTTCGACCGTGCCCCGCACGAGCGCCTCCGCGAACTTTCCGGTATCCCCCTTTTCACCCTGGTCCGCAGTGGGGCCGTCATCGGGAAGAAGACCGGCCTTCCCGCCCGCGAACTCGCGCTGGAAGAGCGACTGGAGTGCGTATTCCCTTGCCTTGCGCCGGTTCATATGGAAGTGAAAAGTGAAAAGTGAAAAGTGAAAAGTGAAAAAAGGCAGCCATTTCGGCTCCTCAGCGCTGTCAACCTGTTCCTCACTAAATCTTCTTCAGGACCTGGGCCATTTCGATGGCGGTCATCGCCGCGTCGAACCCCTTGTTGCCGCTTTTGGTCCCGGCGCGCTCGACGGCCTGCTCGATCGTATCGGAGGTGATCACCCCGAATGCGATGGGGACGCCCGTTTCGAGGGAAACGGAGGCGATCCCCTTTGAAACCTCGGCGGCGACGTAATCGAAATGCGGCGTCGCGCCGCGGATCACCGTCCCGAGGCAAATGACCGCATGATAGCCGCCTTTCGAGGCAGCCTTCTTGGCGGCAAGCGGTATCTCGAAGGCCCCGGGGACCTTGATTACGTCGATATCTTCCTCTTTCGCCCCGTGTCTCAGAAGCGCGTCGGCTGCCCCGTCGAGAAGCCTTCCAGTTATGAAGTCGTTGAACCTGCTGACTATAACCGCGAACTTCAGACCCTTTGCCTGCAACTCTCCCTGAACAATCTTCATACGCTCCCTCCGCGAATGGATTTAACTTTCAGCATTCTGCGTTTACGTGAATCATAAGAATAATCTGCCGATTCCATGGCATTTTTCAGCACGTCCGACTCCGTTTATCATCACTCGACATTGCTCAGCATATGCCCGAGCTTCTTCTTCTTTGTCTTCAGATACACCAGGTTTTTTTCATGCGGGCTCGTCTCGACAGGGACCCTTTCGACGACCTTAAGGCCGTATCCTTCGAGGCCGATGATCTTTTTCGGGTTGTTGGTCATCAGGCACATCTTTCGCACCCCGAGGTCGACGAGGATCTGGGCGCCGATGCCGTAGTCCCTGAGGTCCGGCTTGAACCCGAGCTTTATGTTCGCCTCGACAGTGTCAAGCCCCTTGTCCTGCAGCTCATAGGCCTTAAGCTTGTTCACAAGCCCGATGCCGCGGCCTTCCTGGCGCATATACAATATTACACCCTTCCCTTTTTCCTCTATCTTCCGCATGGCCCGGTGGAGCTGCTCGCCGCAATCGCATCGCCTTGAGCCGAAGACATCTCCCGTGAGGCATTCCGAATGCACCCTGACGAGTACATCGTCGTCCTGTTTGATGTCTCCCTTCACGAGTGCCAGATGGACATTGGTGTCGACGTCGTTGGAGTAGGCGATGACCGTGAATTCTCCGCCGTATTCGGTCGGCAGTTTCGTCGTCGAGACGCGGCGCACGAACCGCTCGGTCCTCATCCTGAACCCTATAAGGTTCTTTATCGTGACTATCTTGATGTTATGCCGCTTGGCGAATTCGAGAAGCTCCGGCATCCTCGCCATCGTTCCGTCGTCGCTCATGATCTCGCAGATCACGCCGGCAGGGTACATGCCGGCAAGCCGTGCGAGGTCGACGGACCCCTCAGTCTGTCCCGCGCGCTGCAGCACGCCTCCGGGTCTTGCCCTCAACGGGAATACATGACCGGGTTTCGCGAGGTCTTCTGCAACGGTTTCCGGGTTAATGGCCGTGAGGATCGTAGTCGCCCTGTCGGCGGCCGAGATGCCGGTCGTGACGCCCTTTTTCGCCTCTATCGAGACGGTAAAGGCGGTGCCGAAAGAAGAGGTGTTGTCCTCGGTCATCATCGGCAGCTTGAGCTCTTCGATCCGTTCCGGGGCGAGCGAGAGGCAGACAAGGCCCCTTCCGTATTTGGCCATGAAGTTGATAGCCTCGGGCGTCACCTTCTCTGCGGCCATGCAGAGGTCGCCCTCGTTCTCCCTGTCTTCATCGTCGACAAGGATGACCATCTTGCCCTGCGCAAGGTCCTCCAGGACCTCCTCTATCGTGTTGCACCTGTTCTTCTGCATATCGATAACCCCTTTGCTTTATGTTAGGCGAACCCTTCGTCCCGGAGGGTACGCATGAAGCGCGAATCCTTCGTCCGTCCCAGGAATTTCGAGACATACTTTCCAAGGATATCGACTTCGAGATTCACCGAATCTCCGGCGTCCTTGTATCCTATCGTAGTCAGCCGGGCGGTATGCGGTATGATGACTATCGAAAAACCGTCCCTGAGCACTTCCACCACGGTAAGGCTTATTCCGTCTACCGCGACAGAGCCCTTTTCGACAAGGAAAGCGACGATCTCCGGGGCTGCATCGATCACGATCTTCAGCATGTCGCCCGTGACCGCCCTGGACCTTATCCTGCCGACGCCGTCGATATGGCCGGTCACGAAATGCCCGTCAAGCCTGCCGTCGAGCCTCAGCGCAGGCTCGAGGTTCACCCGGTCCTTTACCTTCAGTTGTCCGAGATTGGTCGCACGCAGCGTTTCATCCGAGAGGTCGAAGCCCAGCACCTCTCCCTTTTTTTCGACTACCGTGAGACAGGCGCCGTTTATCGAGATGCTGTCGCCTATCGCCGCTTCCCCGGATACGGACCCTGCCTTCAGGGAAAGCCGGGCGCCGCCGCCCCTCTTCGTTATCGAGACGGTCTCTCCCATCTCAACGATCAGGCCGGTGAACAATCAGTACTCCTCATCGATGGCGAAATCCAGCTGCTTCCGGTAGTAGCCCCAGAAGTCGACCACCTCCGACCATGTCGCCCTGACCCTCACCCTCTTGTCATCCTTCGTCACCTCAAGGTCCTCCTCGTTGAGCGGGACCTTGAGAGAGGATGCATCCGCAAGGACCTTCTCCCTGATGGTCTTGAGGTCCTGGTCCCCGAAATCCTCTTCGAGCGTGTCGGTCGTATCGGACCGGAACGCAATGAAGCGATAGTAGGGTCTGCCGAACGAGATACCGACATAGACGAGCGCGACAAGTACGGCAAGGACAAAAATAGACTTTACGGAGCCCCTGCTGCCGAGGCCGTCCCTCACTTTATCAGCTCCCCTATCCTGTTGAAGCGGACCCACGACTTGTTGCCGTCCCACGACCAATAAATAATGACCGCATTGCCCTTCACGTTCGCAAGGGGAACAAAGCCCCAAAACCTGCTGTCGTAGCTCTCATCACGGTTGTCTCCCATGACGAATATCTTCCCCTTCGGGACGGTAATCGGGCCGAAATTGTCCCGGGGGTCGACATCCACGGGATCGATGCGGGCGTCGTCATGCTGTATATACGGCTCGACCAGTTTCTTGCCGTTTACGTAGATCTGTTTATTTTTTTCCCGGACTACGTCCCCCCCGATGCCAATTACCCTCTTGATAAAGTCCCTCGACGGGTCCTTGGGGAACTTGAAGACAACAACGTCCCCCCTTTCGGGTTTCCTCAGTCCGGGCAACCTGAAGAGGGTGACATTCGTGAAGGGGATATCGACGGGGGTGCCCAGGATAAACTTTGTCACGAGGATATGGTCCCCGACATCGAGAGTAGGGATCATCGAACCCGACGGGATCTTGAACGCCTGTATTACAAAGGTCCTTATTACCATGGCGATCACAAAGGCGATCACAACCGCCTCGACCGTCTCTCTGAAAGCCGATTTTTTCTTCTTTTGTGTCATTTGAGTTTCAGGACTGCGAGAAAGGCCTCCTGGGGGAGTTCCACCCTTCCCACCTGCTTCATCCTTTTCTTGCCCTCCTTCTGCTTTTCGAGCAATTTTCTCTTTCGCGTAATGTCTCCGCCGTAGCATTTCGCGAGCACGTCTTTCCTGAGCGCCTTTACACTCTCCCTCGCTATGATCTTGCTGTCGACGGCGGCCTGGATTACGACCTCGTACATCTGCCTCGGGATGATCTCCCGAAGCTTTTCCGTGAGCTGTCTTCCTTTATAATACGCCTTCTCCCGGTGAACTATCAAGGAAAGGGCGTCCACGACTTCGCCGTTGATAAGGATGTTCAGCTTGATGAGATCGGACTCCCTGTACCCAAGGAAATCGTAATCCATCGAGGCATATCCCTTTGTCAGGGACTTCAGACGGTCGTAGAAATCCCAGAGGATCTCGTTCAGCGGCAGGTCATACTCCACCTTGATCCGCTCCTTCCCAATATAGGTGAAGCCCCTCTGGACGCCCCTCTTTTCCTGGCAGAGGTCGAGGATGGGGCCGATGAAATCCGCCGGCACGAAGATGGTGGTGGTGACAAAGGGCTCCTCGATCTTTTCGAATTTCTCGGGAAGGAGCGCCGGGTTTTCGATGTAGCGGACCTCGCCGTTGGTCAGGGTCACCCTGTAGACGACCGTCGGGGCCGTGCTCAGCAGTGAAAGCCCAAATTCCCTTTCGAGTCTCTCCTTGATGATCTCCATGTGGAGGAGGCCGAGAAACCCGCATCTGAAACCGAATCCGAGCGCAAGCGACGTCTCGGGTTCGAAGTTGAACGAAGAGTCGTTCAGCCTCAGCTTGTTCAGCGCGTCCCTCAGGTTTTCATACTGATGGGTGGCCGTCGGATAAAAGCCGCAGAAGACCATCGGCTTGATGTCCTTATACCCGGGGCAGGGCTCGGAAACCGGGTTGTCCGCATCGGTGACGGTATCGCCTATCTTGGTGTCATGGACGCTTTTTATCCCCGCGATGATATATCCCACTTCTCCGGAAGAGAGCTCCTGGACGACGATCATCTTCGGCGTGAATATACCCACATGCGAGACCTCGTAGACCGTGCCGTTCGACATGAACTTTATCTTTTGCCCTGCCCTCACCTTCCCGTCGAAGACGCGGACGAGGACGATGACGCCCTGATAGTTGTCGAACCAGGAATCGAATATCAGGGCCTTCAGAGGCCTGTCGTCCTCACCCTGGGGGGGCGGGATCTTTTTTACGATCGCCTCGAGGATCTCCCTTGTGCCGACCCCTTCCTTGGCGCTGGCGAGGATCGCACCGGAGCAGTCGATGCCTACAGCGTCTTCGATCTGCTCCTTCGTCTTTTCCGGCTCGGCGCTCGGAAGGTCGATCTTGTTTATCACCGGGATCATCTCCAGGTTGTGCTCGGTGGCGAGATAGGCGTTCGCAAGCGTCTGGGCCTCGACCCCCTGAGAGGCGTCTACCACGAGGAGCGCTCCCTCGCACGAAGCGAGGCTCCGCGATACCTCGTAGGAAAAATCGACATGCCCCGGCGTATCGATAAGATTGAAGATATATTCCTTCCCGTCGTCCGCCCTGTACTTCAGCCTCACCGCATGGGCCTTGATCGTGATGCCGCGCTCCCTTTCGAGATCCATCGAATCGAGGACCTGCGCCATCATCTCGCGCTCGGTCAGGGCTCCGGTGTATTCGAGGAGCCTGTCGGCGAGAGTGGACTTCCCGTGGTCGATATGGGCGATGATCGAAAAATTTCTGATATTTTTGGGCATGCGCGGATCTACTTTGAAGTAATATCGCGCGAAAGACCTTTGAAGACAAAACTCGCCGCGCCCACGAGGCCGGCGTTGTCTCCGAGGGAAGAGGGGAGGATCTTTACGGAATCGACAAGTTCCCTGAAGGCCCTTCGCGACGCCTCCTTGATCGCCTCCTGCACATAGATGTTCCATGCGCCGACGAGCCCGCCGGTCAGTATGATCGCCTCGGGACTCATTATGTTGATGATGTTGGCGAGACCGACGCCGAGGTATTTACCCGCGTCCCTCAGGATCTCCCGCGAGAGGTTGTCCCCGTCGAGGGCCGCCCGGTAAATGTCCTCAGGGGTGAGCTTGTAGATGCTCCCCTTGCAGCACTCCTTCAGCAGGCTCTCCGTTCCCTTTTCGAGCATCGAGACAGCCTTCGATATCATCGCCCTCGCCGATGCGTAGTTTTCGAGGCATCCGATATTCCCGCAGGGACACTTCTCCCCCTCGGAGTTGATGCTCATATGTCCCATCTCGGCCGAAACATCCAGCAGTCTTCCCTTGTAGATGACGCCCCCGCCGATGCCGGTTCCAAGGGTCAGCAGTACGAAATTCCCGAAACTCCTGCCTGCGCCCCCAACCTTTTCGCCGAGGGCGGCCGCATTGGCGTCGTTTTCGATATACACCGGAACACCGAACCTCCGCGACAGCTCCCCGACAAGGTCAATTCCCTCTATCGCCCGGAAGTTGGGAGATGACGCGACCCTCCCGGTTCTTCTGTCGACCACGCCCGCAGTGCCGAGTCCTATGCCTTCGATATGTTCGTAGGGTATCTCGCGTATCGATTCCGAAATCAGATCAATGACATTTTCAGAAGTGGGTTTCCTGATCTTCCGCACGATCTCGCCCTCTTCCGAAACGAGCGCGACCCTAAGGTTGGTTCCCCCCAGATCGATTCCTATGGCAAATTTCTTAGATATAGTCATATGCGGAAAATAACGGATAGCTTTGAATATTATCACAAGGTGCCGCCCCGAGTAAAGAAACCCTCGCCGAAAGAGACTCAACAGCCTGCCGGCAAACAAAATTTTTCTTGACGTTTTGGGCCGTTATACCTACAATACTCCAGATGAAACAGAGCAAAACATTGTTTGAAATGCAGTCGGAGGTGTGCAAGACTCTCGCAAGCTCCAAGAGACTCGAGATCATCAACGCCCTGAAAGAGGGGGAAAAAACAGTGGGAGAGCTGGTCGGGATCCTCGGTGTGCCGAAGGCGAACGTATCTCAGCATCTTGCGGTGATGAGACTTAAGGGGATTCTCAAGTCGCGCCGCGAAGGGGTGAACATCTATTACCGCATAGCCAACCCGAAGGTAGTACAGGCATGTACGCTGATGCGCGAGGTGCTCACGGAACAGATGAGGGAACGGTCGAAGCTTATCGACATCTCGTCCGAGAGCTGATCTTTCTTCCCGCCGGCCGACCCTTCACTTTTTCTTCACTTGCATTTATAATAGTCAGCAATGCTGTCGTGCGACTAAAAGGGACTGATGCTCGTCGGTTATAACACCAATGTGCCCTATAAAGGGAAGCTTTACCATGTCCAGACAGAGGACAACGGTACAAAAAATCCTGTCATAATCACCCTCCTCTATATAAAGGGCACCATTCTCGCTTCGAAAAAGACGAGTTACGCCCATCTTGTTTCGGATCCCGGATGCAAGGAAGCGGTAAGGGGACTGATGAAGGAGCAGCACAAGACGATGATCAAGGAACTCATCAGGGGGGTCCATACCGGCCCGGAATTCCCGGAGGCGCCTTGCGATCAGGCCCCACCGGAAGAGACCGCGCAGGAGGAGGAACAGAAACCCGGGCAGAAGCAGATTGCGAAGAGCCTTGACGATATACTGCTGGACTATATCATCAAGGGAGGGGAATAGGGAGGCGGATTCCGATGATCGATTTCCTCGATGTGACGAAGGAATATGACAACCAGACCGCGCTGAGGAACATCACCTTTTCGGTGGGGAAAGGCGAAATGGTGTTTCTCACCGGACCGAGCGGCTCGGGCAAAACCACCCTCCTCAGATTGATCTATCGCGCCGAGCGCCCCGACAGCGGCTCCATTACAGTGGCAGGATTCGAGGTCGACCAGCTGAGGGAATCGAGCATCCCGGTCCTTAGAAGGCATATCGGGATCGTCTTTCAGGACTTCAGGCTTCTCGAAAACAAGAATGTATTCGAGAACGTCGCCCTCGCCCTGCGAATCAGGGGGATCGGGGAAAAAGAGGTGAGGGCCAGGGTCTTCGAGGCTCTCAAGACGGTGAACCTCAGGCACAAGTCCGACACCTTCCCAAAGCGTCTCTCCGGGGGCGAGCAGCAGAGAGTCGTGATCGCAAGGGCGATCGTGCCGGAGCCGACGGTGCTGCTCGCCGACGAGCCGACCGGCAACCTCGACCCTGAAACCGCCGATGGGGTTATGCGGACGTTCAAGGACATAAACGCCAAGGGAACGACGGTCATCATCGCCACCCATAACAGGGAACTCTACAGGCATACCGGGAGGAAGGTCATCAGGCTCGATGCCGGAAATCTTGCAGGGGAGGAAAAGGGGTAATGACTTTGCCGTATACGTTCACAGTCACCATGAAGAGCCTTTTCAGGGAGAGATGGATAAACCTGCTTTCGGTGCTGACAATCGCTTCGGGACTGCTCATCATCAGTGTCGCCTTCTTTACGGTCTACAACATCGATGCCTCTACGAAAAAGCTGCCCGAGAAATTTTCGATGAACATCTACCTCGAAGACAACCTTCCGAGGGAGCAGATCGACGGTATTATTGCGGCACTGAGAAAAAACGGCGCCGTCGCCTCCGTGAAATTCATCTCAAAAGACGAGGCGATGAAAGAGATGAAGGCGATGCTCAGGAACTCGGATTATGTCCTCGAAGGGCTCGATGAAAACCCGCTTCCCGATTCGCTCGAAGTAAAACTCAGGAAAGAGGCCGCAGGCCCGGATGCCGCGAAAAAACTCGCCGCCGATGCGCGCGGGATAAAGGGGGTGAAAGAGGTCGACTACGGGGAACAGTTCCTCTCGTCACTCCATTCCCTGACGACAGGCATGAAAACGGGAGGACTGATCTTTATCGTCATCCTCTCGATCGGGATTGTTTTCGTCTGTTACAGCACCGTGAAGATCCTCTTTTACAGGAGAAACGAGGAGATCGAGACCTTTAAGCTCCTCGGCGCCACAAAGGGCTTTATCCGGACGCCGTTTCTCATCGAGGGCTCCGTGATCGGGGCGTGCGGCGGACTGGTCGGTCTCGTCGGCATCTTCGCCTTTTACTACATGGTGATCCTGCGGCTGGGCGTCACCATGCCGATCTTCAAGGCTGTCCTCTTCCCGGCCGACATGTTCATGGCCCTTCCCCTTGCCGGCGTGTTCCTCGGCATGACTGGGGCGATGATCGCACTCGGAAGGCTGAAGTACTGATGTTTGCGGTCGTGCTCGCGCTGTTCCTCCTCGTCCTGCCTTCCGCCGCCTACAGCACGACGCCCCGGAATGAATACCGGAAGATACAGGAAAAAATGTCCGAGCAGCAGAAGAAACTCGCCGAGACGAAAAAGAGGGAGTCTTCGGTCCT
>JBJKSM010000085.1:0-14204 GCA_046704045.1 Thermodesulfovibrionales bacterium | reverse complement strand
TTCTTCTTCATACGATCGGGAGCCGGGAATCCTCCTTCACCATCGATCCATGGTTCGGGAAATACATCTTCCCGAACTCGATGCTCCCTTCGCTTAAACAGATAACGGCCGCTGCCGAGAAACTGTTTGTCATCGAAGACGTCCATAATTTCGGATATTACTACGATTCAACGCTCACGTCCTGGTTCAACAACTTCAATGCCGGTTGGGAGAGACTGAAAGACCGGTACGACGAGCGGTTTTACCGGATGTGGAAATATTATCTCCTGAGCAGCGCCGGGGCCTTCCGGAGCCGCGATATCCAGGTCTGGCAGATCGTTCTTTCGAAAAAAGGTGTGGCGGGCGGCTATTCCGCAATCCGCTGAGAAGCGTCAATTTGCGGTGAGAGCAGGGGTGAGACTCAGTTCGTCGTCGAGAACCGACTCGGCCTCGCCTACATAGGCGTCGGCATTGACCTCTTTGACCCAGTAATCTTTTCTTTCCTTCGCGGTCATTCGGGTTACCTTCCTGCCCGTCATTGACAAGCCATGGCCCGGGTTTTCTTCTTTTCGGATACTTTTTAATTCCTGACGCTCCTTCTTTGCGTCCTCGATGTTGAGCGACTGGAGGGTCCTCTTACGGTACTCCGCCGCCATCTTCCCGGCATCGGATATTTCGGTGAAATCCCTGCTCGCCTTCACCCTCCGGCTGCTCCTGATCTTCAGCTCGGGGATTTCCCCGGAAAGCGAAGTCCATTTTTTGAACGGCACAGGCTTTACCGTGTCCCAGGGCAGGGCGAAGTCGAGGTATTTTTCGCCGCTCTTTATTCCGTCGAGCGTGTCTGGAAGAGTAATGTCGGGTTGCACACCCCGGTACTGGGTCGATTCCCCTGTCACCCTGTAGAACTTCTGGATCGTTACCTTGAGGGCACCCATGGTCTTGTACTTCTCCATATGCGCAAAGGGGATCGTGCCGTTGAGGTCGATCAGTGACTGCACCGTGCCCTTGCCGTGGGTATGCTCGCCTCCGATAATCACAGCGCGTCCGTAATCCTGCAGCGCACCGGCAAGGATCTCCGAGGCCGAGGCGCTGAACTTGTTGACGAGTACGACGAGTGGCCCGCTGTATGTTATTTCGGGGTCGTTATCGGAGAGGACCGTGATCTTCCCGCTGCCGTCCTTGACCTGCACCACGGGACCGCTCTTTATGAAGAGCCCGGCGATCTGCACGGCGTCGGTCAGGGCGCCGCCTCCGTTGTTTCTGAGGTCTATGATAAGCCCGCTGATATGAAGGGGCGCGAATTTTTTCAGCTTCCTGACTACGTCGTCGGTCACATTCCTGCCGTCGCCGCCGTTGCGCGTCTTCTGGAAATCCCTGTAGAAGGAAGGGATCATGATATACCCGAAGGACTTGCCGCTGCTTTTGTCCTTCAATACCGTGCACTTCACAAAGCTGTCTTCAAGCTGCACCACGTCGCGCACGATCGGCACGACGAGCGTCTTGCCGTCCGGCCTCCTGATAAAGAGTCTGACCGTCGTCCCCTTTTTCCCCCGGATCAGTTTAACCGCATCTCTTACGTCCATGTAGGCCAGATCGACCGGCTCGCCTTTATCACCTTCAGCCACCTTGAGGATGAGATCCTCGGCACGGAGCTGTCCCTGCAGGGCCGCCGGGCCTCCGGGCACTATTCCTGAAATCTTGATATAGCCGTCGTCTTCCACAAGAGTGGCCCCGATGCCTTCGAGACTGCCCGTCATGCTTATGTCGAAATCCTCCTTCGTCATCGGCGGCATATACTCGGTGTGGGGATCGAAGGCGTGTGTGATCGCGGTAAAATACCTGTCGAAATGCTCCCTCTCGGTCTCATGGAGCATCCTGTTGAAGAGCGTCTCGTAGCTCTTCAGGACCTTTTCCCGGGCCGATGCCTGCATATCTTCCGGCGAAGATTTTTTCTCCGCAGCCTTGTCCTTCTCTATTTTCGACTGCGATTTTTCTTCGTCGACAAGGTTCAGATACTGGTTGAGGACCTGGAGCTTCAATATCTTTCTCCATCGCTCCTTCAGTTCTTTTTCCGTTGCACAGTAGTCGATCTTTTCGGGATCGGTTTCTACGGACTCCTTCAGGGAAAAGTCGAAATCCTTCGACAGTATCTCGTTCACCCATTGCCTGGCGTGTTCCGCGCGCTCTTTCATGACGCGGGCCGTAACGTCGGGCAGCTCGATGTCCGTCGATTTCATCTCGTCGGAGATCCGGTCGGAATATGTCTTTAGTTTATCCACGTCGCCTTTCAGGAGGAAACGCTTCTGATAGTCCAGTTGCTTCAGGTAGAGGCCGAAGGCGTCTTCAGAAAGTTTGCCGTCGAACTTCTTGTGGGAGAAATGGAAGTTCTCGAGGTCCTGCCGGAGTACGTAAGCGAGAAGACGGGCACGGTTATATTCATAGCTCCCGAGATCGGAAAAGGCCCGCGCCCTCCCGACGCCGACAAAGAGGATGACGACGATAAGCGGAAAATGCAGATAATATCGCAAGAAGCGTCGAATTGTCTTACTCACAGTGAACCCGGGGGGAACAGCCGGAATACTGCCGGACCTGACCTGTTTCATATTTTATATGATAACCGTTTCAGTATTCTTTGGCAACAAAACGGCAGGGCTCGTTCCGGAATGGGACCCCTTTGAGGTACAATCAATCATGGAGAAAGAGCTGATTGTCATAGGCGGCGGGCTCGCAGGCTCGGAGGCGGCGTGGCAGGCCGCCACGCGCGGGGTGAAGGTGCGGCTTTTCGAGATGCGCCCCGGTCAGACGACGGAGGCCCATACGACGGGGCTGCTCGGGGAGCTGGTCTGTTCCAATTCCCTCAGATCGAACGACCCCTGCAGCGCGCCGGGCCTGCTGAAAAAGGAGCTTTCGCTTGCCGGGTCCCTGATCATGGAGGCCGCCGAGTCTTCCGCCGTGCCCGCAGGCTCGGCACTGGCGGTAGACAGGAAACTCTTCGCGGAGTATGTCACCGCCGTGCTTTCGGGTCATCCGAATATTGCGATCGAGCGCACGGAAGTCGTCGGGCTGCCCGGTACCGCAGCGATCGTGGCCACCGGACCTCTTACATCCCCGGCGATGACCCGCCGCCTGTCGGAGGTGATCGGCGGAGAGAATCTTTATTTCTATGATGCTATCGCGCCGATAGTCGATGCGGAATCGATCGATTACGGAAGTGTCTACCGGGCTTCGCGATACGGCAGGGGCGGAGACGATTATATAAACTGTCCCTTGTCGGAGGAAGAGTACGGGCGTTTCTACAGCGCACTGACGGAGGCCGACCGGGTGACGCCCCGGCCCTTCGAGGAGCAGAGGGTCTTCGAGGGGTGCATGCCGATAGAGATAATGGCGGCGAGGGGCTTCGACACCCCGAGGTTCGGGCCGATGAAGCCCGTCGGTCTGCCAGATCCGAAGACCGGAAAGGAACCATTCGCAGTAGTGCAGCTGCGCGCCGAGAACAAGGAGGGCACGGCGTATAACATGGTCGGCTTTCAGACGAGGCTGAAGTGGCCGGAACAGAGAAAGGTGTTCCGGATGATCGGAGGACTTGCGAGCGCCGAGTTTCTCAGGTATGGGAGCCTTCACCGCAACACCTTCATCAACTCTCCGCTCTTTCTCAAGAAGGACCTTGCCCTGAAGGGCAGGGGAGACATCTTCATGGCCGGGCAGATATCGGGCGTGGAGGGATATATCGAATCGACCGCGATGGGGCTCGTCGCCGGCATCAATGCCGCTCTCAAAATGAAAGGGATACCGGCCCCCGAGGTGCCGCCGCAGACCTCTCACGGAGCATTGATAAGGCATATAACGGAATCCGGCGGATCCCGTTTTCAGCCGAGCAATATAAATTTCGGGCTCTTTCCGCTGCTCGACGGGGCGGGCAGGATAGGGGACAAGAAGCTGAAGAAAAAAATGATCGCCGAGCGGGCACTGTCGGCGTGGCGCGCCTATCTCGCCGCGGTATCGTGATGAAGGAGCATATAGAAGGCTTTCTACGTTATCTCCGGGTCCAGAAGGACGCCTCCCCTCATACCTTGAGGGCTTACAGGAAAGACCTTGAAGAATTCAGCGCCTTTGTGCGGAAGGAGCCTGAGGATATCGATATGATCGATGTCAGGGGGTTCATCGCGGGACAGATCAGGGACGGAAGGGAACGGACGACCGTGGGAAGAAGGCTTGCGGCCGTACGTTCCTTCCTCGGGTATCTTCAGAAGGAGGGGTATCTCAAGGCCAATCCCGCAAAGCTCGTATCAACGCCCAAGACGCATAAACTGCTGCCGAAGTTCCTGACCGTGGACGATGCCTTCCTTCTGGTCGAACAGCCCAAGGGTATCGGCTTTATCAAGGCCAGAGACAGGGCGATCCTTGAACTGCTCTATTCGAGCGGGCTGCGGGTGAGCGAGACCGCAGGGCTCAACGTCGACGACGTGAATACGAGGGAGGGCCTCGTCAAGGTCAGGGGGAAGGGCAAGAAGGAGAGGATAGTTCCCGTCGGTTCCAAGGCGGTGGATGCGATAAAGTCCTATCTCGTCGAAAAGCTGCTTCTCAAGAGGACGGACAGGGCGCTGTTTCTCAACAGGCGCGGCACAAGGCTTTCGGACAGGGGTGTAAGGAGGATCGTCGTTAAATACGCGAAGGCGGCGGGCATAAGCGGCGACATCGGTCCCCACACGATGAGGCATACCTTCGCGTCCCACCTGCTGCAGGGCGGCGCCGACCTGAGGGTGATCCAGGAGCTGCTCGGGCACTCTTCCCTTTCGACCACACAGAAATATACGCATCTCGATATCGCGCACCTCATGGACATTTACGACAGGGCCCACCCGCTTTCCGACAAGGAAGAGTGAAGCCGGTCGCTGCATGATGCGGAGTCGGGGACGTGTCTCTTACAGCTGTAAGCGAAGTGAAGAACAAAAAAAAATTTTTGCTTTGCCCTGAACGCTGAAATTGTTCCTTGTAATGACAGAGGGTATGCTGTTGCTGTAAAATATGCGATTATGGAAAAAGGAGAAATGATGTTTCACGCCACGACGATTCTCTGCGTCAGACGAAACGGAGCTGTCGCCATCGGCGGCGACGGGCAGGTGACGATGGGCAACACCGTTTTGAAACACAACGCAAAAAAAATCAGGAAGATGTACGGCGACAAGGTGATCGCCGGTTTTGCCGGCGCAACGGCGGATGCCTTCACGCTTTTCGAAAAATTCGAGGAGAAGCTCGAGACTTACAGGGGTAACATAACGAGGGCCGCCGTGGAGCTCGCAAAGGAATGGCGGACGGACAAGATCCTCAGGAGGCTCGAAGCGCTGCTGATCGTTTCCGACAGGGAGCACACCTTCGTCATCTCCGGAAACGGAGATGTGATCGAGCCGGAAGAGGGGATTGCGGCGATAGGCTCGGGCGGCCCTTTTGCGCAGGCGGCGGCCAGGGCGCTCGTTGAAAATACGGATCTCGGCGCACGGGAGATCATCGAAAAGGCGATGAAGATCGCCTCCGGCATCTGCATCTATACGAACGATAACATCAGCATAGAGGAGCTTTCCTAAAATGGATACCCTTACCCCGCGGAAGATCGTTGAAGAACTCGACAAGTATATCGTCGGCCAGCACAATGCGAAAAAGGCGGTGGCTGTAGCGCTCCGGAACAGGTGGAGGAGACAGAGGCTTTCGCCTGACATCAGGGACGAGGTATTCCCCAAGAATATCATCATGATAGGCCCGACCGGCGTGGGAAAGACCGAGATCGCAAGAAGGCTCTCCCGGCTCGCGAACGCGCCGTTTCTGAAGATCGAGGCCTCGAAGTTCACCGAAGTCGGCTACGTCGGTCGTGACGTGGAGTCGATGATCAGGGACCTCACCGAGATCTCGGTGAACATGGTAAGGACGGAGCACCTCGAAAGGATCAGGGAGAAGGCTAAGCACCTCGCGGAAGAGAGAGTCCTCGATCTCCTCCTTCCGGCGAGGGGGTTGCGCAGTACCGAAGTCGACGAGCAGGAAAGGGAAAAGAACCGGGAGACGAGGGAGAGGCTCAGGGAACAGCTGAGGGAAGGCAAACTTGATTCCCGCAGCCTGGACGTCGAGGTCAAGGAAAAGACGATGCCCTTCGGCGTGATTTCGAACGTGGGGCTCGAAGACCTCGAAATCAACCTGAAATCCATGCTCGGCAACCTCCTTCCCGAGAAGGCGAAGAGGAGAAAGGTGAAGATACCCGAGGCCCTCATTATCCTCGAAGAAGAAGAGGCGAACCGACTGATCGACATGGACAAGATAACCCGGGAGGCGGTGGAGAGGGTCGAACAGTCCGGCATTGTTTTTCTCGACGAGATCGACAAGGTCGCCAGCAAGGGAAGCGGGATGGGACCGGATGTCTCAAGGGAAGGCGTTCAGCGCGACCTCCTGCCGATCGTCGAGGGTTCGACTGTTACTACAAAATACGGCCCGGTGAAAACGGAGCATATCCTCTTCGTCGCTGCCGGCGCCTTCCATACCGCAAAGCCCTCGGACCTTATCCCCGAGCTTCAGGGGAGGTTCCCGATCAGGGTGGAGCTGGATGCGCTCGGGAAAGAGGATTTCATCAGGATCCTCACGGAGCCCCATAACGCGCTCGTCAAGCAGTACACGGCGCTGCTGGCGACGGAGGACGTGGCGATTGAGTTCGACGCCGAGGCGGTCGACGAGATCGCGGAGATAGCCGCGCTTGTGAACGAGAAGACGGAGAATATCGGAGCCAGACGGCTCCAGACGGTCCTCGAAAAACTCCTTGAGGATATATCCTTCGAGGCGCCGGAGAAACAGGGGACGCAGCTTCGCGTCGACAGCGCCTACGTAAAGGATAAGCTCGGCGAGATCGTGAAGGACGAAGACCTCAGCAGGTATATATTGTGATGATGAAGGGTGAAGCATGAAGGATGAATAGGCATTCCGGATGCATGGAATCGCAATCGTTTATCTTCCATCGTTCGTCCTTCACACTCGTCGTCTCTTTATGTGCACTTCTTTTTCTTTCTTCCTGTGCAACGACCCGGCGGGAGGCTCCGCCGGGCGCCGGATATGCGGTTGCAAGCTGGTACGGCCCCAAGTTCAACGGCAGGCCGACATCCTCCGGCGAAACCTTCAATATGTACGCGCACACCTGCGCACACAGGCAATATCCCTTCGGCACCATACTGAAGGTTACCAATGTCTCCAACGGCATGGAAGCCGAATGCACCGTAAATGACAGGGGGCCGTTTGTGAACGGGAGGGACATCGATCTATCATATGCAACTGCAAAAGAAATCGGCCTCGTCGGCCCCGGCACCGGGACGGTTTTCCTCGAAGTCGTCGGACGGGACGATTCGTATATCAGGAAAGTGAAGGTCGAGACGCAGGGCAGACCGGGTCCTTTCGCGATCCAGATCGGCTCGTTCGGGGACAGCTCCAACGCGGCGAGGCTGAAGGAGGCGCTCGATCTTGAATACGGCGATGTCTCTATCCGGGAGGCGCAGGTAGGGGGCAACCGGTTTTACAGGGTGAGGGTCGGGAAATTCGACAGCCTCACGAAGGCGATGTCCCTTGCGGACAGACTTGGCTTCGAGGGCTATCCGACGCTCGTGGTGCAGGTGGATTAGAAAAGCGGGCCGGCCCCGGCGGTTTCTTTGAGGTGCCGTTACCGCCTTGCGATCCGGAGACAGTCAGGCGCTTCCGTATAAAGAATCGGGGTGCCGAAATCGACGATGCCCTCCTCCTTATTTGCGAGAAGAGCCCTTCGTGCGTTCGTCAGCGCAAGATCCAGGGGCAAGCCGGTGCAGACCCCGGCATAGAATTCTCTTTCAAGATCCGCGGCTGAGCGGTCTGTAACGGAGTATTGCATGACAATGGCTGCCGGGATTTTTTTCCCGAGCAGCAGAGCGGGAAGGTCGCCAAGCACTCTGTGGCCGACAGCTATCGTCGTGCGGCAGCATGAAAGCACTACCAGGCACAAAGACGGCTGTCCGGATAAAAGGCCGGAGAACGTATCAAGATCGACGCGCTTTGCTGTCCCGAGGTCATCTTCGAGCAGCAGGTAGCACTGATGCTCTCTTTCGGAATAGATGCCGTGACCGGTGAAGTGAAGGATATGATAATCTCTTTCGTTCAGTCCCCCCCGGATGTTTCCGGCCGACGCCCTGTCAAGATAGTTTACCTCTATCCTGTCCGACGCGCATGAGCAGGAAAGTGCCCGGCGAATGATTTCGCGTTCTTCCTCTGGCTTTGGGTGGTAGTATTCGGGCAGATCGACGGGACTTGAAACAACGGCCAGCATTTTCAGACTGCCTGCCACGTTTCTTTTCCTCGTGCGCGGGGTTCCTTCCAATACCCTTGTCATGGTCATCCCCGGACCTGCCGAGAGGAAATGCCCGCCGTCGTACATGAATTCCCAGGGGATGCGGAGGAGTTCCCGCTCATTCTTTGTGAAGTGGAGTTTCATTCGGGCATTGGCATCGCGGAGCAGCTGATAGCAGGTGAGGACTGCCCGTTTGAATACGGCGTCGAAAAGTCTGCTTCCGAATTCCCTGATCAGCCCGGCATTTCTGTGTATGTTTTTCCCGACGCTGTCTTCAAGGGTCGTGAGTATGGAAGCGTCAAACTCATACCTGAATTCGGATGTCGCAAGAATATTTCCCTCGTCGTCCCGGACGACGGCGGCAAATGAGTTTTCGGCTGATCTTCTTTCGATGTAAAGATTGAAGTCTTCAGCAGTTTTGTTCAAATGATCCCCGTTAGACAAGAGTGCATATCTTTGCCTAAATGTGCCAGAAAGATGCCGGATTGTCAAGGATTACGAGAAGCGGGCGGGGGTGGGCGAGAAGGCCCCGGCAATATGGCTATGGGTTTGCGATCTCTCTCTCCTGAAACGGGTATGTCTTGGGCAACCCCTCAGCGCCATCACGACGATGACGGCGATGAGCACAAGGGCGAAGAGCAGCTTCTTCATCTTTTCCACTCAGAAATCATATCACAAAGACCCGGACAACCGTTCCATTTCCTTGTACCGGACGCATTCCGTCGCATATCATGCTCTTATGAAGGAAATGGTAACGATCAGTTTCAGACGCCTGCCAGACGGCGAAATAGTGGCAGACATCGTTGATGAAAAAGGCCTGGTGATTGAGACCAGGAGCTTCGGAAAGTGCAGCCCCGAGGAATACGAACAACTGGCTGAGGTGATCAATCGGGAAATGCCGGCGCCGGGGACTATGGCCGTCAGGGTGACGGGTAATTGATTGCACGGGCCGGCTTGTCTGTCGGCCCTTTTACGTGTATTCAGCCGTACCTATGCCCACTTCTTTCCGATGGCGTCGAGCCCTCCCCGCCCGAGATCTTCCGGCGACATGACGATATGAAATTCCACGTCGGCGTTGAAAGACAGAAACCAGGGTTCCGCAAGAGCCGGGACTCCTGAGGGATCGGCCAGATCGACGATCATAATGGCGCCGCGCCGGCCGTCATACTCCGTGAAATAGACCGCCTCGGGCTTCGTTTCTTCAAGAATGCGTTTGACCTTCCCGTTCACACTCCCGTCTTTCACTGCTGCGTTGAACTCCTTGTGGGGAATTTTCACCTGCATAAGCATCCGCATCTTGCTTCTCCTTTCGGGGAAAGGCGCATTGGGGCGCCTGGGTTTATAAAAGTGGCGACCATATTATTTCCAGCATATCGCAAAGAAAGGGATTGTCAAACGGATCGAGCTTCTTGTAACGAGCGAGATGCCGTGTGTTGCATTTTTGGGAACAAAACCGCCACCTGGCAGGGGAGCACGGCTTCGCCCGGGGAACGGGCCGGCCGACTCCGTGCTAAACCATGTGACTTCCCAGGCTCCTCATGGATCCTCTCACAAAATCAGGATATAGATTTGCCTTTATCCAGGTATCGGCTTTTGAAACAGTGTCGTCTGCGCTTTTCTTGGAGTAAAATTCCTTAAGGGACGTGCCACCTTCTTTGGGGAAATATATGAGTACCCCATGGAAAATACCTTCTCTGGCGATGTCGTCCCCTACTGGATGGAAAATACCTTCCTCATCGATATCGTCCCCAACTAAAAGGACACCGAAAAAGAAACCACCGACTTTTGTAAAACAGTCATACGCTTGTTTCATCAATACCTCCCGGCGGATGACGCCATTATTATAACGGACTCGGATAATACGAATATCCGTCACATGTCTGACAGGACAAAATGAATTTTGTCCTGTTACTGAAACTGTTAATCGGCCTCAAAGTGTTGCTGAAGACTATTTTTTCGTCCCCGATTCCTTCGTTAAGAAAATGTATTTTATCCTGTCTCTCATTCTATCTGCTTATCTGCATAAGTCAACTATGGCTGCCAGAGACCGGGTCCGGGGAGCGCAGCCTTCCGGATGAAACATAACAATCTTCCTTCCGGAAACAATGTAGAGCATAAGTGGGAATCTTGTTTTTGCCGGCCTGCTGCTCCACCTTTTTCTACTCAAAAGAAATTTTTTTGTGTAAAATTCCTGTATGAAAACGTACGACTATGTGGTGGATTTTTCATGGGTACCGCTCCCGGATACCGCGCGTCGCTCCGGGCGCTGAAGGAGATGAAGGCGCGGCCTGCGGCGAAAAGGCGGCTGAGCCGAAGGCGAGGATGAGGAACGGCCGCATGCTCTGCATCCCCTGTGCTGAAGGAAAAGGAGAATCGTGGAAGAGATAATAAAGAAAGCGGAGGTGCTCATCGACGCACTCCCCTACATCAAAAATTTTAACGGCAAGACCTTTGTGATCAAGTACGGCGGCGCGGCCCAGACGAAGGACGGGTTAAAGGAATCCTTTGCGAAGGACGTCGTCATGCTCAACTATATCGGCATCCGCACCGTCATCGTGCACGGCGGCGGGCCGAAGGTCTCTGCGACTATGGAGAAGATGGGAAAGAAGCCCCAGTTCGTCAACGGCCAGAGGGTCACCGACCAGGAGACGATGGATATCGTCGAGATGGTGCTCGGCGGACTTATCAACAAGGAGATCGTCTCGCTTATCAACAGGCACGGCGGAAAGGCGATAGGGCTGAGCGGCAAGGACGGCGGACTTATCAAGGCACGCAAGAGGACGATAAAGAAGGCGACGCCCGAGACGGGCGTGGACGAGATCGTCGACCTCGGTCTTGTCGGGGAAGTTACCTCGATCGCGCCCGACGTTATAGACAGCCTCGAAAAGAGCGGGTTTATCCCGGTTATATCCCCGATCGGCGTCGGGCCCCAGGGCGAGACGCTGAACATCAACGCCGACTTCGTGGCCGCTGCAATAGCCTCGGCACTGAAGGCCGAGAAGCTGATACTGCTCACCGACGTGCCCGGCCTGCTCGACGGGGAGGGCGCCATCATGTCGACGCTCCATAAGGACCGGATCGCAGAGCTGATCAGGGACGGCACGATCTCGGGGGGGATGCTCCCGAAGGTGCATGCATGCCTGAGCGCGCTGCTGGCCGGCGTCGGCAAGACTCATATCGTCGACGGAAGGGTGCCCCATTGCCTGCTCCTCGAGATATTCACCAAAGAGGGGCTCGGGACGGAGATCCTGACTTAAAATCGGCCGTGCTCCCGCTTTCACGGATCATTCCGTGACCTCATTTATCCCGTCTGGCATTAAATGCGGCTGACGCGGTATATTACAATTTATGAAAGACGAAAGCTCAAGGGGAGCGAAATGACGGGCGCCGCTGCTTATGTCGTAGCGGGTATGGTAATCGGCGGCATCATTGTCTGGATCAGCGCATCTTCGCGGCTGAAGGGGTTTTACGAAAGGCGGACCGCCGAGATCGAGATGGACCATTCGCGGCAACTGTCTGAAACAGAGGGAAGGGCCGGGAGCGCCGAGGCGGTAAGCGGTGAGTTGAGACAGCAGGTCGGGCAGAAGGAAGGTGTCATCGCGGGTCTGAGGACCGATCTCGAAGGCGAAAGGCGCGCACGGATCGAGGCGCTCACGAGGCTCGAAGCAGCGCAGAAGAGCTTCGACGAGCAGAAGGCGCTCATCGAGAGCATGAAGAAGGAGATGTCGGACACCTTCAACGCCCTCTCATCGGCGGCCCTCAAGAGCAGCAGCGAGGATTTTCTGAGGCTTGCCGCCGAATCCCTCGGAAAGGTCGTTGCCGATACAAAAGGGAAGCTGGGCGAACATCAGGCCGTCATGGACGGGATGATCAAGCCTCTCGCCGAGACGCTCAGGAGATACGAAGAGCAGATAAAGGCGATGGAAGAGGGAAGACACAAGGCATATGGAAGCCTCACGGAGCAACTGCGCGCCCTCGCGTCAACCCAGGAGAACCTCCAGAGGGAGACGAGCAATCTCGTCTCGGCGCTGCGTAAACCGCAGGTGCGCGGAAGATGGGGCGAGATGCAGCTGCGGAGGGTGGCCGAGCTTTCTGGGATGGCGATGCGCTGCGATTTTACCGAGCAGCAGTCCATGGATACCGACAAGGGCAGGATACGGCCCGATATGGTGGTGCACCTGCCGATGGAGCGGGAGATCGTTGTGGATGCGAAGGTCTCACTCGAAGCCTATCTCGATGCCATTTCCGCCAGGACCGACGATGAAAGAAAGGCGAAGATGGAAAAGCACGGCCAGCAGGTGAGGGCGCACATGAACAAGCTCGCCTCGAAAGAATACTGGAGCCAGTTCAACCGGTCGCCCGAATTCGTGGTGCTCTTCATCCCCGGTGAATCTTTTTTGAGTGCCGCCGTGGATATGGATACTACGCTCATCGAAGACGGCATCCGGAAGGGGGTCATTATCTCGACGCCGACCACGTTCATCGCGCTTCTGAGGGCGATTGCCTACGGCTGGCGGCAGGAGCAGATCACAAAGAACGCGCAGCAGATCAGCGCCCTCGGCAAGGAACTCTATGAGAGGATGAGCACGATGGCGAAATACTTCGACGACCTCGGCACCGCCATTGAGAGGTCGATCACATCATACAACAAGATGGTAGGTTCGATGGAATCGAGGGTGTTGCCCTCGGTCAGAAAATTCAGGGAGCTTGGCGTTGGCGGCGCCGGCGAGATTCCAGCCCTCGAACAGATAGATCAAAACCCCCGCACCCTCAGCCTGCTGAAGGATGACGATTAGGCGTCCCTCGTAATATCGATTCATGAAAAGAAAGAAAAAGAAGCCGTTTCTCGGGAGAATGGTTCTTCCCCTTCTTGTCCTGTTTTTCGCTCTGATCGCTCTTCAGTTCGTGTATCCGAACGTTGCGATGATCAGGAGGCACAGCCCCAAAATGACGGCGATGATGGCATACCGCATGAAGGAGTGGAAGAGGGAGGGGAAGCGCTACCGTATCACCCGGCGGTGGGTGCCTTATCGGGCAATATCGCCGTATCTTGTCAAGGCGGTGCTTATAGGCGAAGACGACAAGTTCTGGAGGCACGATGGTTTTGATTACGAGGCGATGGAGAAGGCGGTCGAAAAGGACATCGAGGCGAAGAAGTTCAAACTGGGCGGCAGCACGATAACCCAGCAGCTTGCAAAGAACCTCTACCTCTCCCCCTCTAAAAATCCGATCCGCAAGATCCGCGAAGCGATCATCACGTGGCGGCTTGAGAGGGCGCTGTCGAAGAGGAGGATACTCGAGATCTATCTGAATACCGCCGAATGGGGTGACAGGGGGATCTTCGGCATAGAGGCGGCCGCGGAACACTATTACGGAAAGCATGCATCCGAACTCGATCCCGAAGAGGCGGCGCGACTCGCCGCTGTCCTGCCAAACCCCCGGAAGTTCAATCCCCTTGGAAACCAGAGATACGTGGTGAACCGCTCGAACCTCATCTACAACATAATGGTCAGAAGAGGGATAGTCGTGCCTGAATATGAGGAGATAGAGCAGGAAAAGGACGAGGTTTCGCCTGGCGCTCCGGAGCAGACCCCTTTCACGACGCCGCTTCAGAACATGCAGCCCTCACTGTGACCAGTTAGCGCGCTTTTTGCATCTTTTCCAAATAATGAAGGAGTGAAGCCCCCCCTTTCGCTTTATATACCTTTCGAGCTGCCGAACGTTCAACTTGCGTAGTGTGAAAGGAGGCAGGTGATTTAACCCAGATAATTCATAAATAAGCGGCAAAAAAATAGCCAACGATCCTGAAACCTCTGGTATTATTGAATCTGCGAAGATCAAAATCCAAAGGAAGGAAGTTGGCTATATGACAGAGTGTATCACA
>JBJKSM010000084.1:0-39109 GCA_046704045.1 Thermodesulfovibrionales bacterium | reverse complement strand
AGATAGGGCCGCAAAAGGCGCTTGAGCTCCTGCTGCCTGTTGTTTCGATACCATGGTTTGACAGAGAGGTCATGGAGCGCATCCTCCAATTCTGCGGGGACCTGATTTCGGACATCCCTTCTTACCTGCTTCACTTTACCCCCGACGGAGCGGTAAAGGTCTTCGATGAACTCGGACAGGGATAAGGGAAACCGATCTTGATGTCTGTTTCCGATGAGACTACCTCCCTTCTTCTTGAGGAAATCCTGGAAGGCGGATTATATCTCCGCATAAGGGTAACCGGAAGGAGCATGGTCCCTTTTCTCAACAGCAGTGAAACCGTGACCGCAGTGAGGGTCCCTCCTTCGGGTTTACGCATAGGCGACCTGATATTCTTCAGGGACGCGCATGGCTTCACCGTGCTCCACCGAATTGTGAGAAAGAGGCGAGGCCCGGACGGGAATCTCCTTCTTCAGACCATGGGCGATGCGCTTTCCCGGTGCGACAGTCCCATCTCCGGCGACAAGGTCCTCGGGAAGGTCTGCCGCATAGAAAAAAGTGCTCTCAGGGCGCGTCCGATAGATATGGATTCTTTCTATCAAAGAAGGGTTAATACTCTCATCGCCGCCATCCAGCTGGCGCGCATGGCCGCGTACAGAACGTTTTCCCTTCTTATCGGCATTGCGGGAATGTAAGCGTCGCGACGGCTCCGGTCAGCTCTTTTTCCTGGGAAATCCGGGGAAAAAACGCGGGACCTTCTTCTCGTATTCCCTGTATTGCTCTCCGAAACGGCTTTCAAGCTCCTTTTCTTCGAGCGGTATAACCACCTTGTTCATTATAACGAAATCGAGGAGAGTGACCACGCCCACCGCCGCTACTCCCGTGATCAGGAATACTCCCGCAAACAGCAGCGTATGGGCGAGATAGGTGGGATGCCGGACTACCAGGAAGGGACCTTTCATCACAAACCTGCTCTTCACTTTCGACGATATCTCCGGCAAGCCGATGAGTCCCTTGAAACCGAGCAGTTTCCCGGTCCATAGATGAAGAATCGTCCCCCCGGCGAAAAGGAGCAGGCCCGCCATCTTCACCAGCCGTGGAAGGTCTGCCCGCAAGCTGAGAAGAACGTCACTGTAGGTGAAAAAGAGATACGCCGGAGGGAGCCATAATACAAGCGGAACAATATAGGTCAGGATGTCCAGTTTCCTGAAAAACTTCGGGAAGCCATGGACGGGGATCCAGAAAAGGGGCACCGCAGGCCAGACCAGGATCGTAATAAATGCGAGGAGATCGACCGGCTTCATTGCGCTATGAAGCACTGCGGGTCTTCGGCGAGGAAGTCGTCTTCTCCTCTTGAAAGCGCATACGCGTAAGCGATCGCCCTGCAGCCCCTGCACCCCGCCCATCTGCGGCATGCGCCGCACTTCCCCTTGTATCTGCTCCTGTCCCTCAGGGCGTTGAGGACATCCGACGTCGCCCAGACCTCGCGGAGGCTGTCCTTCCTCACATTCCCGACAGGGATGAAGAGCCTTCTGCACGGGACGATCGTGCCGTCCGGGAGGAAGGTGAGACCTGAAAGCCCGGCTGCGCAACCTCCCCTCGGGACCGCTCCCTGATCGCCTCCAACCTCCGCCGGCAATTGCGACGCAATCGGGTCGCCGGTCACAATTTCGAGATGTTCCGGCTTGAGGGAGAAGATCTCCCCGTAGATCTTCCTTATTCTCTCTCTGCCGATCATCTTTTCGATAAGCCCCGCGCCTCTTCCCGAAGGCACAAGCCTCGAAAAGCCGAGCCGATGCGCCCCGACCGAGGAGGCGAGAGAGACCATTGCAGGCAGGTGGTCGGCGTTGATCTCCGAAAGAGTGGCGTTCAGGGTGACCGTTATCCCCGCGTCAAGCAGAAATGAAATACCCCTGAGCGACGCCGCGAAATTGCCCTTACCCCTTATACCGTCGTGGATCTCCTCCGGCCCTTCGATACTCACCTGCACGCCCTTCACGCAGGACATCGCGAGCCTTGCCGCCCCTTCCCTGTCGATGAGGGTGCCGTTGGTGAGAAGATATAATGCGAAACCCCTTTTATCGAGATGATCGACAATATCGAAGAGGTCATCCCGAAGGAAAGGCTCTCCGCCGGTGATGTTGAAGCTCGGGGAAAATTCTATCCCGTACATTCCGGACCATGCCGCGAGCATGTCCGACACTTCCGCCGTGACATCCCTGATCTCGGCAAAAGACAGCTCATCGGTCCTGTGACCGCTCTGATAGCAGTGGGTGCATCTGAGATTGCACCTCTCTGTCAGGTGCCACTGGATGAAAAAATCATGACCGCTCGTTACAGGCATTTTCCTCCCGATAGTATAGTATTCAGCGGGAACTTTTAAAATAAAAAGGCGGATATGACATCTGCTTCAGAACCGCGCCACCGTCATACCCGCCGTGAGATTTCGTTGCCGACCGGCAACTTCAGCTCTTTCAACCCTTTCACTTGTGGCATACCTTGCCAGGATTCTCCTTCGCCGCCTTTGCCACCGTCGTCCAAAAGGCCGCTTCCTTGACAAGAGCCTTGCTGCTCAATGTCTTCTTCATCCTGTATCACCTCCTCTCCCATTGCCTTAAGCTATAGCCGTTCGTACTTGTATAGTAGCGCTCCATGGGAAAATGTCAAGAAGGCCGCCGGAGAAAGGCCTTCAGCTTATCGGGATCGCCGACGGGCTCATAACAGACGCCGTTAAGGCAGGGGGTGATGCGGCCGTTTCCCTCCACATACACGATGTTTTTATAGGGGCTGAAGAAAGAGAGCGCCGTCTTCGCAAGCTCGCTCCCCGGAGGCGTCTCAACTGCGAGCCTTAGGAGGTGGAAAGAGGCGTCCATCGCGGAAAAGAAAGAGCCCGCGTGAACACCCATGTCGCGGGTCCTCCATGAAAGGACCCTCACCGCTTTCTCCGCCCTGTCAAGGTAGTCGTCTTTCCCGGTAATGGCCGAGAGCTTCAGCAGTTGCATGATTCCGGCCGCATTTCCGGAAGGCTGGGGCACGTCCTCCACTGTCTTCAGCCTTCCGCCGAGGATCCCGGATTCGGTGTCAAAGAAGCCTCCTGCATCGCCGTCCCAGAATTTTGAAATACAGGCCGCCATCACTTCTTCGTCCTTCCCGAGATACTTCGCGCCCCCGGAGACCTCGTAAGAGGCCAGCAATGCCTCGGCGAGAAAGACATAGTCGTCGAGCATCGCCACGACGCCCTCCGAGTGAAAGAGCACGTCCCCTTCGAGGCGGACCTTCAGTATCCTGTCGAGACTCCTGAGGGCGAAGTCCCTGACGTCTGTTTCCCCGAACGCCCTGAAGGCGCAGAGGAAGGAGGTGACGAGCATGCCGTTCAGGGAGGTGTACATGGTTTTGTCGATAAAAGGCGTCTCCCTTCCCCTCCTCTCTGCAAGGAGTTTTTTCCGGCCCGATTCGATCAGCTCTTGCACCTTTTTCATATCTATGCCGGTCCTTTTTGAGACCTCTTCAGGCTCGATCACGATAAAGAGCACCCTTTTCCCAGGGTCGTGGTGTACGGTCCCGCGCTCGTGAAGGAGATGAAGCGAGAGGACCTCGAACTCTTCAGACGTAAGCGGCCTTCTGAACGCCTCATCGCTCCAGGTGAAATAGCCGCCTTCGTCATCGGGAGTGACGTCCGCATCCTGGCTCGCATAGAACCCGCCGTCAGCGTCGGAAAGCACCTCCATGACAAAGGAGATGATCCCCTCGGCCACGGCCCTGAAACATTCGTCTCCGAAGACGGACCACGCGTTCACATAGTTCCTCAGCAGCCATGCGTTGTCGTCCGCCATCTTTTCGAAATGCGGAACGATCCATGCCTCGTCCACTGAATACCTGTGAAACCCGCCGCCGAGCTGGTCGTGGAAACCGCCCCTTGCCATCGCTTCAAGCGTCTTTCTTACAGCAAAGCCGGCGGTTTCGTTTCCGGTGAGGAAATACCTGTCAAGCAGAAATTCTATCGCCCCGCTCATCGGGAACTTCGGGAAGGAGCCGAATCCGCCGTTCTGGGGATCGAATTCCGAAAGGATCGAGGTCTCGGCCTGTTCGATAAGGCTTCTTTCGACTGCGCCCGATTTTTCCGGTCCGGGCCTGAGGTACTCTACCAGGTTCCTTGCGTATTCTTCGGCTTCGCCCCTCTTGTCCCTGTAAAAATCGGAGATCGACTCCAGCACTTTCCTGAAGCCGGGTCTTCCATGGCTGTCTTCGGGAGGGAAATAGGTGCCGCCGAAAAAGGGTCTCCCCTCGGGTGTAAGAAACACGCTCAACGGCCAGCCGCTTCCGTTGCCCATCGCGGCGACCGCCTGCTGGTAGCGCCTGTCGATGCCCGGTCTTTCGTCCCTGTCGAGCTTTATGCAGACGAAATGCTCATTCAAAAGCCTCGCGACTTCCCTGTCATGGAAAGACTCCTTTGCCATGACGTGGCACCAGTGGCACCAGACCGCGCCGGTGCTGAGGAAGACGGGTTTGTCCTCTTTCCGCGCGCGGTCGAACGGCTCGTCCGACCATGGATACCAGTCGATTTCCTGGTCCGCGGCATGTCTGAGATATGCGGATTTCTCGGATGCGAGTCTGTTCATACTTCCGCTGTAAAAGCCGTTGCGCTACTTCAGCCCCCTGATCTTCTTCATAGCCTCCCTAAGGAAGGCGGGAAGGTCCGAGGGCTGCCTCGACGTGACGAGGTTCCCGTCGACGACGACTTCTTTGTCCTCGTAGATCGCGCCGGCCTCCTTCATCTCGGGGGCCACTGATTTGTAACACGTGGCATGCCTGCCCTTCATAAGGCCGGCGGTGATGAGTGTCTGGGGACCATGGCAGATGGCAAAGACGGGTTTATTCTCCTCGAAGAAATGTCTCGCTATCTCAAGCGCCTTCATCTCCTTTCTCACCGCCTCGGGCGCCCTGCCGCCGGGAAGGACGAGGATATCGTATTTTTCCGGCTTCACTTCCTTAAGCGACCTGTCGACCGCCACCTCGTATCCGTGCTTTCCCCTGATCTTTCCGGTGTTCATGGAGACGACATCGACGTGAATCCCCTCCTCTTTCAGACGATAATATGGAACAAGAAGCTCGGTGTCTTCGAAGTTGTCGGCGCTTATCATCAGTGCATTCACGATTTCCCTCCTTTTCCGGTGTTCAGGACGAAAGGTATATCACACCCGTGGATACTTCAATGCTATCACCGGGGCAATAAATGTCAAGGAAGTGAGTCCGGTTAATCCGGGCGGCTATCGGATCCTGATAGCTGCGCGCACCGTCCGGAGGACACAAAAATCTCGAACAGGTCCACGGCCCCAACTGTCGGCTCAAGCGCGAACTGATATGCCGGGATGCAAGTATCGCCATATCTTCACATAAAGCGAGAATATCCGCCGTTGTGAGCCGGTCATACCGCGGGATGGAAGTCACCGGCATAAGTTTTTCGACCGCCTCCGCCGGTGTGACTTCCCTGAGCATATTTTCACTATCCTGGTGGACGAAACAGATGCCGCCGAGAGGGAAGTCCTTATTCTCGGCCATCCCTGCCTCGCCCGCCCACGGCGTTCCGAATACCCTGAATTCGCCATTGATTTTTCTCACGATGATCCTGTCGTCGCTGAGAACCTCATGCCCCTTCAGTGCAAAGTTACGGGCTGCGGTGCTTTTGCCGGCCCCTGACCTGCCGGGGAAAATGTAGCCCTTTCCGTTGACGTTCACGGCGGCCGCGTGAAATATCGCCCCTTCCCTTCGGGCGAGTACATACATCAGCAGGAGTTGGTCCACTGGATACCTCACGGGATTCATGACCGCTTCCCTGCCGCCTATTTCCTTAACGAGCTCCTTTCCGCAGTGGATCGTTACCTTTTCCATAAGGCGGTTAAACCGGGCCATACAGACCGGCCCGCCGGCAAGAGAAGGCCTTAGCGCCATGAAGTACTCTTCCCCTTCTTTAAACATGGACCAGGAATCCACGGCCTCAAAAATCTTCTCCTGCGCAGCGACCTCTCTCCCTCCCGTTCCTTATCTGATATACTTTTGTAAAGAAGCCATGGACAAAGAAAAGATATACGACTGTGTCGTCATCGGCGCGGGGCCTGGAGGACTCCAGGCCGCGATCTACCTGGGCAGATACAACAGAAAAGCATTGATCATCGACCGGGGCGGCGGCAGGACGTGGCACGCACGGCGGATAGAAAACTTCCTCACCCAGAAGGCGATATCCGGGAAGGAGATAATACGGCTCGGCATGGAACAGGCGAAGAGTTTCAATGTCGAAATCGAGCGCGGGACGGTAATCAAAGTGGGCAGGAACGAATTTTTCGAGGTCTCCACGGAGGACAGGAGATACCTCTCGCGATTCGTTGTCGTCTCCTCCGGCGGGACGGAAAATCTTCCGCCCGTCGAAAACGTTCTTAAATTCCTCGGAGCCGGCTTTTACACCTGCATCGACTGCGACGGGTACAGGACGACGGGAAAGAAACTCGTTGTCCTCGGCAATTCCCTGCACACCGTCCACCTCGCATTCGGCATGAAGGAGATGTTCACCGAAGACATAACGCTCGTCCTCTACTATTTCCAGGTGCCGCAGGTGTATGCCGAAGAATTGCAGGAGGAGGGCATCCGCCTCGTAACCGGAAAGCCTGCAAGGATCGTGGGCGACGAAAGGATCGAGGCCCTCGAATTCCAGGACGGCCGGCTTATCGAATGCGAGGCGATCATGTCGAACTTCGGCTACAAACTGAACGACGGGTTCCTTTCCGGCCTGAACCTGAAAAAAGACAGCGAGGGATTCAAATACCTGACCGGCAGGAATTACGAATCCTCGCTGAACGGGCTGTATATCATAGGGCCTCTGACCGGCAATGACCAGGCGATCATAGCAGCCGGAGAAGGCGCCATCGCCGCCCTCGACATGAAAAGGCGGCTGCTCGAAATGTGAGAACGCGCCGCGCGGTCACCCGCCGGACGGTTCTCCACCGGCTTCTTTTCGCCTGTTGCGAAGCGCCTCATCCGGCTAATTGGCCGATACGGCGGGAGATTTTTTAAAACTGGCTGTGGTAAAATGCTATAGTGACAGAAGAAATCGGGATCGTAAAAAGCGTAAACGGTGTCTTGGCCGTAGTGAATGTGCCGAAGAAAAGCGCCTGTGAAGGCTGCACCGCCGGCTGCAAGATGGACGAGGAGTTCATGGAGATCGAGGCGTTCAACCAGGCAGGGGCGAAGGTAGGCCAGACGGTCCGCGTAACAATGAAGTCTTTCACCTACACAAAAGGGTCCCTGGTCGTCTACGGGCTTCCCGCCGTCGCACTCGTCGTCGGGACCGTCTTCGGCAAGGAGGTAATGGGCAGGGCTTTTCCCCATGCGGACCCCGACATCCTCTCCGCCGTTTTCGGGTTCGGCGCCTTCATCTTCAGCTTCTTCGTCGTTAAGCTCTGGTCCGGCAGGGCCGACAAAAAGGTCGAATCAAAACCGATTATCGAAGAAGTTCTGGAAGGGAAACACATGGTCTTTTAGCCGGGCGGCGCTCTCCGCCCGTCACTCAAATATATTCTTTCTTTAGGGGGCTCAATGGCAAACTTTGAGACGGCTAAGATCAGGAATGTGGCGGTACTTGCCCACGGAGGCGCGGGCAAGACTTCTCTTGTGGAAGCGATGCTCTTCGATGCAGGGATGACCGACAGGCTCGGCAGCGTTCAGGACGGCACGACCGTCACAGACTTCGAACCCGAAGAAATCGACAGAAAGATCACCATCACCTCGGCGCTCGCTTTTTGCAACTGGAACAGGCACAGGATCAACCTTATCGATACCCCCGGCTTCATCAATTTTATCGAGGATACGAGGGGCTGTCTCAGGGTGGCCGACGGCAGCGTTGTCGTCGTCAGCGCGGTCTCAGGCGTTAAGGCCGAGACGCGCAAGATATGGCGCTACGCCGCCGACTATAATGTCCCCGGCGTTGTTTTCGTAAACAGTATGGATAAGGATACGGCGGATTTCGAAAAGGCGGTCGCTGCGGTCGAAAAGACACTCGATACTGCTGCCGTGGCCTTGCAGATCCCGATCGGGACCGGGGATTCCTTCTCAGGAATCATCGACCTTCTGAAGATGAAGGCGTACACCTACAAAGGCGGCAAGGCCGAAGAGTCCGATATTCCCGCCGGCCTGCAGGGCGGGGCGGCCGAGTACAGAAAAAGACTTGTCGAAAGAATAGCCGAGTGCAACGACGCGCTTCTTGAAAAATACCTCGAGGGGGGCGAGATCACTTCTGAAGAGCTGGTAGCCGGCATAAGGGAATGCTCGCTTGCAAGAAAATTTCTTCCCGTTACCTGCGGCTCAGCCCTGAAGAACATCGGCATCCCCAACCTCCTCGACGCGATCCTCCTGTGCCTGCCGTCTCCCGGGGAAATGGCGGCGCTTTCGCCGGTAAAGGGGAAAAACCCCGCGGACGGAAGCGAAGCGATTCGCAAACCGGACCCCGACGAACCCCTTTCCGCTTACATATTCAAGACAATAGCGGACCCCTATGCCGGCAAGCTTTCTCTCTTCAGGGTTTACTCCGGAACCATCAATGCCGACGCCACGATATACAATTCCACCGCAGACACAAAAGAGCGCATCGGCCAGCTCTTCTATCTCGAGGGGAAAAAGCAGGTGCCGGTGCACTCCCTGGGCGCAGGGGAGATAGGCGTCGTGGCCAAGTTGAAAGGCACCAACACGGGTGACACGATTTCCGACGAGGCAAAGCCGATCGTACTCGAAAAAGTGACGTTCGCGGATCCCATCATCTCCTATGCCATGGCGCCGAAAAACAAGGGCGACGAGGAGAAGGTAAGCGTAAGTCTTCACAGGGTGCTGGAAGAAGACCCGACCCTGAGGTTCACAAGGGACGAGGAGACCAAGGAGATGATCATCTCGGGCATGGGCCAGGTGCACATAGAAGTCACCCTCGAAAGGCTGAAGAGGAGGTTCGGCGTCGAGATCGAGATGAAAACGCCGAAGATACCATACCGCGAAACTGTAAAGACATCGACAAAGGTCCAGGGGAGATACAAGAAGCAGTCCGGAGGGAAAGGACAGTACGGTGATTGTCACATCTTCGTTGAGCCGCTTCCAAGAGGCACGGGATTCGAGTTCGTCGACAAGATCGTCGGCGGCTCAATCCCCCGGCAGTATATCCCGGCGGTGGAAAAGGGCATAGTCGATGCAATGCAGGAGGGCGTGGTCGCAGGCTATCCGATCGTCGATCTCCGCGTTACCCTCTTCGACGGTTCGTATCACGCCGTCGACTCTTCTGAAATGGCCTTCAAGATAGCGGGGTCAATGGCTATAAAGAAAGCGGTTGTCGAGGCGAAGCCCATATTGCTGGAGCCGGTGATGAAGGTCGAGGTAATAATTCCCGACGATACGCTCGGGGCGGTCATAGGCGATCTGAATTCGAGAAGGGGAAAGGTCCAGGGTGTCGACTCGCTGTCGGGCGGAAACCAGAAGATCGCGGCGCTCGTACCGATGGCCGAGATGCTCACTTACGCAAACCAGCTCCACAGCCTCACGTCCGGGCAGGGACTTTACTCGATGGAGTTCTCCCACTATGAAGAAGTGCCTGCACAGCTGGCTCAGAAGATCATCGCGGACCGGCAGGCACAGAAAGAGGAGAAGAATGCGTAGCGCCGTCTTCGCAGGGTTTCTGCTTGCATCCGCGGCCTTGCTGGCCACCGGGACGACTTATTCCCAGACGCGCCGTCGCGTCGTCGTCCTTCCGCCGCCCGTCCCAGCCCGTGCTGCTGCTTCCGTCCCCGCCCCTGCCCCTGCACAGAAGCCCGTTTTGGAACCACCAAAGCCTTCTTCCTCGGTAACGATAAGGGACGGGCTGCTGAGCGTGGAACTCGTCGATGCCGATCTCGGCAACGTCATGAACGAGATCGCCGCAAAAATGGGCTTCAAGATAGAAATAAACGGGGGCGTTTTCAACAAGAAGGTAAGTACGAAATTTGCCGGCCTCGATGTCGCACGCGGTATAGAGAGGCTGCTGTCTCTCGCACAGGAAGGGAATTATCTGATCCATTACAACGCCGAAGGAAAGATAAGCGAAATGCAGCTTTACGCTCCAGCCCCCGTTTCGGCGATACAGCCGGGCATGCAGAATCCGGCGATTCAGCCCTACAGGCAGCGCTACCGCAGGTACGTACCGCCGCAGCCGATGCAGGGCCGGCGGATTGTACCGGGACAACCGTAGTCCGCAGCCCCCGGCGGATATTGAAGAAAATCCCGGGCCCGTCTTCTCCGGCCTGCGGCAGAGGTTATTCAGCGCCTTCTTTTTTCTGGGCGCTGTCGACGTTCAGCTTCTCCCAGCGGTACCAGAATGTCTTGTAGCTCATGCCGAGGAGTTTTGCGGCCTTCGCGACAACACCGTTTGCCTTTGTCATCGCCTTTTTAAGGAGCTTCTCTTCGAGTTCCTCGAAGTTTAACCCTTCCTCCGGGAGATCGAAATCATACGCCTCGGGCGACTGAAACGTCCTCAGCTCGCCCTTGATGTCCTTCAGCCTTATGGAATCGTTATCGCACATCAGCACCGCCCGCTCGATCACCGATTCGAGCTGTCGTATGTTGCCGGGCCAGTTGTATTCTCCAAGGGCCCTGATCGCAGCGGGCTCGACGCCCTTAACCCTCTTTCCGAACTCGCGGTTATACTTGTTCGTGAAAAACTCTGCGAGCTCCGGGATGTCGTTCTTCCTGTCATGCAGGGGAGGCAGTTCTATGGTGACTACCTTCAGGCGGTAATAGAGGTCTTCCCTGAAGTTGCCCTTCATGAGTTCCTTTTCGAGGTCCTTGTTCGTTGCGGTGATGATCCGCACGTCGACCTTGATCGCTTCTTTTGCCCCCAGCCGGCGAATCTCCTTGTCCTGCAGGACCCTCAGCAGCTTCGACTGCATCATCAGCGGCATATCGCCGATCTCATCAAGGAAGAGCGTTCCCCCGTTCGTAGCCTCGAAGAGGCCGACCCTCCTCGACAGCGCGCCGGTAAAGGCACCCGGCTCATATCCGAAGAGCTCGCTCTCGAAGAGATTCTCGGGAATCGATGCACAGTTCAGCGCGGTGAATGCCTTCATCCGTCTCGGGCTGTTGTAGTGTATAGCCTTGGCGACGAGCTCCTTTCCGGTGCCGCTCTCCCCGCGGATAAGAACCGTTGCGGAGCTGGTGGCGACCTTTTTCACGATTCCGACCGCCTCCTGCATCTTCGGGGATTTGCCGACAATACCCTCCATCCTGAACCTGTCGTACAGCTCCCTGTGAAGCTGGAGGTTCTCCTTCATGAGCTCGGTCCGCTCCGCGGCCCTTCCGACGGTCAGGATGAGGGAATCCTTGTCGAGCGGCTTCGTGAGGTAATCGAAGGCGCCCTTCTTCATCGCCTCCACCGCCGACGATATCGTGCCATGGGCGGTCATGATGATCATCGAGGGCTCGAAGGCCTCCTTCGGCACCGATTCGATCAGCTCTATTCCGTCCATCCCCTCCATCTTGAGGTCGGTCAGTATCACGTCCGGCTGGAATTTTTTCGCGATCCTGACCGCCTCTTCGCCCGAGGAAGCGGTATGCGTCTCATATCCCTCTCCATCGAGTATCGTCTTGAGTATCTCTCTCTGAAGGGGTTCATCATCCACGACAAGAACCACAGGCATGTTCAACTCTCCTAATCCACAGGCAGTAGTATCGTCAGGGCGCTGCCCTTTCCTTCGCTGCTTCTGAACTCCACCCTTCCCCTGTGCTCTTCGACCACCCTTTTCGTCAACGCAAGGCCGAGGCCGAGCCCCTTGCTCTTCGTGGTAAAAAAGGGATCGAATATCCTCGCGGCCTTTTCCTCCGAAATCCCGGCCCCCGTGTCTTCGACGATGATGCAGAACCTGTTCTCCGCTTTCTTCGTGCGCACCGTAAGCACTCCGCCGAGGGGCATCGCCTGAAATGCGTTCAGTATTACGTTGTAGAGGCAGGTCTTTATCAATTCGGGGTCTACCGAGAGCAAGGGCGCCGTCTCGAATTCCCTCTCTATCCCGATGTCGTCTTTCCGGGCCTTCGCCATAACGAGGCTGAGGACGTCTTCGACGATTTTGACGACGTCGGTCTTCAGGAGGTTCAACTCGAGGGGGCGGCCGTAATCCAGGAAGCTTTCGGCAAACCTGCTCAGGCGCTGGATCTCGCTCTTGATATTCAGTATGAGGGCGTCGAAGGTATCCCTGTTTTCTCCCTCAGCCGGCTTGTACCGCTCCCTGATATGGTCGACGGAGAGACTGATGAAATTCAGGGGGTTCCTTATCTCGTGCGCTATGCTCTGGGAGAACTGTCCCACGCTCGCGAGATGCTCAGCCTTCCTGAGCCTCTCCTCGAGCTCGCGCTCATCACGCAGTTTTCGCACCATGAAATTGAAACTCTGGGTAAGCTCGCCGATCTCGTCCTTTCTTTCCGTCTTCAGTTCCTGGTCGAGGTCGCCGCCGGCGACCATCCTGGCCGCTGCCACGACCTCCTCAATCGGCTTCGTATACCGCTTGGCAAAATAGACGATAAACACGATCCCGAGACCGAAGACAAGGGCCGCCGCCGATATCCTCTGGAACAGCCTCTTGCGCAGGAAGGCGGAAAAGTCCTCGGTATTGATCGTCAGGTGGATGTACCCGTAATGCCTGTTGCCGGCGACGACGGGGATGATCACGTTATAGGCATGTCCCTCGTCGGTTA
This sequence comes from Thermodesulfovibrionales bacterium, assembly GCA_046704045.1. Taxonomy (GTDB): domain Bacteria; phylum Nitrospirota; class Thermodesulfovibrionia; order Thermodesulfovibrionales; family UBA6898; genus JAWOKY01. The sequence continues at coordinate 26,383 of JBJKSM010000084.1, read as the reverse complement.
CGGGTTCCCCGAGCTCCGCCCTGAAGATCAGCTCCTTTTTCTTCCTCGTGATCCATTTCCCTATGTTCCCGGGGTTGGTGCTCGATATGATCCTGTCGGAATTGCTGATCACGGAAATCTCTTTCACCCCGCGGGTATTCAGCTGCTGGAGGTACGTCTGGAGCCGCTTTTCATCCGTGGCGCCGCTGCTTGTCACCTCTTCCACTCCTACCTGGATAGCCCTGGAGAGATCGGCCGTCTGCCTTTCGAACTCGTTGTACATCGCCCTTTCCGTCCGCGAGTAAAAGAAAATGTATACGATCATCAGACTGAGGCTCAGCAGGAGCATCATGAGGGTAAGTTTCTTGTTGAGGGAAAGGCGGAGGAAATAATCCTTGATCCTTTTTCTCCTGTCAAGGACCCATGCCTTATCGATACGCATGACTTATTCTATATTAAATGCGGGGACGATGTCCCGTCTGACGGCCCAAAACGGATAACTCCCCGGGAGTGAATCCCGGGGAGTTATCCTCATCACATAACTTCACTGTCCTGTCAGTACCCGCCCGCGGCAGGTGCTTTCTTCGCAGGAGCAGCGGGAGCCGGCGCCGGTGCCGCCTTCTCCATCTTCTTCTCCGTTTTCTTCATCTCGTGCTTCTTCATAACGCCCCTGATCGCTATGCTCCTGGCGGTCATCTTGCCGTCAGCCTCCGTGTATCTCACGGTGACCTTATCGCCCGCCTTTACATCCTCAAGGCTCTTTTTCTTCCTGCCTTCCTTTATCGAGGTCTTATCCGCGACGGAAACGACGACTTCACCCTTCCTGGTTTTCAAGGTAACCGTTTTGGCAGACGCATCCACCGCGGTTACTTCACCTGTAACGGAATGGATCTTCGTCTTCGCAAACGACACCGCTGTAAAGGCCAGGACAAAGATTAAGGAAGCTACGATAGCTATGGTCTTCTTCATCCGATTCACCTCCTTCCTTTTTTAGATAATTTAATAATTGTAATTATAAACTTCTTCCACCAAAAAAAGTAACAATAATTATGCCACGTCAAAAACAAGAGAATACACATCGGGACGTACGCATCGCTTTCTCTTTTGAGAAAATACTTGCCGTTTTGGGAAGAACCCGGAGACGGATACAGATCTTCAGCCGCTCTTATAACAGCCCCAGCTCACCGGCATAGCGCCTGAAAAGATCGAAACCTCTCTTATGCTCTTCATTGAAGTCATAGGAAATGCCCTGCCAGTAAGTGACGAGCTCCCGCTCCGACAGAAGACCTCTCAGGGGGGAGGCGGCAGCTATCTCCCCGAGGTTCCTCAAAGCCGCGACCTTCGCCGCATCCAGATCGTTTCTGAACCTCTCGAAATGGTCCGGCTCTTCGGCGCAGCAGCCCTTTCTCACGATCCACAGGGCGAAGGTGAAAGGGAGGCCCGTATGCCTGTACCAGAGGTCGCCGAGGTCGTAGATGCGGAGATCCGGCCACCGCCTCTCTTCGGCGAGCGCGTCGTCGCCTATAAGAAGATAGGCGTCATTGGATTGCATGACAGCAGCGATCGGCTCCGATGCCGGCCTGAACCGACACTGCAGACCGTAGAATTTCTTCAATACGATCTGAAGCAGGGCAACGGACGTCTCGGACTGGGAGGACATGAGGACGGTGCGTCCGTCCAGCTCTTCGACCGGCCTCCTGCTGAAGAGGAAAATACTTCTGACCGCTCCCTTCGAGCTGATCGAATGGTTCTCCATATGGAAATACCTGTCGCCGCCCCTCAGATATTCTATCGATGACGAAGGGCTGATATCGATCTCGCCGGCACGGATTTTCTGATTGAGCACGGAGGGCACACCGGATACAAATTCATATTCCGAGCAATCGAATCCCTGTTCGAGCGCGTAAATAATCGGGAACACGGTCGCATATGCTATTTTTCCTATTTTAAGTCTCATCTCTCTCCGCGGAAATCAATTTATCTACAACGATATTTTACCACGGGGAGAGAATGACCGGGTCGGCATGGCCGATATCGGTTATCGCACAACTCTAAAAAATCATGGTTGCGTCCGCTTCTTTCAGTATCGAGGCGATGGCTGCCCCGGTCACCGCTTCCACGCCTTCAACCAGATCCCCTCTGACGAGTCCCCGCTCTGCGAGAGACAGAGCGTCCGCAAAGATGTCGACGCCCATGTCCTTGCAGTCTCTCAGCGCCCACTCAAGATTGGTCAACCCGGTCCCCGAGTCGTCCTGCCCCTTCCTCGCCAGCCAAACGCCCCCGTCGACCATGATGAGGGAAACCTCGAGGTCGCCTGAAACACCGCCCAGCGCATGCCTGACCGCTTCCGCGGCGTTGATGTCGCCGTAAGGAGGCTTTCTGACTATCATCGCCACTTTTTTCACTTTTTCCTCCTAAGCCCCGACGTTGAGCCATATGTCGGTTTCACCCATCGTTTTGAAAAGATCCCTGAGCGACCAGACCTCTGCGCCTTCGAGAAAATCATCTTTCGCGGCACGGCGAAAGTTCATACACCCGCCTCAGAGATAGACCCTCAACCCCTTTCCGACAAGCGCGGAGAGCTCCTCTTCCGCATTCGGCATACCCCTCGCCTTCTGCTTCCTGAGAAGACAGTATGCCCCGTCGCCCGACGCTATGAGGTTGACCGTGTGGCCCTTCCTCAGAGCCGATTCGGCAATCCGGACTACGGACAAAGTGTTTTCGTACGAATAGGGCGACGTGGACAGAAACAGCGTCATCGTTTTACCGGATTTCATTCTTCATACCTCCGTGGCTGTTACATTACAATTTACTAAAACCTAAGTTAACAAAGCCTCATGATTTTGCATATGCACAGGTGGGAACATGGAAGAAGCTACTGACAATAGCCGGCATTTTTTGGAGGCGACGCATAACTCGATCGATTGTTTTCTTCAAGCCGTTCTTGGTCTGAGAAGTTGCCTTGGCTATTTTGGTCTTCACATGCGACCACGCCAACTCGTCGGGATTAAGTTCCGGCGAATAGGCCGGAAGAAAAAAGAGTTCAATTTTTTCAGTGTTCTCCTCAATAAAACTTTTTACGAGTTTAGCCTTATGAGTCGGGTGTCCATCTACTATAAGGAAAATCTTGCGATCCATGCCTACGATCAATCGTCTGAGAAACTCCTTAAAGACGCCGGCGTTGACTCTCCCATCCGTATGCAGTCGCACCCCGTGCGGGTTACATGCTGCGAGATATCAGTCGGTTCCTGCTTCTACAAGAAACCGTTCCACCGCCTCGGACCACCTCTCGTATCCCCTGGCGCTCAGATGCACGCCGTCTTCGAGGAGGCAATCCGGAACCGGGGTTCCGCCGGAGTCGGTGAAGAGGCCGTAAAGGTCGAGGTATGCCGCGCCGAACTGCTCCGACATTTCTTCGAGATAACGGTTGATCTCCCTGATTTTTTCTCTATCCACCCACGGCAGCCTCACCGGCAGGATGCTCTGCACAACGACCTTCGCATCCCTGTAACAGGATGTGAGCCATTTCAGTATCTCGCCGTATGTGCCGGCAACGGTGTATTCTTCCATCGCGATGTTGTTGATGCCGGTCATAAGGAAGATGAAGTCGGGACCTGACGCGGAGGCACATATGGCGTCCGCGCGTCCGAGGAGCCCCTCAACCGTCTCTCCGGCGATCCCGAGATTTGTGACATCGAACCCGGGAAAACGCCTCTGCCAGTCGAAAAACTCCGTAAGCGAATCGCCTATGAACAGCAGTTTTTTCAGAAGTCTGTCCGTCCTGCGGCGCTGCTGCTACGGCTTCCAGTATTCCACAAACTTGCCGCCCTTTGTTATCCACACGACGTAAGGGGCCGCGGTGACGTCGCCCTTTGCATCGAACCTGATCTTTCCCGCTGCGCCCGTGAATTCCATGCTATGCAGTCTGCTCTCTATCACCTTGCCGTCCGTGGTATTCGCGGCCTTTATCGCACTCAGGAGGATGTTCGCCGCATCGTAGGAATATATCGAATAGGGGCCGAGTTCTCCGAACCTGGAGTGGTACCTTGAGATGAAGTCTTTCGCCGTCGGGATGTTGTCGGGATCGGGGCTGAAGGTAAGATACGTCCCCTCCGCAGCCTGGGCCCCCGCGATCTCGACGAACTTCGGGTCTATGGAGCCGTCGCCGCTCATGAACGGCGCGGCGATCCCGAGCTCCCTCGCCTGTCTGACGAGGAGCCCCATCTCGGGATAGATGCCGCCGAAGAAGATGAGATCCGGGTCCTTTTCGCGGATTGCGGTCAGGACGCTCTTGAAATCCTTGTCGCCCTGGACGATTCCCCCGTTATAGACGACATCCGCCCTGCCTGCGATCGCTTTCGAAAATTCATCGGCGAGTCCCTGGCCGTAAGTGGTCTTGTCGTCGATGACAGCGACCTTCTTCACTTTCAGCCGCCTCATAACAAACGCGGCGGCGACCCTTCCCTGCTGGTCGTCCCTGCCGCAGACCCTGAATACACCGGGGTATCCCTTTTCGGTAAGCTGGGGGTTTGTAGAGCCCGGAGAGATCATCGGGACGCCCGCCCTGTTGTATATGTCCGACGCCGGGATGGAACAGCTCGAATTGAAATGGCCGATGACTCCCACGACCCCCTCATCCACCAGCCTGTTTGCAACAGAGACGGCCTGTTTCGGGTCGTGCTGGTCGTCGCCCACGATCATCTCGATCTTTTTGCCGAGGACCCCTCCTTTGGCGTTCCATTCCTCCACCGCAAGAGTTACGCCGTTTTTGAAATCGTTGCCCATCTTGCTCTGGTCGCCCGTCATGGGACCTGCAATGCCGATCTTGATAACGTTGCTTTTCTTTGTGCATCCCCAGCCGGCAAGAAGGACCATGCCGACCAGAAAACATGCAAAGCCGAACTTCTTCATCTCATTCTCCTTTGTCCCGATATGCCCGCCTCGTTCAAGACAGACAGAAATTGTTTTGCGTTTGCGCGGATGTCCCCCCTGCAGATCGCCGTCGCAACGGCCACGGCGTCGGCCCCCGCCTCGAAAACGGACCCGACATCGGCCGCATGAATGCCGCCGATAGCGACAAGGGGAACCATGACATTTTGTTTTATCAGTCTTATCTCGTCAACCCCTTTCGGGGCGCCAGCGTCCTTGGTAGTCGTGTGGAATACCGGGCCGAAGCCGATGTAGTCGGCGCCACCGGCTTCGGCTTCCCGCGCCTGCCGGAGGTCATGGGTCGAAATGCCGACGATCTTTCCGCCCATTATCTTCCTCGCCTCCTTCAGGGGCAGGTCATCCTGGCCGAGATGCACGCCGTCCGCTTCGACGGCGAGTGCGATATCGGCGTGGTCGTTGATGATCAGCGTAGCGCCGAAAGAGCGGGTCAGCCGTCTGAGCCCGAGCGCTTCCTCATAGATCCCGCGTCTCGTTTTCTCTTTTTCCCTGTACTGAATGAACGTCACCCCGGCTTCGAGGACAGCAGCCGTCATGTCATGGACCGAAAGGTCGCAGTATTTTCTGTCCGTGATAAAACATATGCCGCCCAGGTACATCACTGTCGACCCGGCCGGAAGCGGAAAGGTTTTCGATCGGGGGAATTCATTGCCGCCCGGGGATCATTCAAAAAGTAAAGAGGCATAAAGTAACGCGCCGCGGACTACGTCCTTTCACCGGCCTGGGGCCGGCCGGGGCCGTTCATCTTTTCGACGAACCCCGTCGTAACCGTCCCCCTGATGAAATCAGGCTCGTTCAGCACCTTCTTGTGGAAGGGGATGGTCGTCTTGATCCCCTCGATGATGAATTCGTCAAGTGCGCGCCTGAGCCTCGCGATCGCCTCGTCTCTGTCACTTCCGCAGACGATCAGTTTTGCAACAAGGGAATCGTAATGGATGGGGATGACGCAGCCGCTGTATGCGGCGGTATCCACCCGCACCCCCGGCCCTCCCGGCAGCAAAAGGAAGGTGATCTTTCCAGGAGAAGGGATGAACCTCTCCGGGTCTTCCGCGTTGATCCTGCACTCTATCGAGTGCCCCGAGAGTTTCACCTGGGGCTGCTTGAACTCAAGGGGAAAACCGGCCGCTATCTTTATCTGCTCCTTGACGATGTCCACGCCGCTCACAAATTCGGTGACCGGGTGCTCGACCTGGAGGCGCGTATTGATCTCCATGAAATACACGCTGCTTTCGGTGTCGACGATGAATTCGATGGTTCCGGCATTCCTGTATCTGAAAGCCTTCGCCGCCTTGACTGCGTATTCTCCTATCTTCTTCCTGAATTTCTCGGTGACCGCGGGAGACGGCGATTCCTCTATGAGCTTCTGGTGCCTGCGCTGTATGGAACAATCCCTCTCGCCGAGATGTATGACGTTGCCCTTCGCGTCGGCGATAATCTGGACCTCTATGTGCCTCATTTCCGGGATGAATTTCTCGACATAGATCTCCCCGTTTCCGAAGGCGGCAAGCGCTTCCCTCTGGGCCATGAAGTAAAGCTTTTCCAGCTCGCCTTCCTCCCTGACGATACGCATTCCCCTTCCCCCGCCTCCGGCCGAGGCCTTGAGGATCACAGGCAATCCTATTTTTTTCGCGGTCTTCAGAGCCGCCTCTTCGGACGCGACCGGGCCGTCGCTTCCGGGGACGACCGGGATGCCCCGCCGCTTCATGATCTGCCTAGCCTTTGCCTTGTCGCCTCCAAGCCTGATGCTCTCGGCAGTGGGGCCGATGAAGGTAATGCCCGAGGTGTGGCACGCCTCTGCGAAATGGGGGTTCTCCGAAAGAAAGCCGTATCCAGGGTGGATCGCCTCGGAATCGGTGATCTCGGCGGCGGTCAGGATGCTCGGGATGTTGTTATAGCTCTGGGCTGAAATGGCGGGTCCGATGCAGACGGACTCGTCGGCCAGCTTCGTGTGGAGCGATTCCCTGTCGACGTCGGAGTAAACGGCAACGGTCCTGATGCCGAGCTCCTTGCAGGCCCTTATCACCCGGACCGCGATCTCGCCGCGGTTCGCTACCAGGATCTTCTTGAACAATTTCATAGGGGCTCGATGAGGAAGAGGGGTTCGCCGTACTCGACGGGCTGTCCGTTTTCGACCAGGGCCTTCACCACAACGCCGTCGACTTCGCTCTCTATTTCATTCATCAGCTTCATCGCCTCGATGATGCAGAGCACCTGGCCTTTCCTGATCTTCTGTCCCATGTCGACAAAAGGCTGCGCGTCCGGGGAGGGGGACCGGTAGAAGGTGCCGACGATGGGGGAGGTGACCGTGATCAGTCTCTGCGTCTCCTCCTCGCCGAACCCCTCGACGGCCGTCTCCCTGACAACCTGGGCCTTCGGGGCAGGCATCTCGATCGAAGGAAACATCTTTTCCCTTTTTATCCTGACCTTCGTACCCTCCTTCTCGACGAGCAGCTCCGTAATGTCCGTTTCCTTGAGAAGCTCGATTAAGCCCTTCAGGTCCTCGAGTTCCATTATTTTACCCATTCTATGTAGGCACCCGTCCTCGTATCGACCTTGATCGTGTCACCCTCGTTGATGTGAAAAGGCACCCTCACGACCGCGCCTGTTTCGAGCGTCGCGGGCTTTACACCGCCGGACGCGGTGTCGCCCTTGAAGCCCGGATCCGTCTTGACGATCACCAGCTCCACGAAGGTGGGGAGCTCGACGTTCAGAGGTACGCCTTTGTAATTGAGGATCTTCACCTCTGCGTTTTCCTTGAGGAAGAGCCTGACATCTCCAAGCTGTTCGGCGTTGAGCGGGACCTGCTCGTAGGACTCCTGGTCCATGAAATAATAGAGCCCGTCCTGGGTGTAGAGGTACTGCATCTTTTTTTCCTCGAGCTCGGGGGTGGGGAACTTCTCGCCCGACCGTATCGTTTCCTCCATAACACCGCCGGTCTTGAGGTTCTTCATCTTCGTTTTTACGATGGCGCCTCCCCTGCCCATCTTTACATGCTGGAAATCCACGATCTCGAAGGGATCGCCCTTATATTCGATCTTCAACCCTTTTCTGAAATCAGTTGTTGAAATAACTCCCACGTTCTGTTCCTCCTGAAGCTAATGTATTATATCGAGCCCTTTGGGCAGGGAGGTCATCACCCTGCAGCCGCGCCCGGCAGCAACCACCATGTCCTCTATCCTGACACCGCCGATCCCGGGAAGATAGATGCCCGGCTCGATGGTAAAGACCATCCCGGACCTCACCGTTTCCTTCCCGAGTCTCGATATCCGGGGCCGCTCATGCACCTCGAGACCGACCCCGTGACCGGTGCCGTGACCGAAATACTCGCCATAGCCGGCCGCTTGTATCAGATCGCGTGCGGCGCTGTCGACCGTCCTGGCATGGACGCCTGCACTCACGGAAGAAATCGCCTTCATGTTAGCCTGCAGGACCGTCTCGTAGATCTCGATCTTCTTCGACAGGTTGGCGCCGCCGATCAGGAGCGTCCTCGTCATATCCGAATAATATCCGCCCGCCTCACCGCCCCAGTCGACCACGACGAGGTCTCCGGGTCTGATCCTGTTGTCGGTCGGTTGCGCGTGGGGCATCGAGGAATGCGGGCCGGCGGCAATTATTATATCAAAAGGGAGCGGGCCGCACCCATTTTTTTTCAGCTCCTCCTCAAGCCTCAGCGAGACCTGTCTCTCGGTGACGCCCTTCCTTATGTAGGGCCTCACATCCGAAAAGGCTCTCTCCGCCCTCGCGATCGACGTATCGATCAGCTTGAGCTCCGCCCTGTCCTTTACCCTGCGCAGATCCTCCACCAGGTCCGTCACCGCCTTTACCTTGAGACCCTTTTTCAGAAGAGAACGGTAGAAGGCGTAAGTGACGGTCGATTCGAACCCGAGCGTCCTGAGGCCCATCGATTTTGCAGTGGCTATGATCAGCCTGGGCCTCTCTTCCTTTTCGATGAGTATCTCAAACCCTTCCGTCTCCTTCTCAGACTGCTCCTCATATCTGAAGTCGGTGAAAAACAGGTTTTCCCTTTTAGTGATCAGGAGACAGGCCGAGGAGCCGCTGAACCCGGACAGGTACCGGATATTCTTCAGGTCGGTAACGAGAAAACCGTCGGCGCCCCTCTGATCGAGGGCGTCCTTTATCAGCTGGAGGCGGTTCATTTCCTGAGGATCGTCCCTGCGGCCCTGACCGCCAGGAGATAGCCCTCGACGCCCAGACCGCAGATCTGTCCCTCGGCCACGCCCGAAATGTAGGACCTGTGCCTGAATTCCTCCCGCCTGTAAATATTCGAGATGTGCACTTCTATGGCGGGTTTGGCCACGGCAGCGATAGCGTCTCTTATCGCAACGCTCGTATGGGTGTACGCCGCAGGGTTTATGACCAGGAGGTCGTACGATTCTCCCTGTATGGCATCGACGATCGCTCCCTCGCTGTTGGACTGGATGATCTTCACGCCGAGGCCGAGTTCGGCGGCAAGCGCCTCTATGCGACGGTTGAGGTCGTCGAGGCAGGCAGCGCCGTAAATGCCGGTCTCTCTCCTGCCGAGCAGGTTCAGGTTTGGTCCGTGTATAACAAGAATGTCCATGTCAGAAATTAAGACCGTTCAGCCAAACAGTGTGAGCGGTGTACAACGGCTGTCTTAGAATTCTCCCTCTATCTTCGGCACCGCCGTCTTCAGGATGAAACGTCCCTTGCCGAAATTTCCCCCGGGCTTTATCACGAGCGCCAGGTAATACCCGTCGTTGATCTTTCTCATGATGATGCCGCAGGTATCGGAGATTATCGAAAACTCGCGCGCCTCCCCGAGGCCGAGGTTCTCGGCGGCCAGGCCGATGTCCCTTATCATCGCCGACGCCTCCGCGCCGAGGCCGGTGAGGTCGATGAGCTTTTCGGCGGTATATTCCTGGACGGGTATTCCGTCGGAGGCTATGATCATCGCAGAGACGGCGCCGTCGACTTTCTCGACGGTCTCCCTAAGGGCGTCCGAGAAATTCATCGTGCCTCTTCTCTATGCCTTTCAGAAAAGCATCCAATCTCGCCATCAGTACCTCCTTGTCCTTGCCCAACAGTTTCAGGAGTACCTTAAGCTCCTCGAGACGCTGCAGTGTACGATTATCCCCGGGGTGCAGCGCGAGAATATTCCTGTATATGTTCACCGCGCCGGCATAATTGCCTTCGGAGATGCGCCTCTCGGCTTCTTCGAGTGTCGGGCCCTTCTTTTTGGGAGCAGTCTCTTCGAAAAAGGAGGCGGTTCCAACGGGGATATCTTCTTCCGGGGCGGCGCCCTCCTCTGCCTGGGTCAACTCTTCCTCAGGCGCCTCGCCGGATTCCGCCACGTCAACTTCGACGGCCCGGACATCACTGTCCAGAACCGCGTTAACCTCTTCGAGCGAGACCTCGCTGCCCGGCTCTTCCGCCTCCTCTTCGATGACTTCGAGTGCATCGTCGTCGCCGATATCCGGTCCGGTTTCCATTTCCGCCCCGGCACCTTCCGCTGCCGCCTCGGTCCCGAAGAGGGAGTCCTTGAACGCCCTGAGGTCGTCATCGGTGCCTGCGACAGTAGCTTCCTGCTCCGCCGGTTCCTCCGCATGAGGTAGTTCGGCAGGCGCTTCGAGCGTCCCGGCGGGGTAAGCCGTTCCCGTCATCTCCGGCGTGCCGGCAGCAGCAGCCTGCTGTTCATCTTCGATGTCTTCGAGACTTTTCAGAGTTGAGATGGCCTCTTCGTCCATCGCGTTCAATTTCAGGACTATCCTGTAGGATTTCACAGCCAGTTCCCTCTCGCCCATGTCCCGGTAGATCTCCGCGAGTTTCTTCTGGGCGTACAGGTTGTCAGGGATCGAGCGCACGACGCTTTCAAACTCCGCCCGCGCCTCCGCCGGCATCCCCTTTTCGAGATAAATCTTCCCGAGGGAGACCCGTGCGCTCATGTAGCCGGGCTGGTTTTCTATGCCTTTAAGCAGAATGTCGACCGCGTCCTCAAGCATTCCTTCTTTCCTGTACTCTTCCGCGAGGGGAACAAAGAGCCTGGAATTGGGATCTTTCTCGACTTTTTCCCTGAGTTTTTCTATCTCTTTAAGCGACATAACCCTGCAATTTTTTTATCAGATTACCGGGATAAAGTCAAGTCTTGATTTCATTCAGCCTGTCCAGGACGGCGTCCGCAACGGCATCCTTGCTCATCGTGCCGAGACGGGTCCGGCCCTTCCCGTCGATGACAACAACCCGGTTGGTATCGACGTCGAAGCCGGCCCCCGGCTCCGTTACGTCGTTGAACACGATCATGTCCATCCCCTTCCTCTTCATCTTTTCCTCGGCACGGGAAATATCGGCACCCGTTTCTGCGGCAAAGCCTATGACAAAGGGCCTTTTCCTTTTACCCGCCACGCAAGAGACAATGTCTTCGGTGCGCCGGAGGTCCAGCGAAGCCAGGTCCTCTTTTCCGATCTTCGACCCGGACCGCCTGACAGGGGCAAAATCAGCTACCGCTGCAGCCATGATCAGTACGGTTGCTCCCCCGCTCACCGCATTTTTTACCGCTTCGGCCATCTCCTCCGAAGTCTCTGCGCCGACATATGTCACGCCGGCCGGCGTCCCGAGCGAAGTCGGACCGCTGACGAGCGTCACCTCGGCCCCCCTGTTTCGCGCAGCCCTCGCAAGGGCGTATCCCATCTTCCCGGAGGACCTGTTCGATATAAACCGGACCGGATCGAGATATTCCCTCGTCGGTCCCGCTGTCACGACGATATTTTCTCCTGCGAGGTCTTTCTTCGACAGCGCCTGTTGCGCGGCCTCCACAATGTCCCCGACGTCGGCCATCCGCCCCATCCCTTCTTCTCCGCATGCAAGGCTCCCCCTTTCAGGCCCGATCCGGATCACCCCGGAGGCGGTCAGCCTTGCCAGGTTCTCCTGGACGGTCGCGTTTTCATACATCCTCCAGTTCATCGCCGGCGCGACTATCACCCTGCCTCCGCACGACAGGAGGCAGGTGCTGAGAAGATCGTCCGCAATGCCGTGCGCGAACTTCGAAAGGATGTTCGCAGTTGCCGGGGCGATGAGCATGAGGTCCGCGGCCGCGGGCAGCGAGATGTGGACCATCGGCTCTTCGAAAAGAGAAGAATATACCTTGTTCTGCGAAGCTACTTCGAGTGACAGGGGGGTAATAAAACGTTTAGAGGCCTCGGTCATTATAACCCTGACCGAAGCCCCTTCATCTCTCAGCCTGCGCACGAGGTCCACCGCCTTGTATGCGGCCACCCCTCCGGTGACGCCGACAAGCAGCGACTTATTCTTCAGAACCTTCAGGTTCTTCTTCCCTCTTTTCGGTGAAGAGTTCCTCGAACGCCTTCTTGTCCATCGTCTCTTTCTCGTGCAGGTAAACCTTAAGGTCCTTTTCGAGCTCGCTGAGGTCTTCGCCCGCAGAGACCTTCCTGCTGTCTTCGAGGAGTTTGCGGTAATCGAACTTGCTCGCCTCCTCCCTTGCGATAATCGCCTCTTCTCCCGTTACGAACTCGAGGATATTTTCGGCGGCCTCCTCGATCGCGACGGACGTGACTTTCTTCGATTTCGTCTGGACCTTCGGCCTTGCGCCCATCGAGAGTTCCTTCGCCCTCTGGGCGGCTATGGCGACGAGCCTGTATTTGCCGTCTATTTTAGTACTGTCATACTCGACAGGGAGAGAAATGATATCCATTGCGTCCTCCTAAACAGAAAAATTTTCCTTTATCCAGTCAGTATCTATCTTACCGGTCCTGAGTCTTTCGGCGGAAATGATCGCCTTGAGTCCTCCGACCGATTCCCGGAGCCTGTCATTAACTATAACATAATCATATCGCCCATAATCCCTGATCTCTTCGCCCGCGCGCTTCAGCCGCTTATCCATATCTTCCTTCGTATTGCTCCCGCGCCCTTCGAGCCTTTTCCGCAGCGCCGCCATCGAAGGAGGAAGGATGAAGACGAAGACACCCTCCCGGAAGGTGTTCCGTATCTGTCCGGCGCCCTGCACATCTATGTCGAGAAGCACGTCGAAGCCTGCATCGACAAGTTCTTCGAGACGCCGCCTCGAAGTACCGTAAAGGTTTCCGTGCACCTCCGCCCATTCGACGAATTCTCCCGCAGCTGCCATGCCCCTGAATTCCCTCTCGCTTATGAACGTATAATCTTCATCGTTGATTTCCCCCTGCCGGGGGGAACGTGTGGTAAACGATACCGACTGCCTGACGGCGCCGTCCGTTCCGAGGATCTCCTTGCAGATCGTAGTCTTTCCGGCGCCGGAAGGGGCGGAAATGACGAAGATGCTCCCCTTATTCCTTCTCTTCCTCATCAAGCCCCGTCTTGCCTTCAAGGAACCTCTGCGTGATCGTTTCCGCCTGCAGGGCCGAGAGGATGATATGGTTGCTGTCGGTGATGATGATGGAGCGCGTTCGCCTTCCCTGCGTTGCATCGACGAGCTTTCCCCCGTTCTTCGCCTCCTCCCGCATCCTCTTGATGGGCGCGGAGCCGGGGGTGACGATAGCGACAACCTTCGACGAGGCGACAACGTTTCCGAATCCTATGTTGACGAGAACGGGACTGATATCACCTTTCTTCATGGCAACTCTCCTTCACTGTATGTTCTGGACCTGCTCCCTCATCTTCTCGATCACTGTCTTCATTTCCACCGTCATTCGGGAGACCTCGTAATCGGCGGATTTCGAGGCGATGGTATTCACCTCCCGGTTCAACTCCTGCAGGATGAAATCAAGCTTTCTTCCTATTATACCACCTGAACCGAGTATTGCCTCGAACTGTCCGAGGTGGCTGGCAATACGGGCTATCTCCTCGGAGATATCGAGCCGGGCCGCGATGATAGCCGCCTCCTGGAGGATGCGGTTTTCGTCGATGTCCCTCCCATCGAGAAGGGTCGCAAGCCGCTCTCTGAATTTCCCCTTCACCTCTTCCAGGACCCGGCCGCAGGAATCCCCTATCGCTTCGTTCATCGATGCGAGCGACGAGGTCATCGCCCTGAGTTCGGCGGCGAGCGCTTCCCCCTCCGCGGTTCTCATCCCGATTAGATCGGCGAGAGCCTGCCGGTACGTTTCGATCACCTTGTCGAGGTCATATTTCTGGCTCGTCTCGATGAACATCTCATGGAGCGCAAGCAGCCCGTTGATGTCGATCTCGCCGCTTAGCGAAAGCTCCTCCCTGAGGGCGCTGAACGAGGCGTACATTTTCTTCACGAACTCCACGTTGACGGCAACGTCCGTGGCCTCACGGGCGGAGACACTGACCGAGATATCGCACTTTCCCCTCGAAAGGGATTCCTTCAGGATGTTCCTGAAGGGGATTTCGAGCCGGGCCATAAAGGAGGGAGCCCTCATGGAGACCTCGAGGAAACGGTGGTTGATCGACCTGACCTCTACCCTGCATCCTTCCTTCTCGGCGCTGCCGAAGCCCGTCATGCTCTGGATCATGATAAAATACAATATATGACGTTACCGGAATTAGTCAAACTCCGGGACGCTTTCGGGCCGCCTCTTTGCAGCCTGATTATTTGACCGCGTTTTATGCCTGTGATAAGATAATTTATGCCGTTTTACACTTATGAAGCCGTTGACTCTTCGGGGAGGAAGGTCAGGGAGAACGCATCATTTTCAGACGAAGCAAGCCTCAAGTCGACGCTCAGGGAAAAGGGCCTTATCCCTGTCAGCATAAAGATATCCTCACCGAAAGAACTCTCCATTCTGGAGCGGGTAACGAGCAAGGACCTTCTGACGTTCACCCAGGAACTCGGCAACCTCCTCGATTCCGGGCTGCCAATCGACAGGGCGCTCTATGTGCTTGCCGAGCACTCGGGGAAAAAATCCTTCAGGGCGATCATACGGGAAGTATATATCGACATTCAGAAGGGTAATACCCTTTCCTATGCGATGGGCAGGCATAAGGTCTTTCCGAAGGTATACGTGAATATGGTCAAGGCCGGTGAGAGCGGCGGCATACTCGAGACGGTCATAAAAAGGCTCGTTGTCTTCCTCGAAACGACAATCGCTTTCAAGGAAGAGATCACTTCGGCGATGATCTATCCTATACTGCTCACGACCGTCGGCGGGCTGGCGGTGGCGGTGCTGATGCTCTACGTGATACCGAATTTCTCGAAGATATTCACCGACATGGGACAGGCCCTTCCGCTGCCCACCGTGATACTCATCAACGCCAGCAATGCCTTTGCCTCCTACTGGTGGGCCGGACTCGCGGTCATCGCAGCCGCGGTGCTCCTCGTCAGGAATTACGCGAAGAGCGCCGAGGGCAGGGCGTATATAGACGACATAAAATTACGCATCCCGTTCGTACGAAGATTGAGCATGCGGCTGATCATATCAAGGTTCTCCCGCACCCTCGGGACCCTGCTTCAAAGCGGCGTGCCGATCATCGAGGCGATCAGGATATCGAGGGACGTTGTTGACAACGAAACGGTCTCCAGAAAACTCATCGCCATAGAAGAGGGCATCAGCAAGGGGAAAGGCATATCGCTGCCCCTGCGCGAAAGCGGCATCTTCCCGGCGATAGTCGTGCAGATGGTCACCGTCGGGGAAGAGGCCGGAAGGCTCGAAGAGACCTTTCTCCTCATCGCCGAACGGTTCGAGGCCGAGACGAAGAGCCTCATCAAGAGGTTCGTGAGTCTCTTCGAACCCGCCCTTATCCTGATCATGGGACTGGTCGTAGGGTTTATCGTGATTTCCATGCTGATCGGCATCTTCAGCATCAATGAGATACCGCTGTAGGCCCGATCGGCCACTTTCAAACTGAGATTAAATGTCTCCGGAGGAAAAAAATGACAACTTCAATAATGAAGAAGAAGGTCGGGGAGGAACGGGGGTTCACCCTTATCGAGCTCCTCGTGGTTATGGTGATTCTCGGAATGCTCGCCGCTCTTGTAGGCCCCAGGCTTTTCGGCCATGTCGGAAAGAGCAAACAGCAGACCGCAAAGACGCAGATAGAGATGCTCGGAGAGGCGCTCGATGCGTTCAGGCTCGACACGGGCAGATACCCGAATACGAACGAGGGACTGAACGCGCTGCAGACGAACCCCGGAGCCGAGAACTGGAACGGCCCTTATCTCAAGAAGGGAGTGCCCAATGACCCATGGGGAAAACCCTATCAGTACCAATGTCCGGGCCAGCATGGAGATTACGACCTCTATTCATACGGTGCGGACGGCGCCGCCGGAGGTGACGGAGAAAACAAGGATATCGAAAGCTGGCAATAGGGGGTTCACCCTCCTCGAACTGATCGTCGTCCTTTTCATAGCGGGCATGGCCATGGCAGTCGTCTTTTTTTCAGCGGGCCGGGTCCGCGAAAACGCGCTCTTCAGCGACGAGGCAAGGCGGCTCTACCAGACCCTGAACCATGCGAGGGAGATCGCGATCATGGAAAGGACCGACGTCTCCGTCAGGATCGACGCCGATAACGACCGATACTGGATCGATTACGGCAACGGGAAGACATCGGATACGCATGTTCTCCGCAAGGGCTTTGCCATCAGCGGCGATGACGAGGTCTTTTTCGCCAACGGCGGCGGTTCGGGAGGAACCATAAAAATTGAAAACGCCAAAGGCCAGGCATATGCAATTACGGTCGACCCCGAGCTCGGCACACCGAAAATCAAACGGCTTTAGCCTGCTCGAAGTGATGGTGGCGCTCGCCATTTTAGGCGTTGCGGTGGTCGCCGTCTTCCAGCTCTTTTCGATCACCCTCAGGGCCACAAAAAAGGCCGACGATTATACGAAGGCCATTTTTTACGCGCGCTCGGTGCTTGATCAGGCATACGTCCTTCCGGACATCGAACCCGGCACCGATCCGACGGACTTCAAGGACGGCTTCCAGGCGCAGCGGGTAATCACGGCCATGCCGTCGTCCGACGACGACAAGTCCAAACTCTACGAAATAACCGTGACCGTCACGTGGCCGCCCTCCAACAGGCTGACGGTCAGGGGCCTTCGGTACTTCCATGAAACGGAATCCTGACTCCGGCTTTACGCTGCTTGAGATCATCATCGCGATGACTATTTCGCTCGCGATCTTCCTCATCCTCTTTGCGGCGCTGCGTCTTGGTTACAAGGCCCAGCAAAGCGGCACGGAAAAGGAAGAGGTGACTCAGAAGATGCGCATTCTCGATGACCGGATCGCCTGGCTCATCAGGGGGGTGTATCCCTTCGTGTTCACCGACCCTACGGCGACCGACCAGAAGAAACTCTACTTCAAGGGAGAGGACGACGAGCTCGGGTTCGTGACAACGAGCGTCGACAGCAGGGGCAAGGGGCCGGAAGACACCGGGGGGCTGAAGTACATCTCGATCTATGAGGACAGCGGCGGGCTTCACACAAGGGAAAAGGTCTTTTTTCTCAAGGACGCCTTCGAAGACAGCGGGGGAAAGGTCTCTACGCTCGATCCGGAGGTGACCAAGCTGGAATTCAAATACTTCGATATCCCGCCGGGAGAGAAGGAGGGCGACTGGGTTTCAGACTGGAACGCGGAGGACAAGAAATACCTTCCCGCCGCAGTGATGGTGCAGGTCACCTTCGATCACGACGGCAGGACGATCACCCTGCCGGAGATGGTGGTGCGCATCAGCACCCAGAAGAACCTGTCGCAGCAGGTGGGCAGAACGGCCCAGGAAATAGGCACCGGCCAATAACGCACGCTCCTCCGTATGGATTGCGCCTCAGGATGAACCGCCGGAAAGACTGCGGTCATACAGCTCCTTCCTGCTCAGGCCGTATTCTTCGGCGATCCTTTTTACCGCCTCTTTCCTGCCCAGTCCTCTTTTCATCAGGGACCGGATCTCTGCAAGGGCGTCTTCTGAAGAGGAAGCAGTCTCTTGCGGTCTTCCCTCAACGAGGATCACAAATTCTCCGGCCGTCTTCACGTCCTCCATGCGGACCTGTATCTCTCCGATCGTCCCCCTGAGCACCTCCTCGTGGAGCTTCGTGATTTCCTTCACAAGGACCGCCTTTCTTTCGGGGAAGAGGTCCGCCATGTCTGCGAGGGCTTCGAGCACCCGGTGCGGCGCCTCATAAAAGACGAGCGTCCTCCTTTCGAGGCGAAGCTCATCGAGGACCTTTTTCCGCCGGGACTGACGGGGCGGAAGGAAGCCCATGAAGATGAAGCCCGTCGTCGAAAACCCGGAAAGCGAAAGCGCCGCCACAAACGCCGAAGGCCCGGGGACTGGCACGACGGCGACCCCCTCTTCGACCGCCCTCCTTATCAGCACGCCGCCGGGGTCCGAGATGCCGGGCGTTCCGGCATCCGAGATGAGCGCTACGGATTGTCCCGCCTCCAGCCTGCGGATCGTCTCTTCGGCCTTCACCTTTTCTTTCTCCCCCCAGTAGCTGATGAGCGGCTTCGATATGCCGTAATGGCCCAGGAGCTTGAGCGAGTGTCTTGTGTCCTCGGCGGCGACGACATCGACCTCCCTGAGCACCCTGAGGGCCCGGAGCGTGATGTCCTCGAGGTTGCCTATCGGGGTGGAGACGACGTAGAGGGTCCCCTTAGCCACGGCGCCCCGACGATCGGCAGAGGCTCTTTCCGTCTCCGTCTTTCATTTGACCCCCAGCAGCTTTCTGAGCTTCCGGTCGACCTTTACCACCTCGTCCGCGTCGTCGCCGGTGAGCTCCCATCTGTATTCGTTCTTCGCGGTCCTCTTCAGTTTTATCCGCACCGGCTTCTTCGGCTTGACCTGCTGCAACTCAGGTTGTTTACCGAACTGAAACCCCTGCTGTCCCGAAGCAAGCGCAGCATGTCCGCAAAACAGCAGCAGAACCAGGAAAATTGTGCAGAGCCTCATCTCAGTGTCCCCCTCCGGTAAGATCGTTTACCAACTGCGGTATCTGTTAGTGATCGGAAAACGCCTGTCCCTTCCGAAGGCCCTTCTGGTGATCTTCACCCCGGGCGGGGACTGCCTGCGTTTGTATTCGCTCCTGTCCACCAACCCGATGACCTTCCTCACGCTCTCCGGGTCGTTTCCGAGCCCGAGGATCTCCTCGAACGGCAGCTCGTCCTCGATGTAGGCCCTGAGGATCGGATCGAGTATTTCGTAAGGAGGAAGGGTGTCGCTGTCCTTCTGGCCCGCCTTCAGCTCCGCCGTCGGGGCCTTGGACAGCACCCTCCCCGGGATCACGGTCTCTCCGGAGGAATTCCTCCACCTGCAGAGGTTGTAGACGAGCGTCTTCGGCACGTCCTTGATCACCGCGAACCCGCCGGCCATGTCCCCGTATAGAGTCGCGTACCCCACTGACATCTCCGATTTGTTTCCCGTAGTGAGCACGAGCCTGCCGAATTTGTTCGAGAAGGCCATGAGAAGGTTACCCCTGATCCGCGCCTGGAGGTTCTCCTCCGTTACGTCCTCCTTCCGTCCGCTGAAGTCCCTTTCGAGTTCCCTGAGGTATGCGCTGAAGACCGCATCGATGGGGATTTCGGTAATCTCCATGCCGAGGTTTCCGGCAAGCCTGAAGGCATCCTCCCTGCTTTCCTGCGACGTGTACCTCGAAGGCATGAACAGACCGCTGACGTTCTCCCTTCCGATCGCGTCCGCCGCTATCGCCGAAACGAGGGAGGAATCGATTCCCCCGCTCAGACCGATGACGACGCCCCTGAACCCGTTTTTCCTGACGTAGTCGGCGGTCCCGAGCACGAGGGCGCTGTATATCTCCTGCACGCCGCTCATCCGCTGACGGACCTTCAGCCCCTTCGCCGCCTTCCTCCCGCCGATCGAGGACAGGGGGACCCTGACCTTCCTTACCCCCTTCACGATTTCCGGCGGAAGACATTTCTCCGCCTTTTTTCCGCACGCGCGGGGCCTCGTGATCCCGGCAATATCGATATCCGCGATCATCATCTCTTCCTGAAACTGCCTGCCCCTCGCCTTCAGGCTTCCCATGCGGTCGAATATCATGCTCGTCCCGTCGAACACGAGTTCGTCCTGGCCTCCGACCGTATTGAGATAGGCTATCATGACGCCGTTTTCCGAGGACCTCTCGGAAAGTATCTTCTCCCTCGTGTCGGGCTTTCCCGTTTCATAAGGGGAGGCGTTGATATTGACGATCAGCCCCGCTCCCGCCGCGGCCTGAACACGCGCAGGCCCTGTCCGGTGCCAGATGTCTTCGCAGATGTTGATCCCGATCCTGACGCCGTTATAGATGTAGACGGGGAAGCCCGTGCCAGGCCTGAAGTACCTGAATTCGTCGAAGACCCCGTAATTCGGAAGAAGTATCTTGTGGTATACGTCTATTATCCTGCCGTCTGCGATCAGGGCCGCCGCATTGTAAATCTCCCCGTTTTCACCGGAATCGACAAAGCCTACAAACGCCGCTATACCCGAGACAAGCCGGCTCAGTCTCCCCATCTCCGCCAGGTTGTCGGAGATGAACTGGGGCTTCAGGATGAGGTCTTCCGGAGGATAGCCGGTCAGCGCAAGCTCGGGGAACACCGCAAAGTCGGCCTTCTGCGCCTTCGCCTTTTTAACCAGTTCGAGTATCCTCTTTGCGTTGCCGGAAAGATCGCCAACGGTGGGATTCATCTGCGCAAGGGCGAGCCTCAGAAATTTTATGTCCTGTCCTTCCGGCATACTAAATGATAAAAGAACGGCTGTTCTTTGTAAAGCGGAACGGGGCGGCAATCAGCCGTCAAACGACGGACGCATCGAGACGGCAACCGGGCGGGTTCAGTTGCGCATGCTGCCTCTCCGGAAGGTGAGGCGCGACCCTGCCGTCGGCATAAAAGATTATCCGGTCGGCGAGCGCATATGCCTCGGAGATATCATGGGTTACAAGAACGACGGGGATTTCAAATTCTTCATGTATTTCCCTGAGCATCGTCCCCATCTCCAGGCGCAGCGGGTGATCGAGGGCCGAGAAGGGCTCATCGAGTAACAGCATCTCCGGTCTTCTCATCAACGCCCGTGCAAGGGCGACTCTCTGTTTCTGCCCCCCCGATATTTCGGAAGGGAGTTTTTTCTCAAGGCCCCGGAGATGAAAAAGGGAGATCATCTCCCCGCCTTTTTCGTCAAGCTCGGTCCTGCTCATTCCACGGCCGCCATAGGCGATATTGCCTTTAACCGTCATGTGAGGAAACAGGGCGAGGTCCTGGAAAACATACCCGAAGGGCCGCTTCCGCGGAGGCTCATTGATCTTCAGGCCGCTGTCGAAATAAACACTGCCGCCGAGGCTGACGAAGCCCTCGTCCGGCGTCAGGGTGCCGGCTATCGACCGGAGCGTCATGGATTTTCCCGCACCCGAGTAACCGAAAAGGACCGCAAGCTCGTTGCCGATCTCCCACTCCGCTTCGAGCGAGAACCCCTTCACTTTCTTGACTATCTTCACCGCGAGACCCATCAGGTCTTTCTCCCGCCGAACCTGTTTGCCGCATAGAGGAAAACCCCTGAAAGAACCGTCAGGCAAAGCACCATCACATTGGCGTGTGTCCAGTCCCCCGAGGCCGCGAGGGAATAGATCGCCAGGGGCATGGTGTCTGTCCTGCCCGGGATGTTGCCCGCCAGCATCAGAGTGGCGCCGAATTCCCCCACGGAGCGCGCAAAGGAGAGGACGAGTCCTGCGATGATACCCCTCCTGGCAAGGGGGAGCACCACTTTCAGTGCGGTCTCCAGCTCCGAGTGGCCGAGGGTGTAGGAGGCGTCGATCAGGCTGCGGTCGACGGACTCGATCGCGGCCCGTGCGGTCTTTATCATAAAAGGGAGCGAAACGGTGAACGCGGCGAGGACGGCGGCCTGCCAGGTGAACATGATGCTCCACCCTGTCAGCCTTGCGATCAGCCCGCCGATCGCCCCGTTTCTTCCGAAAAGTTCGACGAGATAATACCCCGTGACGGTGGGCGGCAGAACGAGCGGAAGGGTGAGCAGCATATCGACCAGCTCCCTGCCCCTGAATCTCCTCGACGCAAGCAGATATGCCACGGGCAGGCCGATGAGAAACACCATAGCCGTTGCGGCCGCCGCAACCTGAAGAGAAAGCCTCATTGAAAAAAATGCCGGGTTGTCCATATCGCATTGCCCCCTGCAGGGGCGGGTTTGAACCCGCCCCTACCTGCCCTTCCTGAAGCCGTACCTTGCCAGGATCTTCTCCCCTTCCGCCGAAGTAACGAAGGAGATGAATGCCCTTGCCGCTGCGTCGTTTGCAGATCCCTTTATCTCCGCGATCGGATAGACCGTCGGCCGGTGCGAGGCCTCCGGCGCTTCCGCGACAATCCTCACTTCCGACGGCCTCGTAAGCGCATCGGTCCTGTACACGACACCCGCGTCCACCTCTCCCCGGGCCACGTAGTCGAGCACCTGCCTGACGTTCTCAGCATAGATGAGCTTGTCCCTTATGCGGCCGGAGAGATTGTAATAGCGGAAGACCTGGGCTGCGTATCTTCCCGCCGGCACTGTTATGGGATTTCCTGCGGCGATCCTCTTCACTTTACTCTTCGCCAGGCCGGGGAAGCCCCTCAGCCCCGTCCCTGCGTTTCGGGGGACGATCAGGACCGGCGTATTTTCGGCGAAATCCGTCTTCGTCACAGGTGCTATAAGACCCTTCTTTTCAAGCTCGTCCATCTCCTTCTGCGAGGCGGATGCGAATACGTCGGCAGGGGCGCCGGATTCGATCTGACGCATCAGGCCGCCGGAAGATGCGAAATTAAATACAACCCGTGCACCGCTGTTTCTCCGCTCGTACACCCTTCCTATCTCCTCAAAGGCGTCCTTGAGACTGATCGCGGCCGAGACGATTATCTCCGTCGACGCCGATGCCCGCGGAAGCGCCGGGAGAAAGAAAACGCAGACAACGAACAATACCACGAGATTCCTTTTCATATGCGACCTCCCGAAAAAACCGCCGCTGCCGGCTCTTTCCTTTCGGCATCGGGTTTCACGCCCTCTTCGCAGCAGACCCGGCATCCCGGGTCGCGACGGATCTTCACCTTCCTGAACTCCGTATCGAAGGTATTGAATAACAGCATCTCTGAGGCCATCGGCCTTCCATAACCGGTCAGAAGCTTTATCGCCTCTATCGCCATGATACATCCGAGCATGCCCGACACCGCGCCGAGGACGGGGAAGCCCAGCTCCTCCCACGAAGGGTCGTCCTCGGGAAAGACGCAATGAAGGCAGGGCGTCTCATTCGGAATGACGTTGAAGAGATAGCCTTCCATCCCGTTCATCGCGGCCTCGACCATAGGTATTCCCTTTCCCACACACGCCCGGTTCAGGACCCTCCGCTCCCGGAAGTTCGGTCTCGCAGAGATCGCGATATCGGCGCCGCCGAGGAGCCTGTCGATATTGTCCTCCTCAGACCTCTCGTCGTATATCTCCGTTTCGACATCGGGGTTAATCTCGCGGATCGTCCTTTTCGCCTGATCGACCCTTATCTTCCCTATCCAGTCATGCCTCATAAGGATCTGTCTGTTCATATTCGACTCGGTCAGCCTGCCGTAATGGGCGAGCGTCATCCTGCCGATGCCGGCAACCGCAAGATAGAGGGCGGCGGTCCCGCCGAGTCCGCCTATGCCGGCGATCAGGACAGTGGAATTCCTGAGCCTCTCCTGGTGTTCCAGGGTAAAACCCCGGAGCATGAGCTGTCGGCGGTAGCGTTCGATCTCTCTTTCCGTAAGGTGTGCCCTTGTTTCAGTAAACGGCATCGCAGTACTCCTCTCCTATCCGGGCGTTCAGCACCTCGAGCTCCATGTCCCTGTCTTCGCCGAGCGCGCCGCACGCGTCGGCCCTGCACTGCCTGCAGTGGGTCATCTGGGGGATGCGTCCGGAGCATTCGCCCCGCTTTCTGGAGAGAGTCTCCCGCGACGGCCTCGGCAGGTGAGCGAACTCGGCCTGCGGGATGAGCGGCATGATGTTCATGATGTCCGCCCCCTTTTCTCCCGCCCCCCATGCGATGAGCGGTATCTCGACATCGTTTATGCCAGGTACCAGGACGGTGTTCACCTTCACGATAAACCCCGCGTCGATCGCGTCAGTCAGCCCGCGCCACTGGTTTGCCACGATGCGCTGCGCAGCCTCTCTGCCTTCATATCTCTTCCCCTTATACGAAACCCATGAATAGATCTTTTCGGCCACAGCGGGCGTCGCCGCGTTGATCGTGACCGTGATGCTTCTGACCCCTGACCTCATCAGTTCCTCTATCCTGTCCGGGAGGGCAAGACCGTTTGTAGAGACGCAGAGGGTAAGCTCCGGGAATTCCCCGTGGACCATGGAAATCACCTCGAATGTCTCGTCGTTGGCCAGAGGGTCTCCAGGTCCTGCGATGCCGACTACGCTGATGCGGTCGTTCCGGTCTACTACCGCCCGCACCCTTTCGAGCGCCTCGGACGGGGCAAGTACCATGCTCGTTATGCCCGGCCTCGATTCATTTGCACAGTCGTATTTCCTGACGCAGTAACGGCACTGGATATTGCAGGCCGGGGCCACCGGCAGGTGTATCCTGCCGAATCTATGGTGAGCCTCCTCCGAAAAGCAGGGGTGCGTTTTCAGAATGTCGGAGTTTTTCGCTGTTTTCATATAAGTGATGCCTGTCAGTTTCATGGTTCACCTCATTTCTCTTTTACGTTAAGAGGCAAAAGCGGTGCCACTTGTTAACTGCCGGATCTGCAAGGATAAACGCTGAAAAGTTGAATTTCGTTATGCTACACTTTAGTGCATGTCCAGCCATTTTTGTAATCATTCTATCCCCGGCATTTCTCTCCGGGCACGCAAACGCCGCCCGCTGGAGCGGCTGACAGGAAATAGTTCCCGGTTGTTTCAACGCTTCCACATTAAGTTTTATTAACCTCCGCTTAATGGAAGCTTAATGTTTCGCAACTAAACTCCTTTCAGGCGCCGATTAGCGGTTCGACAGATGACGGAAAAACATCAGCTCATGGATCGAACCATAAGCCTTTAGGGTTCACAGAATGGCAAACGTTGGTTTCCGATGCCGAATTTTTCGGCAGATATCAGAGAAACAGGAGGAGGAAAAATGAAAAGAGCAGCGGGTTTCGTGACTTCAGTAGCTCTTCTCTGTCTGATGGCGCTCTTTGGCGCCGGCGCAACTGGCGAGGCGGCCACAAACGGGGCGATCACCGGCATGGTGAAGGACATCGCAACGGGCGGGACCATTTCAGGGGCCGTTGTAAGCGACGGCACTCAGAGTGCCGCCACGGACAGCACAGGGACGTACAGTCTGAGCGAAGCGCCGGGGAATTACACGTTGAACGTCTCTCACTCGGGCTATCTGACCACACACCAGGTCGCGGCGGTATCTTCCGGGGCAGCGACGACCGTGAACTGGGCCATGACAAAGTCATACGGCAGCCAGGCGATCCCGGCGAAAAACATGAGTTACGTAATATTCGCATGGAACGACCTTGGAATGCACTGCGACCAGGACGACTACTCCTACTTCATGGTTCTGCCCCCTTATAACACTCTGCATGCCCAGGTATTCAGACGGGGCAGCGACGGCGCGGCAATAGTGACAAGCGGCATCACCGTCAGTTATTCTTTTCCCAAGAAAACAAATCCGGCGCTGCACACGAACTTCTGGACCTATGCTGCGCAGTTCGGATTCAATGTCCCGACCAATGTCGGCATCACCGGCACACCCCTTGCGGGCAACATGACACTCGATGCCAACGGTCTGGGCTACGAGGCCGTCGGAATCCCGCTCAGCCCTTATGACGATGACGGGACGTGGGACCCTTACGGCACCGGCGTTATCACGGTGAAGGACAGTTCGGGCAACGTGCTTCAGACCACCAACGTCGTTGCCCCGATCTCGACCGAACTGATGTGCAGCAACTGCCACGGCACAACCAACCCCCAGTTGAACATACTGCAGAGCCACGACGCCCTTAGCGGCACAACCCTGGCTTCCGACCAGGCCAAAGGGATCGTTCATGCATGCGCTGAATGCCACGCCGACAACGCCCTCGGGGCGCCCGGCAAGGCCGGCGTTGAAAGCCTTTCTCTTGCAATGCATAACTGGCACAAGGACAAGATGAATACAACGGCGGCCTCTTCAAACACTTCTCCGGATTGTTACAACTGCCATCCCGGCCCGAAGACCCAGTGCCTGAGGGGGATCATGTTCAGGGCGGGCAAGAGCTGTCATGACTGCCACGGCGACATGTACCAAATGGCTTCATCCGTCCAGAACGGGCGTCAGCCATGGCTGCAGGAGCCCCAGTGCGGCAGCTGTCACGGCGCCACATATTCTGAAAACAGCAACACTCTTTACCGCAACTCGGTTTTGAAGAATTCGCCGGAAGGCGACATGAACAACAGGATATACTGCGAAGGATGTCACAACAGTCCTCACGCAGAGCTGACAACCGCCAATTCCGCAGATCCCACGATTCCCCAGAAGTTCCAGGGCGACAACTACTGGATCTGGAATTGCAATGTCTGCCATAGCGCAACGCAGCAGAATATGCACCGGCCGGTCTC